>CAYVUV010000109.1:0-4610 GCA_964455095.1 uncultured Binatia bacterium (SeqCode)
ACGTTCACGTGCGGCTTCGTACGCTCGAACTTTCCCTTCGCCATGTCGAACTCCCGGTTCTTCTTTCGATGCTGCCAGCTGGTGGTACTGCGCCGCGCGCGGCGCGCTCAAATTGTTCGTGGTGCCCATGGCGCGGATCGAACGCGCGACCTCTCCCTTACCAAGGGAGTGCTCTACCACTGAGCCACATGGGCGGACACCCTGAAAATCGCAAGCCCCGGACTGCTCCGGGATCCCTCTCCGGTTTCCTGCGCCGCCCGAAGCACGCTGGAGCGGGTGAAGGGAATCGAACCCTCGTCGTAAGCTTGGAAGGCTTCTGCTCTACCATTGAGCTACACCCGCCGAGGTTCGGTTCGGTCCCGGCGCAGAAATCTGGTGGAGGAGGTTGGATTCGAACCAACGTAGGCGTAAGCCAACAGATTTACAGTCTGCCCCCTTTAGCCACTCGGGCACCCCTCCAGGGAACCGCGAATTATGGCCGGCGCCGCGCCAACTGTCAATTTCCGGGGCGTGACGCGGCGGCCTCGGGACCGAGCCTGGGGGGCGCCGCACGCTGCCCGGATCCACGCTGCGGCATGCGCGGCAGCTCGAAGCCCTGCGTGAAGCCCGCCCGCACGATCAGGGTGAACTTCCAGGCCGCGCCTCCGGCGATCGCGGCCGCCCCGGCCAGCGCCAGCAGGGCACCCGCCGCGCCCGGCAGGGCCCAGCCGGCGGCCGCCAGCGCGACCGGCGCCAGGTGGCCGACCGCGTGCAGCGGCGCACTGAACGCGCTCAGCACGCGCCGCGCGAGCGGCGCGATGCCCTGCGCCGCCGCGCCGGCGACGTAGCCGCGCCAGAGCAGCGCGTTGCCCAGCGCCAGCGCGATGCCGGTCGCCGCGAGCGGCGCGCCGCCCGGCGCCCCGGTCGCCGACTGGGCGATCGCCAGCGCGCCCCAGCCCTCGAACAGGCCGGTGCCGACGATCATCCACGGCACCAGCGGGGCCCGCCACGCCGGTATCCCGCGGGCACGATGCAGGATTTTTGCCTGACAGAACAGAAAGCCTGCGGCCGACACGCTGGCGAGCGTGAACGGCAGCGGCCCGGGCGCGAGCAGGCAGGCCAGCACCGACGGGAAGTAGACCAGCGCGACGTACAGCTCGCGCGTCATCCACGATGTCTGCCAGCGCGTTGCGGCGCGCCAGAAGCGCAGGTGGCGCCCGATCTTCAGGAACACGAAGAACAGCCCGGTCGCCACGAGGATGCCCGACGCCAGGTACATCGCCGGCGCGCGCAACGGGTCGACCAGGCCCAGCCAGAGGCCCGCCCCGGTCGCGATCGCGAGCCCGCTGCCGACGCCGCCGAACATCCAGTTCATCGCGGCGCGCCAGTCCCAGAACTTCTGCAGCGCGCCGACCAGCGGGTTGGCCGGATCCGCGCGTCGCTCCTCGTCGTCGGGCTGCGCGCCGGTTTCGCGCCCCGGCACTGCCGGCGTCGTGTACAGGTAGCGGATCTGCGGGTCGGTGCCGACCTCGGCGTTCAGCTGCACGCTCGGCTGCTCGCGCACCAGCCGCGAGACCTCGCTGCCCGGGTCGTTGAAGTCGCCGAACCGGATCGCCTGCGAGATGCACGCCGCCGAGCAGGCCGGAGTCGCCTCCGGATCGACGCCGGGCACCAGGCCGCGCGCGATCCCGTCGTCGATTCGCCCCTGGCAGAACGTGCACTTCTGCGCCACGCCGACACGCTCGGGATGCGCAGTGGCCTGCTCCTGCAGCGTGGTCGCGCCGCGGTAGTAGCCGCGCGGCTCGTGAACGATGGTGCGCGCCTGGTACGGGCAGGACACCGCGCAGTAGGCGCAGCCGATGCACACGTCGTAGTTCATCGTGACCAGGCCGTCCTCGCGCTGGCGCGTGGCGCCGGTCGGGCACACCGGCACGCACGGCGGCTCGGCGCAGTGCTGGCAGCCGGTCACGAGGAACAGCCGCTGCACGTCCGGGAACGTGCCCTGCTCGACGTCGAGCACCCGGCGCCACTGGACTTCGGGCGTCGTGTCGTTCGCGTGCTTGCAGGCGATGGTGCAGGTCTGGCAGCCGACGCAGCGGTTGAGGTCGATCACCATGCCCCAGCGCGGCGTCGCGCCGGGGCGCGACGCGGGGGCGATGCGCGATTGGCCGGCCGGGCTCATGCGCCGGCCCTCCCGGCGGCGCCCGCCGCGCGCGCGGCCGGCGGCGGCCCGCCGAGCACCTCGCCGGTGGCGGCGCGTCGCAGGCGCACCCGCATCACGTCCGAGCCGCTGCCGGTGCCGTCGGTGAGCTTCAGCGACAGGTCGGTCAGCGAGTTCAGGCTGGGCAGCTTCAGGTCTTTCGCGAACGGCGTCTTCCAGTGGTCGAACTGACCGATCATCAACACCGTATCGGGACGGATGCCCTCGCGCAGCACGGCGTTGCCCTCGGTGGTGCCCGACACCGATTCGATCGCGACGCGGTCGCCTTCGGCGATGCCGAGCCGGCGCGCGGTCGAGCGGTTGAGGATCACGCCGCGGTGGCCGGCGATGTTGTTGGCGACCTCGTTGATCAGCGGCAGTCCGACGTTGGCGCCCCAGCTGTACTGCATCGAGCGGGCCGTCAGCGCCCAGAACGGGTACTCGGAGGGATCTCGACCGTACTCGCGGGCGTACTCGATCCAGATCTCGGGGAAGCGCTCGTAGGTGGGCATGAACTCGTACTCGGCGAGCTGGTGCTCCCACCAGTCGACGCCAGCCTCGTGCAGGCGATTGGCCAGCTGTCGGCCGTGCCGCACCACGCGCTCCTGGTACGGCAACTCGAAGCGCAGGCCCTGGCGCTCGAGCGCCGGGTACAGGTACCAGTCGAGTTGCGGGAACGGACGAAGCAGGAAGCCGTTGGACTTGAACCAGTCGAGGTCGCGCACTTCCTCGCCGTCGGTCAGCTCGTGGCTGGCGGCCTTCGCGAACGCGCCCCAGATCTCGTCGCGGGTCGGCGGCCGCGACTCGTCGAGCGAGTAGTCGAAGCGCCCGCCACGGTCGCGCAGCGCCGTGCCGGCGGCGCCGCGATTGACCGCCGCCACGTACTTGTCGAGGATGCCCGCGCGCTCGGCCAGCGCGGTCGCGATGTCGGTGAAGTCCATCGTGTCGCACGGCGACTCGATCGCCGGCTGGCGGATCGCCCAGCCCTCGTGCTTCCAGTACTGCTCGGTGAACTTGGTGCTGCCGATGCGGATCAGTTGCAGGCTCTCGAGGTCGAGCGCCTCGGGCAGCAGGATGTCGGCGAAGTGGTTGGTCTCGTCCTCGGTGTACGCGAACGCGACGATGAACGGAAACTCGGCCAGCCGCTCGGCCACCTCGGGCGCGTTCCACGACGAGATCGCCGGGTTGGTCCGGTAGCAGAACCAGACGTCGGGCGGCGTGGTGCGCGGCCAGTTCTTCGGCGCCTGCTTCTGGAACAGCCACGGCAGGTGCGCCGGCCCCAGCGCCGGCGACCACGGCGAATCCGACACCAGCGGCACGAGCGTCTTGTACGCGTTGCGGATGTGCGGCTTGCTCATCCAGCCCTCGCGCGAGGTCTCGTTGAACTGGAAGGCCATCAGGCCGTCCGGCCCCGGCACCACCGAGCCGACGCGCGAGACGGCAGGCCGCACCAGCTTCACCGCCGTGCCGAGGGTTCCGCCCGGCACCTCGAGCGCGCCCACCAGCACCGCCAGCACGGTGCGCGCCCAGCAGCAGTGGTAGCCGCCCCAGCCGTTGTTCACGGTCTTGCCCAGCATCACCGCAACCGGCCGGAACGGCAGTGTCTGGCCCTCGATCTCGATCGTCTGGCCCACGCACGCGTGCGCGAGGTACTCGTCGGCGACGCGCCGGATCGTCGCGGCCGGCACGTCGCACTCGGCCGCGGCCCAGTCGGGGCTGTAGCCCTTCATGTGATCGAGCATCATCTGGAATGCGGGCCGCGCGCGCGCCGCGGCGTGCGTGATGCGCTCGTCGTCGGGCCCGTGCTCGACGCCCGCCACCTCGTACTCGCCATCGAGCGCCGGATTGGCGAGGTCCGCCGCGTCGTGCGGCTTGGCCCGCCCGTCGGCGAGGTCCCACACCAGCGGCTTGCCGGAGCCGGCGTCGCGCAGGTACCAGCCGTTCGGGCCGACCAGGTACGGCGAACTGGTCCGGTGCTTCAGGTACGGGAGGTCGCAGACCTCGCGCCAATCGCGCTCGTGAAGGATGCGATGAATGAGGCCGAACAGGAACGCGGCGTCGGTCTTGGGCCTGATCGGCACCCACTCGGCGGACACCGCGCCGGTGATCGACAGGTGCGGCTCGACCTGCACCCGCTTGGCCCCGCGCACGCGCGCGTCGGCCTCGCGCCAGATGCCGGCCACGCCGCCGGAAGCCTCGACGTTGTTGCCGCAGTTGATGATGTAGTTCACGTACGGCGTGTCGGGCGAGACGATGAACGCGCGGTGCCACAACTCGCCGTACAGGTGCTCGGAGTGATAGCACTTGACGCCTTGCCCGGCGCCATAGCCCTGGTCGATCGGCCCCCACGCCGCCATGAACGCCGGGAACGTGCCCATGTACTGCACCGGCGTGCCGCCGCCGCCGGTGGTGCTGGCCACGCGCGGCACGC
>CAYVUV010000110.1:0-13836 GCA_964455095.1 uncultured Binatia bacterium (SeqCode)
TTGACCGACCAACGCGCGCCGCCGGGAAGCACGGCGTCGATCCCCCCGGCTCCGGACTCGGCGTCGACCACGACGCGCACACCGTTGAGCACCGGGTTCACGCCGCTCCACGGTTTGGGGATCAGCGCCTCGCCCTTGAGCTTGATGTAGAAGGGATCGGCGCGCAGCACGACTTTCGCCCGCTCGATCGCGATGCCGCTCGTGCAGATCGGCGCATTGACGCAGGCACACCCCTGGCAGACCTGTCCGCCGCCGCAGTCGCCGTCGTCTTCACACGACTCCGCGCCGCACACCAGACCGTCGCCGCACACGGGAACGGTCGGCACGCAGGCGCACTGCTGGCAACTCGTGCACGGGTCGCCGCACGCCGGCAGACCGGGCTCGCCGCACTGCTCGCCGGGATCGGCAGTGCCATCGTCGCAGGTGAGCGAGGCGAGCTCGTACGCGCCGACGTCGACGCCGCCGCCGATCGGGCGCGGTGTGCCGTCGATATCGACGACCGGCGCGTTCGCGCTCGTGCCGGCGTCGACCGCCGGGCTGCTCGCCAGCAGGTGAAAGTCGACCCCCGGGCTGACGAAGTGATCGGCGGGCACGGCGAGGAACGAATGCGCGTCGTAGCCCAACGCCTGCCACGCCGACAGCGTGATCACACTGCCGCCGCCGTTGCTGCTGAAACGGTCCATGAGGCTGTTGTAGTCGGAGACGAAACCCGGCCGACTCGCGGCGTCGATGGTGATGGCGCCGCGGAACGAGTGGAAGTTGTAGAGGATGTTGTTGACCACGGTGTTGTCGGTCGAGCCGCCGCTGATGTTGACGCACCAGCGCCCGTCGGCGGCGTTGATGATGGTGTTGTTCACCACGATGTTGCCGCTCGAGCCGGCAGCGCCGTCGACGCGGTAGAGGCTGATGCCGCTGGCGTGGTTGTCGTAGAGCAGGTTGTTCTGCACGCGGCTGTCGGTGACACCGTCCATGTTGATGCCCGAGCCGCCGCCGGCGCCGTTCCCGTGGATGACGTTGCCTTCGACCAGGGCGCCGGAGATCAGGCCGTCGCCGCCCTGACTCTCGTCGCCGTTCATGTGGATGCCGTTGGCGTGGTTGTCGTACGACCGGTTGCCGCGAATGATCGGGCGGTCGCCGCTGTTGGAGACATAGATCCCGTGCTCGTCGATCGAGTCGTGCGTTTCGTTGTTCTCGATCGTCAGGTCGTCGGCGAAGCCGCTGAAAATTCCCCAGCGGCCGTTGAAGCCGGTGTGGCAGTTGCGCACGGTGACGAACTGCGACACGGCGACGCGAATGCCGGCGCGGGTGCGCTGGTCGACGATGAAACCGTCGATCACCACGTGCGCCGCGTTCTCGACGTTGATGCCATCCGGCGTGATGCCGTTGTCCGCGGTAATACGCACGTGCGGCCCCTCGGCGCGAAAGGTGATCGGGTTGCCGGAAGTGCCAGAGCGCCGCAGGTCGAAGCCCTGGTAGTTGCCGTCCAGCACGCGCACCGTGTCGCCGGGGAGAACGACCGCGGCCGCGTGGGCGAGCGTCGCCCAGGCGGTGGCGACGGACAACCCATCGTTGGCATTCGCCCCGCCGTTCTTCACGTAGTAATCGACCGCGCCGGCCGGCGCCGCGAGCGCCAACCAGGACAACCCGACCGCCAGTAGCACTGTGCGCATGCGGCCCTTCAACCACGCGGCAGACCACCTGGCAACGGCGAATGTCGCTCCGCGCCGCACCACCGCGGCCAGCGCCCTTCGCGCGCCCCGGCCGAGAATCTGACCCCGAGGCTTTGACGGAGAGGGCGAAAGCCTGGCAGTAGTGCAGACGTGCCAACAAAAAAGACGGGGAAACCCCGCAAGGTAGCCAAGGCCAAAACCGCGCGGGCGCCGCGCAGTGCGAACGCGAAGCGCAAGCCGGCAGCGAAACCAAAACCGAAGAAGGTCATCGCGAAGAAGGCGGCGCGCACCGTCGCGATCACCAAGGCGAAACCGGCACCAGCGCGCGCGCGGCGCGCGGCGGCCGCACCGGTGACGGGCGGGCGGCGTGCGATCTTCATCGACGTCGAGAACACCAGCAGCGAGGACGCGCTCTTCGAGGTGATCGATGCGCTGAAGATCGACCGGCACGCGCGCACGGTGGAGCTCGCCGCGGTCGGCAACTGGCGCGCGATCGGTCCGCAGATGGCGCGCCGGCTGGCGTCGATCGGCGCGCAGCTGGTGCACAGCGCGCCGGCGCGCGGCGTGCGCGACTGGAGCGATCTGTGGATCGCGGTCGCCGCCGGCTGTTTTCTCGGCCAGGCGGCACCGGGCGACGTCCTGGAAATCGTTTCGAACGACCGCGCCTTCGACGCCGTCGGCGATGCGGCGGCGGCGCGCGGCGTGGCCTACGAGCGCCTGCAGCTGCGCCGCGGCGCGGCGCCGCCGCCGGTGGAGTCGGACGAGCCCAAGCCCGCGCGCCGCACCCGTGGCGGCCGGCGCCGCACGCGCGGCCGCGGCGAGAACCGCCCGCCTTTGGCGGCACCGAGCCGGCCCGTGCACACGTCGGCGGCGCCGACCCATGCCGCGCACGCGCCGCACATGTCGCACACGTCGCGCGCACCGCATGTCGCCGACGAGCCGCACGCCGCCAGTCGCGATCAGATGGTCGGCCTCATCAGCCGGTTGACCAAGGGCGAGCACGGCCGCTGGGTCAACCTCGACATCCTGGAGAACGCGCTGAAAGCCGAGGGCTTCTCGCGCCCGCCCGGCTCACCGCGTCTGGTGACGCGCCTGCGCATGCTGAAGGAGGTCGAGGTCGACTCGCACGGCCGCGTGCGCGTCGTGCCCGGCGAGCACGCACCGGCACCGGCCGAAGCGCACGCACCGGCCCCGGCACCCGTCCATGCGCCGCGCCAGCGCCGCGCGGCACCGGCCGCTCAGCCACCTGCCGACGAGGCGGCGCCGGCGGCGGAGGGGGAAGCGGCGGCCGAGACGCCCGCGCCGCCCAAGCGGCGCCGCCGCTCGCGCAGCCGCGCCGGCAGTCGCAGCGCCGCCGGCGACGAGGGCAAGGCCCCGAGCGAAACCCAGGCAACGCCGGAAGAGTAGGCGCGCAAGGAGAAGCCCGTGAGCCAGCTCACCACTGAAGACCGACTCGCCATCCAGGAGCTCATGGCCGTTTACAGCCGCTGCATCGACTTCCAGCGCTGGGACGAGATGCCGGGCCTGTTCACCGACGACTGCACGCTCGACTTCGGCAAGCTGATGGGGACGCACCACGGCAAGGACGGCATCCGCGGCTTCGCCGCCATGCTCTCCAAGGTCGGTCTCACCATGCGCCACTTCGTCACCAACTGCATCATCACCGGCGGTGGCGAACAGGCCGAGGCCACGACCTACGTGCTCGCCTTCACCGGCGAGCCCGGCAGCCAGACGCCGACCACGGGGCGCTACGAAGATCAGCTGCGCAAGGTCGACGGCCGCTGGCTGCTGCACGTCCGGCGCGGCATCATCGAGATGGCGGGCTCGCGCCCCGCCAAGTGAGCGGCAGTCTCCGCCGCGACTCCGATCGGCCGGGGGCGTCTACTCGGCCACTGGCTCCCGCGTCACACACGACAGACCGAAGACTGGCGTCGACGGATGAATGTCGCGCAGGTGCAGGCCCGTCTGTGCGTCGAACAGGCGGACGGTATCGCCCCACGTGTCGCCGCTGATAACCAGCTCGCCATCGTCAGTCACGGCCATGCCGAGAATCCAGCCATCGTATCCTTCGAGGGTGATGTCGCGCGTCACCCCGGTAGAGAGACCGACCGCGTTGATCGTATTCGTCGAGTGCCAGGCACCGTAGAAGGTGTCGCCGTGTATCGTCGAGGAGAACGAGCCGTTCCCGAACGGAAACTCGTGGCTGGGCTGTCCGGCCAACACCGCCGCGTAGCTCGGATAGACGATCAGCGGCGTGCCCCAGTGCTGCAGATCCAAGATGGATCCCAGCAGCGCGAGGCCGCCGTCGTACTCGGCCACGCCGCCGCACGGCACTTGCGCGGACTCCCAGCTGCCGTCGCGCAGCGAGATGCGCACCAGCCCGGATCCCGTGCACGTGTATGCGAGCTCCCCGCGCCAGACGAGCGAGCTCGCCAGCGGGTTGCCCACGGCGGCCCCGGTGTTCGTCACCGGGCATACCTGCCCGCTGTCGAGACCGAGGAGGGCGAGTGCGCCGTAAGTGGAGGTCAGGCAAAACTGCCGCTCGGCCGTCACCGACTCACAACCGGGGAAAGTCATCTGCTGGTTCGGCACGCGCTCGTCGCCCGGCACCGGCGTGGGGTGTTGTATCGGCGGCTCGCCGCTCCAGTATGGAATCTCGAAGCGGTCGCCGTTGTAGCAACCCTGGAATGACGTCTCCGTCAGGCCGGTGAGGTCGCGGGCCGTTGCGATCATGAGGTGGTACCCGCCGCCACCGGTGTTGTGCTCGACCTCCCAGCCGTAGGCGTACGCGCACGTCTCACCCGGGCCGCGGTGCTCGACCGGGACCTCAGCCGGCACGCCCGAAACCGCCTGATCGCCGTACCCCTGCGTGATCACGCGCGCGACCTGGGCGCCCGGTTCGATCTCGATCCGCCACAGCATCGATTCGTAGGCGCTGAGGAAGAGCACGACCGGTTTCGGCCGCTCGTGCACGAGCACGTCGACGACTCCCTGCGCGTCGGAGCGGAAACCCGCGTTGCCCTTGCCCTCGTAGACCCCGACCACATGCAGCTCCGCCGCCGCGTCCGGTGAGGCGATTGGATTCACGTAGTTCGACGAGCCGTAGCCACCGCCGCCGCAGTTCATGGCGATCGGTATCGACGGCGGGAAGTCGGCCCGCTGCCGATCCGGCAGCGAGGCGGACAGCTCCGCACAGTACGATGAACCGCAGCCGTCGTACCACATCCCGTCCTCGTCAGACGCTGCGCCGCACGGCGTCGGCGTCGGGGACGGCGTCACCGGCGGCACGGAAGGCACCGGCGGCGGCGTTCGATGCGCCGGACTGACACACGACAGGCCGGCAACGCTGCCGGTGGGATGCAGCGTGCGCAGCTGCTGCCCGGTGCGGACATCGAACAGGCCCACCTCCTCGCCGCGGCTGATGACCAGGACGCCATCGTTGGTCACGGCGAGGCCGAGGATCCAGCCGTCGTAGCTGTCCAGCGTCAGCACTCCGACCGGCTGGTCGGTCGACAGATCGCCGACATCGATGCTGGTGGTCGAGTGCCACGCGCCGTAGAACGCGTCGCCGGTGGTCGTCATGCGGCTCGACCAGGCGCCGAGGCTGTATTGCGCCCCCACGACGCCCTGGGTCGCGGCGGAAAAATCCGCATACCACTGCAATGGGTTCTCGAACGACTCGGAGAACGGCCACGACGATACCAACAAACCGCCGCGGTAGTCGGTGACCGCCGCGCACGGCAGGTTGGCTGCCTCCACGCTCCCGTCGCGCAGCGACACGCGCAGCAAGCCGCTTTCGTAGGCGCAGATGTACATCTCCTCTCCGAGCCAGCCGATCGACGCACTGAAGTAGCCGTCCACCGCCGCCGTCGTCGGCGCGACCGGGCACAGCGCGCCGCTGTCGAGACCGAGCAGCGCGATCCCGGCGCCGGACACGGTCAGGCAGTAGTGCTCCTCCGCCATCACCGCCGCGCAGCCGGGAAAGGCCACGTCCTCCCTGGCAACCGCGCCAGACGGTGTATTGGGCGCGGTCGGGATCGGCGTCGGCGTCGCTTCGTCCGGTTGCGTGGGCGTCGGTTCGGTCGGACCAATCACCAGCGTTCTCACCGCCAGGGGCGTCGAGGTCGGCGCCTGCTCCGCAACAGGGGTCGCGGCGGGACCGGCATCGAGGGTCGCGGTCGGTGCCGGGATGCTCCCGTCACCTGGACCGCCCTGAGGGATGCTGCCAGTGCCGCCACTCCCCTCCCCACCCCCGCCACTGCCGCAGCCGGCGACCAGGAACAGCGCCAGGACCAGCGCTCCGCACATGCGTCCGAGAACGAACGACCGCACCGTCGACGTCTTCATCGCAGACCTCCACCGGTTGGAATTGCCCCAGCGCGGGACGTCTTCATGGCTCGAAATCGAATTCGCATCATGCCCCTGATGGCGTGAAACTCGGGGGCACAATGTGAAAAAGGCGGGGCGATTCGGAAAATCTGCGCCGTGCGGCGTGAAGAAGACTACTTGGAGAACAGCGCCGTGAACCGCGCCAGCACCGTCTTGCCGCCACCGTAGAGCGCCAGGGAATCGCCGGAGATCTCGTAGGCCGACGCCGCTTCGAGCGCGGCCAGCAGTTGCCGCTCCTCCGCCATCCCGTGCGCGCACTGTTTGCGCGTGGTCGCCAGCTCGGCAAAGCGCAGGCTGTGCCCGGCGACGACGTAGCTGCCCATGATCTGATTGCACCCGCCCGATCCCCACAGCCGCTTCTGGCCCGCGATCAACGTGACGTGCGGCGCCGGCGCACCTTCTGCAACCACGACGGGCGCGCCGCCGAGCTCGACGAGCTTCCAGGACGTGTTCTCGATCGCGACACGCGGCGGCGCGGGGTCGACGGCGCCGCGCACGCCGGCGTGACAGCCGCATACGAAGACGCCCACCAGAATCACAGCTGCAAGGTACGGTCGGTGCACGATCTCGCTCCTCCTCCGCCGCACCCTATCCGATCGCGGCGAAAACTGCATGAAGGCACCGCGCGCTTGACGGCGGCAGCGCCCGCCTGTCAACTGCCAGGCAGGGGGAAGATATGTCGCGCCGACTCATCCTGGGGTTCATCGGCCTGGTCGCGCTGGCCGTGATCGGGTTCACGCTGCGCATCTTCTGGCTCGCCGGCGCATTCCGCCGCATCGAGCCGCACTTCGCCGGGCAGTGCCGCTTGGTCGACGGGCCGATCGGCACCGAAGACCTGACCATTCACCCGGGCACGGGTGTGGCCTATCTCTCGGCAGCGAATCGCCGCGCCGAGGCCGCCGGCAAGCCGGTGCCGGGGGCGATCTACGCCTACGACCTGAACACGCCTGATGCGGTACCGGTCAACCTGACGCCGCAGGCCGACGTGACGTTCCAACCACATGGCCTCAGCCTGTGGACCGACGACAGCGGCCACGACGTGCTGTTCGTCATCAATCATCCGCCCCTCGGCGAGGGGAAGCGCGGCAACACCGTCGAGGTATTCGACCTGCGCGAGGATGGTCTGGTGCACCGCGCCACGCTGACCGATCCGCTGCTGGTGATGGCAAACGATCTCGTCGCCGTCGGCCCGGATCGCTTCTACCTCACCAACACGCACAAGCACGCGCCGGGGTTCATGCAGAACGTCGAGACCTATCTGCAACTCGGCAAAGCCAACGTGCTGTACTACGGGCCGGGGGGGTTCCGGCCCGCCATCACCGACCTCGTCTTTCCCAACGGCATCAACGTCAGCCCCGACGGGCGCCGGCTCTACGTCGCGACCGTGACCCCGCGCGCCCTGCGCGTCTACGACCGCGATCCGGCGACCGAGCGGCTGACGTTCCAGCGCACCATCGCGGTCGGCAGCGGGCCGGACAACATCGAGGTCGACCGCGACGGCACGCTGTGGGTTGGCGCGCACCCGAAGATGCTGCGCGTCACTGCCCATCGCGACAATCCGAAGGAACTGTCGCCGTCGCAAGTCCTGCGCGTGTCGCCCGACGGCACCGTCGACGAAATCTACCTCAACGACGGCACGCAGATCTCCGCCGCCAGCGTCGCCGCCGCGCGCGGCCACCGCCTGCTCATCGGCCAGATCTTCGACGCGGGCTTTCTCGACTGCACGATGGCGGCCGACCCGACCCACGGGTGAGCCGCCGATGGCGAAGTCGCGCGCCATCGAAGACGCCCTCGCCGAGCTCGCCGCGGTGCGCGCCGATCCGGCAGCCGGCGATGCCGCCGCGGCGCTGCGCCGGGCACTGAAAGGCAAGTCTTCGCATGTGGCCGCGAAGGCGGCGCGGCTCGCCGGCGAGCTCGAGCTGGCGGCGCTGGTGCCGGACCTGCTCGCGGCGTTCGACAAGCTC
Source organism: uncultured Binatia bacterium (SeqCode) (assembly GCA_964455095.1). Lineage (GTDB taxonomy): Bacteria > Desulfobacterota > Binatia > HRBIN30 > CADEER01 > CAYVUV01. The sequence goes on from CAYVUV010000110.1 coordinate 8,024, forward strand.
ATGGTCGACGCCGTGAAGTCGGACCCCGGCTGCGCGGCCAAGCACGCCATCGCCGAGGCGCTCTACCGCCTCGGCGCGCGCGAGGAGGGCATCTTCCTGCGCGGTATCCGCCACCGCCAGATGGAGCCGGTCTGGGGCGGTCGCACGGATACCGCCACCGCGCTGCGCGGGGTGTGCGCCCTCGGGCTGGTGCGCATGAACTACCGCGACGTGTTGAGCGAGCTCGCCGACCTCCTCGCCGACCCCGAAGCCCCGGCGCGCGCCGACGCCGCGCGCGCGCTCGCCTACAGCGAGAGCGAACACGGCGCGCCGCTGCTGCGGCTCAAGGCGCTGCTCGGCGACGACGACCCGAGCGTCGTCGCCGAATGCCTGACCGCGCTGCTGCGCCTCGCGCCGGGCGCCTCGCTGCCGTTCGTCGGCCAGTTCCTCGACCGCGCCGACGCCGCACAACAGGAAGCCGCGGCGTTGGCGCTCGGCGGCTCGCGCGTGCCGGAGGCGTTCGAGACGCTGCGCCAATGGTGGGAGCGCGCGCTCAAACCCGACCTGCGGCGCACGGCATTACTCGCCATCGCCATGCTGCGGCGCGACGAGGGAATCGATTTCCTCCTCGCGCAAGTGTCCGGCGACAGTGGGCCGAGCGCGCGCGACGCCGTCGCCGCGCTGAGCCTGTATCGCCACGACGACAGCGTGGCCCAGCGCGTGCGCGCCGCCGCGGCGCGGTCGGCCATCGACCTGCGCCAGGTGCTGGCGGAGACGTTCGACTCCGACTGAGCGCGCGCCCGCGGCGACGCGAACCGCGCCCTATTCCTCGATGACGATGCCCCCGACCATCTTTGGCGCCTTGGCCGACTTGTACGTCGGGCTGGTGAACGCGATCGACGCCCCGACGCCCCAGTCGGGCGCGCGGTTCGACACGCCGACGGTGCCGGTCGGGCGGAAGAGCAGGTCGAAGTTGCCGATCGGCAGGCGGAAATCGAAGCCGCCCAGGTAATTGACCTCGGTCGGGTTGTCGGGGCTGTCGAGACGCACACCGACGAACTCGTTGCGCACCGCGACGTAGTCGCCGATCGGCACGTGGATCCCGAAGCCGTAGAGCAGGCGGTCGGAGTTGATCTCCTTGTCGTGATCGCCGGCGAGGAACTCCCATCCGGCGTGCCCGCGCAGCTCGAGGATGGCCAGGTTGACGCCCATGGTCAGAAAGGGGCCGCCGCCGACCTCGCCGGTGCCGAACCCGTCGTCCTCGTCGCCCGTCGGCAGCGTCAGCAGCAGGCCGCCGCCGAAGGTGACCACCGAGGTGCGCAGCGGAATGAACTTGCCCGACAGCTGGACGTCGCCGACACCGGTGGCGTCGATGTTCTTGCCGTTGACCTCGCCGTCGGCGGAGTAGAACGGCAGCAGCACCCCGCCCTCCCACATGTTGCCGCCGCCGTAGGCAAAGCGGGCGAAGGCGTTGGCGCGGTCGAGGTCATCGACCTTCTGGGTGGGAAAGTTGGTGATGTTCGTGTTCGTGTTGTCGTACAGCGCGCCGAGCTCGGCCCAGAGGCCGTCGACGGTGGCGCTCTCGAGCTCGAAGCGCGAATAGCCGCGGCTCGCGACCGACCGCTTCTGCTCAGCCGCCTTCTTCTGATCGGCCGCCTGCCCCTGCACGGCCACCGGTGCCATCACGAGCGCCACCAACCCCGCGATGATCGTGAGCTGCTCCCTCATTGTCCCCCCCTTTTCTCGCCCCCCGGCACTGCCAGCCCCAGCCGCGAGCGAGCGGATATGATCAGATCGAACGCGCCGCCTCGCTCCTATTAGAGCGCCCCTGGGAAATCAAGGATGCGCGGACGGGGGTCCGAACGAGTCCGTCCGGTCCCCTCCTTCCCTCCGGTCCCCCTCCTTTCCAAGGAGGGGTTAGGGGAGGTTGCTTTAGAAAGGTCCGGGTTACGAGCCGGCGTCAATTACCTCCCCCTGGCCCCCTCCTTGGAAAGGAGGGGGGATGAAGAAGGAACGGAGTGGGAACTAGACGGCTTTCGCCGGCGCCGCAATGGCGAACAGCCATGCTACGACGCGGCGTGAAACGCGACCACCACCTCGAAGCCCCCGTCGGCGACGTTGTGGCCGCTGACGCGTGCCCCCATCTGCTCGGCCAGACCGCGCACCAGGGCGAGGCCGATGCCGGTGCCTTTGTTGCGCCGCGTCAGCTCGCTCTCGCCGCGATAGAACGGCTCGAAGATGCGGCCCAGATGGCGCGGCGCGACGCCGGGACCGCGATCGCGCACGGCGACGCAGACGGTGCCGCCCTCGCGCCAGGCGCGCAGGGCAATCGATTTGGTCGACGCGTCGCGCCCGTACTTGACCGCGTTGTCGATCAGGTTGCAGAGCACTTGCATGAGCGCGTCGGGCTCGAAGCGCACCGGCGGCAAGTCGGCCGCGACGTCGACGCGCAGCTCGAACCCCTGCCCCTCGACATGCGCGCGCAACACCTCGGCCGCCTCGCGCACCACCGGCCCCACCGCGCCGCTGCCGACCGCCATCTGGCGCGTGCCTTTCTCGAGCAGCGACAGCTCCAGCACGTTGTTGATCAGCCGGCTGAGTCGCTCCGCCTCGGTGGTGATGTGGCGGTGGTACTCGTCGCGCTTGGCCTCCGAGGTCACCATGCCGTCGCGCAGCATCTCGCCATACATCCGGATCGCCGTCAGCGGCGTCTTCAGCTCGTGCGACACGGCGGCGACGAAGTTGCTCCGCCGCTCGGCGAAGCTCACCACTACCGACACCATGCGGTAGAGCGCCGCCAGGCCGAGCGCGCCCGTCGCCAGCATCACCGCCGCCAGCGCGTATACGTACCCGACACCACCGACACCGGGCAGCGGGCGCAGCGCCAGTTGCGCCGTCAGGTCGGCGAACGGATCGCCGAAGCGGTGTCGGTAGGTGAACGCGCCGGCGCCGCCTTCCTCGTCCGGCGCCGCAAACGGGGTCGCGAACGATACCTGCGCATACTGCGCCAGCTCGTCGCCGAGCCCCTGCTCGCGCAACCAGGCCGCCAGCGGCTCGACTTCGAGGAGCACCCCCTGCCGATACGCCCGCGTCTCGCGCACGACCGTGCGCCAGAGCAACAGATGGTCGGCGTCGATGACCCGCCCGTTCATCGGCGCGAAGTCGCTCGCGCCGCGGGCCGAATCGAGCAGCTCCGGCGGCGCTTCCGCCATTCCCGCTGCCAAGCCCTCGCGCGCCGGCTGCGGCGCCGACGCTGCGGCGGGGCGGTCGTACTCCGCCGCCTGTTTCTGGCGCGCCAGCACCCGCTCTTGCACGCCCTTGTTGAGCGAGCGCAGCGCGTCGAATGCCGACGCGTCACTCTTCGCTTCGCGCCGATCGCGCGACTCGCCTTCGTCAGCGGCTGTCTTGGCCGCCGCGTCCTTGTCGACGGCGACGGTCGTCCCCGGCACCTGGGCGATGGTGTCCGGCCGCGCGTTCGCCGCCGTCCGCCCCGCCCGCCAGTACGCTTCGACGACGCGCGCGACCTCCGCTGCCTCTCGGCCTTCCGGCGCGTACAGGCGCCGGCGCGCCGCCCGCTCCTCGGCGTCGAGGCGCGCCGCGGCCGTGACGCGCCCGTCGGGGTCGACCTCGAAGTGTCCGACGATGAACGGGAACGCCGGCACCTTGCCTGCCGCGACGTAGCGCTCGACGGGCCGCTCCTCCTCGCCTTCGAGCAGCCGCGAGAGCCCGCGCTCCATCTCGTCGAAGACGCGCTCGGCGAGCGCCTGGTGGCGCATCTGGCGCTCCAGCACCACGCTCTGCAGCGCACGCTGCACCAGGAAGATCATCGGCACGGCGAGCGCCAGCGCGACCAACAACATGACGAGGGGAAAGCGGCGCATGACTTCAACCCGCGAAGCGGTAGCCCTCGCCGCGCACGGTCTCGATGGCGTCGGGGGCGACGGCGGCGATCTTCTTGCGCAGCTTGGCGATATGCATGTCGACGGTGCGGGTGTGAATGCGCTCGACGTGGCGCAGTCCCCACACCTCGACCAGCAGCTGACGGCGGCCCACGATGCGGCCCTGCTCACGCGCGAACAGCGCCAGGAGCGCGACCTCGCGCGCGGTGAGCTCGACGTTGCCGCGCGCGCAGGCCGCCACGCGCGCCGTCGGGTCGACGCGCCACGGGCCGAAGTCGAATGGCTCGGGCACCGGCACGGCGAGATTGCCGGAACGCCGCAGCAACGCCTCGGCGCGCGCCATGAGCTCGGAGATCGAGAACGGCTTGGTGACGTAGTCGTCGGCCCCGCAGCGAAATCCCTCCAGCACGTCGGCCTCGGCGCCGCGCGCCGTCAGCATCAGGATCGCCTGCAGCGGCCGCTGCGCGCGCAGGGCGCGGCAGACATCGAAGCCGCTCATGCCGGGCAGCATCACGTCGAGCAGCACCAGCGCGTACTGTCCGCCGGCGGCGAGACGCAGCCCATCTTCGCCCGAACCGACACCCGTCGGCGCGTAGCCGTGATAGGCCAGCACGTCGCAGAGACCGCTGCAGATCGCCGCTTCGTCCTCGACGACGAGGACCGCCAGCTTGGTCGTCATTGGCGCCAGTGTAGGGAAGTTTCGCTTCGAGAGTAAACGGCGTGTAGGCCTTGTGGCACACGTTTTACCTTCGTTTTACCGACCGAATCTTCCGCTCGTGCGTCTGACTCCGCAGAGTCGAAGTGACGGCAATCACGCCGCTCACCAACCGAGAGGAGACGCACATGACAACCAAACGCTCACACCTCATCACCGCCGGCACGTTGCTGCTGGCCACCGCCCTCGCCGGCGCCGGCGCGCGCGGCGCCGCCCGTCCGGCGCCCGCACCACCGCCCAACGGCCCGACCGCCTTCTCCGCTCCGGCGCACGGCGCGGTGTCGTTCGCCGGCACGCTCGATCGCACCGCGGTGCTGCTCGGCCAAGACGGCCTGGCGCGCATGGAGCTGGTCATGGCCGCCGGGGCGGGGGAGGAGATCGCGCGGCACGGACGCCGCCCGACCGATCTCGTCATCATCCTCGATCGCTCCGGCTCGATGATGGGCGACAAGATCGAGCACGCCCGCGCCGCCGTGCGCGAGCTGCTCGGGCAGCTCTCGGCGCAGGATCGCTTCGCCCTGATCACCTACTCGGACAACGCCGCCGTCACCATCCCGCTCTCGGCCGTGAACGACGACACGCGGACGGCATGGCGCGGCGCGATTGCCGAGCTGCAGCCCGACGGCGGCACCAACATGTCGAGCGGGCTCGATCTCGGGCTCGACATCGTCGAGGGCAGCCGCACCAGCGGCCGCGTCCCGCACGTCGTGTTGATCTCCGATGGCCTCGCCAACCAGGGCGACCCCAGCCCCGACGGTCTCACGCACCGCGCACAGCGCGCCGGGCGCGGCGAGTTCATGCTCTCGGCCGTCGGCGTCGGCGCCGATTTCAACGAGTACCTGATGACGGCGCTCGCCGACGCCGGCACCGGCAACTACTACTACCTGCGCGAGGCGCAGGAGCTGGCCAGCGTGTTCGCACGCGAGCTCGATGCCGCGCGCACGACGGTCGCCTCCGGCCTGGCGGTGCAGATCGAGCCGGGCGCCGGCGTGCGCGTCGTCGACGCGGCGGGATATCCGCTCGAGACCGCCGACAACACCGTCATCTTCCGCCCGGGCTCGCTGTTCGCGGGTCAGGAGCGCCGCATCTGGGTCACCTTCGCCGTCCCGCAGCACGCCGTCGGCGCCTATGATCTCGGCAAGATCTCGCTCGCCTACGGCGCCGGCGCGACGCGCACCGCGCTCAGCTTCAGCGACGTGCCGCGCGTCGCCTGCGTCGCG
>CAYVUV010000111.1:0-18607 GCA_964455095.1 uncultured Binatia bacterium (SeqCode)
TGTTGTTGGAATGCAGATCGATCCCACAGTACAATCCATTCATCTCCACACCTCCTCCCCACGGGTTGGTTGCGTCGGTCCGGTTCAACCGAACGTTACAACCCGTGGGGTGAGGCCTTCCAGATGATCTTCAGGGGAGGTGGATTCCGAGAGAGCTACCTCCCCCAGCCCCCTCCTTGGAAAGGAGGGGGAGCAAGCAAAAGCGAGCCTCTAGAACGAGTGGAGTCGGGCGAACCGCTCGTAGTGAAAGCTGGCATCGCCGAAGAGGGTGCTGGCGATTCGCGCCCGCTTGAAAAACAGACCGATGTCGTGTTCCTCGGTCATCCCGATGCCGCCAAAGATCTGCAGCGCGTCCTCGGTCACACGTCGTGCCGTGTCGGACGCGAGAGCTTTGGCAGCACTGGCTGCGAGCGAGGCGTCGTCGCGCCCCTCGTCGATCGCCGCCAACGCATCCTGGACGACGGAGATGCACAGTTCGATTTCACTGAACCGGCGCGCTGCGCGGTGTTGCAGGGCCTGGAACGAACCGATCGGCTGGCCGAACTGCTCCCGCGTCATCATGTACTCGAGGGTCATTTCAAATGACGTCGCCATGATGCCGACGAGCTCGCATGCGAGGATCACCGCGGCGCGGTCGATCAGCGCCTCGAGCAACGGGCCGGCCGCGCCCACTGGTCCGAGCAGCGCCGATGCCGCCACGCGCACCGACTCGAATGTCACATGACTCGCCCGGCGCCCATCCAGCAACCGCAACGGTTGGACCGCAACGCCCGGGCTCTTCGGATCGACGAGAAGGAGGGAGATTCCGTCGCGGTCCGTGCCGCCGTCATGCTCGCTGGTTCTCGCCACCACGATCAAGGCGTCGGCGACGCCGCCATCGAGGACAACACGTTTACTGCCTGAGATTCGAAAGCCGTTCGGATCCACATCCGCCCGTGTTTGCAGCGCACCGGGATCAAAACGCGATGCTTCGTCCAACGCCAGCGCGACAATGGATGTTCCGGCCGCGAGTCTGCCCAGGAGATCGGCGTGCGATGCCTGGCCTCCCGCCAGGCGCAGGCAACTGATCGCGAGCGCGCAGCTCGAGAGCGGCGTGGCGGCCAGATGACGTCCCACGGACTCAAAGACGACGCCCAACTCGCGGAAGCCCAGGCCGGCACCACCGTCCTCCTCGGGCACCAGGATCCCTGGCCATCCGAGCTCACAGGCGGCCTGCCAGAACGACGCGGAGAAACCCTGCTCCGAATCGCGCAGCGCTCGCAGGGTCTTCAAGGGCTGCTCTTTGCGCAGAAACTTCAGCGCCGCGTCGCGAATGAGCTCTTGCTCTTCACTGACGGCGATGGACAGATCGATCAAACCCCCGGGACCGCTCGGCAGACCGAGCACGCGCTTGGCAATGATGTTGAGCTGGATCTCGGACGTTCCGCCCTCGATCGTATTGGCCCGTGAGCGCAGCCATTGCACGGGGACGGACAATTCGAAGTCGCTGAACCCGTCGCTCTGCCAGCCGAAGGCGTCGTTGCCGAGCAGATCGACGATCAGGTCGTAGCGGCGCTGATTGGTTTCGGAGTTGACCAGCTTGAGAATCGACGAGATGCGCGCCGCGTCCGCAGTGCCACTGCCCAGCCTGCCCGCCCGTCGACTGGTGAGTCGATCGGCTCGCTCCGCGACCAGCTGGCGTGCGAGCCGATCGCGCAGCAAGGCATCGACGAGGCGGCCGCTCGCATCGGTGCCGATGCGGCGCGTGGCGATCTCGGCGAGGTTCATCCGGCCCGCTCCGCCGGTGAGCGACGACAATCCCTCGGACCCCAGCATGGACCGCTCGAATTGCAGCAAGCGCTTGGCGATGGTCCAGCCCTTGCCGGGCTCTCCGATCAAGTTCGCCTTCGGAACGCTGACGTCGGAAAAGAAGACCTCGCAAAACGGCGAACGCCCGGAGATCAGCGTGATCGGTGCGACGTCGACACCGGGACTGCCGAGCTCGACCAGCAGAAAACTGATGCCCTCGTGTTTCGGCGCCGCGAAATCCGTTCGCACCAGACAGAAGATCCAATTCGCTTGATCGGCGCCGGAGGTCCAGATCTTCTGGCCGTTCACCAGATAGTGATCGCCGCGATCCTCCGCTCGCATCTGGACATTGGCGAGGTCGGAACCGGCCTGCGGCTCGGAGTAGCCCTGGGCCCACGTCGACTCGCCGCGCGCGATGGGAGGCAAGAATCTCAGGAGTTGCTCAGGGCTGGCAAACTCCATGAGGACGGGGCCGAGCATCGTCAGGCCCGCGTTCACCGGGCGCCGGATGCCGCGCGCACGCAACTCCTGTTCGAGGACCTTCACCGCCTCCCGATCCAGACCGCGGCCCCCGTGCTCCCTGGGCCAGGCCGGAGCGAGGAGCCCCTCGTTGGCGAGGCGCTTCGCCCAGGCATCCGTGTCGGAGCGCGGCGGCGCGTCGCTCGCATCGAGCCACTCGCCAAGCACGTGCCGAAAACCCTCCGGAGATTGGGGAATTTCCACCTCGCAACTCCCTGCGATTCATTCCTCGTCGCGGATGCCGCTCAAGCCAGCCGCGCGCCGCTGCGGACCTGCTGCGAAGCCCCACGCGTACCACGGCGCATTTTCCCAACCAAGCCGTGTGATGGATGCGGCGCGGCGGGGGCCACATCCGCTATCGACCTGAGCGGCCGGGCGCGGCATCTACAAGGGCGTCGCCGGTGCCGCCGCCGGTGAGGGGAACGGCGGCAAGTGGCGAGGCGAGCACACTGCCTCGCAATCGCGCCGGCGCGCCGCACCGGGTCGTCAAACTGCAGGTACGGCGGCCCGTGACTGGTGCGCCATCGTTCGGCAGACGCGACACAGAACGCGACTACTACGCGCGTGGCCCTAAGCCTGGAGCGCGTCAGGCTGGAGCGCGTCAACGCGGACCGGCACGGTGAAGAGAAACGTCGACCCTTTGCCGACTTCGCTGTCGACCCAGATGCGGCCGCCGTGGCCTTCGACGATGCGGCGCACGATGGCGAGACCCAGCCCCGTCGTCTGCTCGCCGGCCGTGCCGCGCACGCTGGTCTTGCCGAAGGGTTTGAACAGCTTCGGCAGGTCTGCGGCCGGAATCCCCTGCCCCTGATCCTGCACGGCGACCGTGGCGAAGTCGTCCGTGGCCGTCACGCGGACCTGCACGGCGGTGCCGGCATGGGAGAACTTCACCGCGTTGCTGATCAGATTGTTCAGCACCTGCTCGATCTTGCCGGCATCGACGGACATCGGCGGCAGCACCGGCGGTCGGCCCAGCTCCACGGTGATCTGTTTGCGCGCGGCCAGAACCCCGTTCAACGTCACGTTGCGGCGGATGAGCTGAGCGAGATCCGTCGGATGTCGATCCAGTTGCAACTGGCCCGCCTCGATGGTCGAGACATCGAGCAGGTCGTTGACCAGGCGGAGCATGAATTCGCTGGTGTCCTTGATGATCGTCACGAACTCCCGCTGCTCGTCGCTCAGGACGCTTCCCGCCTCGGCCTCGAGGAACTCGCTGTACACCAGAATGACGCCCAGCGGACTGCGCAGATCGTGGGCCGCCATGCCGAGGAATCGGTTCTTCTCTGCGTTGAGCTTCTCCAACTGGGCGTTCTTCCTGGCCATCTCGCGCTGCAGGTTGGCCATTTCGTTGTTCAGCTTGGTCAGCTCATCGAAGAGCGCGCCGTCATGTTCGCCGCCCCGTGGCGCCGTGCGGCCAAGATCCTTCGCGGTCGCCCGCAGTGCGTTCGCCTGTTCGTTGTTGATCTCCATCAACTCCCCGTTGATGGAGGCGAGATAGTCGCGCGAGCGCGCCGCGACGACGAAGAATCCGTCCGCGCTCCGCCCGCCGGCAAAGTGAAGCGGCAGCAGCTGGCCGTGCACCGGCACGGTGATCTCCCAGTCGTAGGCAGCGTCTCGGGTCTGGAGCTCCTCCAGGAAGTGGTGGGCCTTTTCCTTCACGGCCGCATCCACCAGGTCGGCCAGGTGAGCCCCTGCAGGCACGCGGGGGGACAAACCGAGATCGTCGCGCAACACCCGGAGGATTCGACCGGCGTGATCGCAGATCACGGCGATGCCGCCAGCCTCCGGAGCCGCCGTCATCTGCCTCGCTCCGCCACCAGCCGGGCGGCCAGATCGATGGCCTGCTGCGCGTCGCCCGCCGAAGCGTCCGCGCCGACTTTCCGCCACAAGCCCGGGTCGCGGTTGAACGGATAGCCGCCGACCAGAATCGTAACGGCGCCCGCGACGGGATCGGCTCGCACCGCGCCGATCAACTCGCGGACCGCCTCGACATGAAACGATATCGTGGCGGAGATCGCCAGAATGTCGGCCCGGCGCTCGGCGACGGCGTCGATGACGCTCGCATGCGGCGTGCTCGCGCCCAGGTAGTAGGTGTTCCACCCGTCCATTTCGAAGAAGTCCGCCACCATGCGCACGCCGAGCTCGTGCAGATCGCCGGCCACGCTGGTGGCGACCAGCGTCCCCGCCCTCTTCTCCGACGCGAAGATGTGTGGGTAGAGCTGCGACATGATCATCTGCGTGGCCGCACTGCAGTAATGCTCCTGCGCCACGGTGATGCGATTGGTCTGCCACAGGCGTCCAATCTCGATCTGCGCCGGCTGGAAGACATGCAGATAGATGTCCTTCACCGAGGTACCGTTGGCGACGGCCTCCAGCACCAACCGGCTGGCCAGGTGCCGCTCGCCGCGTCGCAGTGCGCCGAGGTACTGGTGCGCCAGGGGGGACAACAGCGCGCCGTCGTTCAGGACGGTTGGCAGGTCCTCCGGCATCGCCGGTATGGCCTCGATCGCGGCGCTGACGAACGCGCCCGCGACTCCGCCCTGCTCCGCCGGCAAGCGCTCGCGCAGCACCTCCGCCAGACATTCCAGATGGAATGCCAGATCCGCCCCCAGCACGTGGCGCTGGCCGAGCATGACCTTGGCCCACGCCACGTAGTCGACGAACAGCGCCGGCGTGTTCACGGCAAGCGCCTGCGCCAGGTAGGCGAGATGGTAGTCCGCGTCCTGCAGCGATTTCTCTCGGCCCGCAGCTCCGTACCGCTGCGCCAGCTCGGGGTGGCGGCCGAACTCGCGTTCGACCAACAGCGCCGCGATGTGGTGGCGATCGCGCAGCACGCTCGCACCGGCCTGTTGCGTATGCGACTCCATCTCAGACCTACGAGCCGACGTGCTCGAACCGGCGCAACTGCGTCTCGCCCGGCAGCAGCTTGAGCCCCTTCGGCATCCCGCGGTGCGACGCGTGATGAAGATGACTCCGATGCCAGGCGTGGAAGCTCGCCTCGTCGGTCCAGAAGGTGATCAGCCAGATCTCCTCCGGGCGCTCGAGCGGGCTGATCACTTCCATGCGCAGGTAGCCGGCGACGTCGTCGACCAGATGCAGGCGATTGCGGAACGCCGCCTTCACCACCTCGGTCATGCCGTTGGCGATGACGAAGCGACTGAGCGCGACGAAGCCCGGCGGGGGCGCGAGCGTCTCACTCGGGGGATACGAGTGACTGGCCCGACTCGCTTCCATGCACGCTCCTTGCTCCGATGTCGCGAGCATACGGCGCTTCTCGGGGAAAGCAATGTCCCCACTGCCGCCGCCCGCGAAGTGACAGCCGGCCTGGGATCGATATAGGGTCGCCGCGCCACGGCGGCCCGCGCACGGCGCGCCGCATCGCGGGGAGGACGCCAGGATGGGGAAGGTGAAGATGGGGACCGGAATCGCGGTGCGCGGCGCGTGGCTGCTCGCCGCGCTGGTCGCCGCGCTGCTCGACGTGGAGCGCATCGAGGCGACCACCACCTTCACGGCGCCCCTGCGCAATTCCGAAGGCAACCCGATCTCGTGCGCCGTACAGAACCACAGCAGTCACGACGTCGCGGTCTCGGCGGTGCTGCGCGATGGCAGCGGTGCCGACCTCGAAGGCAATGCGTTGATGGTCGGCGCGGGAGACCTGACGGCGCTGCTCTTCAACGACGACTCGGTCGGCAACGCCTACTGCCGCTTCATCTTCGACGGCGACGACGCCGCCATACGCGGCGTCCTCAGCCTCTACGACGCGGCCACCGGCAGCACCAGCCTGCTGGTCGATTCGTCGGAGGTGCGCGGCGTGACACAGCCCGGCGTCGTCGTCTACTCGCCGCCGGTGGTCAGCGGCCCCAGCGATCTGGTCGGCTGCGTCGCGCACAACATCGGCACCGCGGCCGTCAGCGTCACGGCCCGGCTGCGCAGCAGCAACGCCGTGCTGCTCGATGAGATGACCGATCACGTCGCGGCGGGCGAGGTAAGCACGATCGTCAGCGCCGCGGACCCGCTCATCAACGCCTATTGCGAATTCAGCTTCGACGGCAATCCGAGCGCGCTGCGCGGCTATGTGCGCATCGGAGACGACATGGGCGGCAACACCCGCTTCCTCGCGGTCGCCAGTGCGGGGGTCGTGCCTACGGGGACGGTCTACACACCGCCGATCGCCCCACACGGCGGCACGGTCTACTGCATCGCGCACAACCTGGACGACGAAGTCGCCCTGGTCGACGCCGACCTGCTCGACGCCGACGGCGCGGTGATCTCCAGCGTGCCCGCTGCCCCGGTCGAGCCCGGCGACGTAGTGTTCCTGACCAACACCTTAGGTGACTCGACCACCCCGGTGTCATGCCGCTTCGCCTTCGGCGCGCGCGTGCGCGGCTTCATCGCCTTCCTCGAACCGGGTGGCACCCAGGTGCGCCTGATCCATCCCGCCACAGCGAACGGCGGCAATGCCGGCGTCAACGCGACCAGCTTCACGCCGGCCCTGCGCGCCTTCAACGGCGGCGAGATCGAGTGCTGGGCGCACAACGTCGGCGCGACGGACATCTTCGTCACCGCCACACTGGTCAATCCAATGGGGGCCACGGTCGACTCGCACTCCATGCTCCTCGGCGCCGGTCATGCGCGCCGTCTCGTGCACGGCGCAAACCTCCTCGACACGCACTGCCGCTTCCTGTTCAACGGCAGCCCGGGCGACATCCGCGGCTACATCGTCCTCGACGACGGCTCGCCCCGCTTGCTCCACGCCGCGTCCATCGCGGCACCGCTGACGCCGCCGCCCACACCGACCAAGACGGTCACCGCAACGCGCACGCGGACCGCCACCGCGACGCGTACGCCGAACGCGACCGCCACGGCGACGCGTACGCCGAACGCAACCGTGACTCGCACCACAACCGCGCCGCCGAGCGCAACCGCAACCCACACCTCAACCGCGCCGCCGGGCGCGACCGCGACCCACACCTCGACCGCGCCGCCGAGCGCGACCGCGACTCACACCTCGACCGCGCCGCCGAGCGCGACCGCGACCCGCACCTCAACCGCCCCACCGAGCGCGACCGTCACGCGCACATCAACCGTTACATCCGCCACTCACACCGCGACGGTGACAGCCATTGCCGACTCGCCGACACCGACCAGCACGCCGAGCGTGACGGCGACGCAGACCGCCAACGCGACGCAAAGCGCGACGGCGACGGCAGACACGGAGCCGAGCCCGACACCCTCGCCACCGCCGACCGCAACCGCCACTGCGGTCGCCACGGCGACGACCTCCCCCGACCTACCCGGCGACGCGAACTGCGACGGCATGATCAGCGCCGCCGATCTGGTCGCCGTGAGTATCGCCATCGGCGCCGGCGCCGGCACCGGCCGCGGCTGCGGCGAAGACGCGAACCAGGACGGCACCCTCGACGCCGCCGACCGCGTGCGGATCATCACCCTGATCTTCACCCGGTGATGAGACTGCCCCCTTACTGACGACGGGCGCCGCTCAGCTACAGCCTCCGACCGCACAGGCTGACGGGACAACGCAGCGGACATCCGATTGATGCCGCGGTCTGTCAGCACAGACTATCTAGGCTAGAACGCTAACACTAGGAGTGATCTGGTGATTTGACCATTTCCGCAGTCCTGTGGTAAGCGCGCAACCTGCTTGATGGGGGCAAGACGATGAGAATCGTTCGCCGGCTGAAAATGATTGGGCTGTCAACAGCGTGCGCAGTCGCAATAGCGGGGTGCGGGCTGAGCGCTGCGGAACGTCAGAACATCGCCCGATGGGAAGCCGAGACCGTGCGACTCGGACACCCGGAAGTACGTTTCCGAGAGGATCTCAAGCCAGCGAAAGCTGCACAATTGGGATTCCTGCCTTTTGGTGTCGCGGGCTTCTATGTGCATCGGCCCGGGATGGCGGTGTCGGGTATTCTATGCTGGCCGTTGAGCGTCACCTGGATACCCGCGATGGCCTACAAGTCGGCACACGAATGGAACTACCAGGAGTTTCGGCGTTCCGTTGAGACGCTACGAATAGAAGCGGCGAACTCGACAGTGCCCATGGCTGCAGGAGATACCAGCGAGAGATTGGATTACATCGAGCGCCTGTGGAAAGAGGGACAAATTTCCGACGGTGAGTATCAAGAGAGCCGGCGGAAAATACTCAGCGAGCTCTCGAGATGAATGTTTGAGATGAGCGGGCTTAACGAATAGGAGACCAAGAAATGCCGAGGAGCATTCCGCAGGCCGTTGCGGTTCTTTTGGCCGCGGCACTCCTCTGGTCCGGTTGTGCCCGTCAGATCGCCGTGAACTCCGAACCGCGCGGAGCACAACGCCCCCTTGAGTCACAGCCGATCGCGCAGACGCGAGAAGGTGGGGCCATCACAGAGCAAGCGCACCCCCGACAGCCCCCACTTCCTAGATCGCAGATCAACAACAGCGGCCCGCCGACACTGGACCTCGAGCATGCGGTCAGACTGATGGTGGATGAGATGTTCATCGAGGTGCGAAAGATCAAACGCGAGGGCGCGGACGTAAGCTTGGTGTTCGACCCCGTCATCGACGCCGACACCGCCGAGGTGGCCAGGGTGAGCCTGCGCATCGAAAAGCTGATCGAGAACGAAGCGCGACAGATGTTTCCCCATTTCACCATTTCACAAATGGACTCGCAGAATATCGACAAGGCGGATTATGTGATCAGCGGAATCATCCCGTTGGAACGCTTTCGCACCAACACCGACAAGCGACGTCATTTGTCGATGTCCGTCGTCGATAAGAACACCGGGCAGATTGTCGCGCACTCCGGTGCTTGGATTGCCAATGAAGACCTGGATTTCGAGCTTACGCCATTGTATCGCGACAGCCCGATGTACATGAATGACAAGCGCGTGAAAGCCCTTATTGCCACCGCCAAGGCGGCAGCGGGAAGCCAGGCCGAAAAGGAATACTTCGATTCTCTCGCCACCAATGCGCTACTGGCAGAAGCTAGCCGAGCCTACGACCAGGACAATCACTTGCTTGCCCTCGGATTGTTCGCCAAGGCGGCCGAGCGTGGCGACGGCAAGGTGATGAAGACGTTTTCCGGACTTTACCAGTCCTTCTACAAGCTGAAGCGGACAGAGGAAGCCGAGCAAGCCTTCGCTACTCTCACCGAGTTGGGAATGATCAACGGCCATATCAGCGTCAAGTTCCTGTTCAATGTCAATGCGACTGAGTTCTACGGCGGCGACGACGTCCGGAAGCAATATCAGATCTGGCTACGTCAAATCGGCACCAACATCTCTGCCTCGGAGAGCTGCGCGCAAATCGTCGGGCATGCAAGCCACTCGGGCACCGAACAGCACAACATGGTGCTGTCGCTCAAAAGAGCCGAGTTGATACAGGCTAGGCTACGAACCGAAGCCCCCAGCGTCAGCAAGAAGACGGTCGCCGTCGGACGAGGATTCGCGGAAAACATCATCGGCACAGGAACCAATGATGCGAGCGACGCCATTGACCGCCGAGTGGAATTCAGAATGACCGAATGCGGCGGCTTCTGAGTCAGGTCTATTGAGATCCGTAGAAGCGAGAATAGCAGGCTATTGCCGTACGACGATTCCCCCTGCGGTGTCTGTCGGCCCTCGTTGTAGACGAAGCGGACGCCGGCTGTGAGCGACGCTCCGATCATTGGGAAGCTGGGGCGCTACGAGCTCCGACGCGTCCTCGGGCAGGGCGCTATGGGGGTGGTGTACGAGGGCTTCGACCCAGCGCTCAATCGCCAAGTGGCGGTCAAGACCATTCTGCGCAGTTCCTTCAGTCACCCCGACAGCATTGCCGACTCCTCGGCCCGCTTCGTACGCGAGGCTCAGGCGATCGCCCGGCTGGCCCACCGACACATCGTTACCGTTCACGATTTTGGCGAGCACGGCGACATTGCCTATTTGGTCATGGAATTCATCCGCGGTCAGGATCTGAAGAGCTGTCTCGCCCGCGAGCGCCTCGATCTCAGCGAATCTGTGCGCATAGTCGGCGAGCTGCTCGCGGCTCTCGATTTCGCTCACCAGCATGGGGTCGTGCACCGCGACGTGAAGCCGGCCAACGTGATGCTCGATCTCCACCGGCATATCAAACTCACCGATTTCGGCGTCGCCCGTCTGGCCGATGGCGCCGCCGACCGCACCAAGGCTGGCACCATCGTCGGCACCCCGAGCTACATGTCGCCAGAGCAGATTCAAGGCCTTGCCGTGGGTTCCCGAGCCGACCTCTTCGCGGTGGGAATCATCCTTTACCAGTGCCTCACCGGCACCAAACCTTTTGCCGGGCCTAATATCTGGAAAATTCAGGAGCAGATCCTGCATGACAATCCTACGGCCCCCTCGGTGACCAATCCGGAGGTCGATCCGTGCGTCGATGCGGTGGTCGCTCGTGCTCTCGCCAAGGATCCCGCCGACCGTTACGCCACCGCTGCCGAGTTCGCGGTCGATCTGGAGACGGTCTTCAGCGCCGCGCAGAGCACCAAGGCCTCGATGCGAATGAAGGCCGCCGCGATGCCCCCAACTGCCGCTGCCATTGCAGCGGCAGTGAGCCAAGCGGCCGAGCCGACGGGGCCAACAGTCTCGCTCGAACCGACTGCGGCGTCATCACCGGCCGCCGCGGTATCCCCGCTGCCGGAGGCGACCGCAGCGAATCGTCCCAATACAGGTGGCCACCCGTGGTTGACTGGCGGCTTGTTTGCGCTGCTTGTCACCAGCGGCGCTTGGTTCATCCTTTCTAGCCGTCTGCCGGCCCCGCTGCCTTCCGCGCCGACGCCTATGCGCGCTCCGTCGCCGAGCGCAAGACCGTCCCCACCGGAAATGACCGAGACGGCCAAGCCGGTTCCAACCGGAGTGTCGCCGCTGTCAGCCGTCACCGGAGAGTCGGCCAGACCGGCTGCCGCAGAGGGACTCGCCAAGCCAACCTACAAAAGGAGAGACGAAATCCCCAAGCCGCATACCAACCCCACCAAAGCTGTTGAAGCTCGCGCCAAGCCAGCCATCGGCGGTATCGCTGGAAATCCACGCTGCGAAGATTTGTTGCAACGTTTCCAGCTTGGCGACGAGTTATCTGCCGACGACTTACTGGCCCTGAAAACGAAGTGCAGACGGTAAAACGCACGATTCTGCCTTCCTTCACCGGCAGCCAACTGCGCCGCATCCGGCAGATCCCAAGAGCGTCCCCCTGGGCCCCTACGCAGTCTACCGCGTCCGGGTGGGCGACCAACCGGGGCGAGAGCACCGGGGCGAGAGGACGTACTTAACTTGTTCGTCTGAACCGTCCCTGGCCCATGCGGTCCCCTCTGACCAACCTCGCTTCCGATCCCTGGTTGAGCACGCCTCATTGCACATGTAAGGTCCGGCGGTGCAGATTCTCGTCGCCGCCCCCAATGCCGACCTCGCTTTGGACCGGCCGGCCTTGATCCTTCCGAACGCTGCGTAACCATTCCGACCACCCGAGCCCTGCCGTGGAATCCTACGCCCGTTTCATCGTTCGTCACGCCTGGTGGGTGCTGCTCGCGGTGGCGCTCGCCACCGTCGGCGTCGGCGCCGGGATCGGCAAGCTGAAGGCCGACTTCAATCTCGAGGACAGCATGCCAGCGAGCCATCCGCTGGTGCTGATCGACAAGGCGATCCGCGCGCAGTTCGGTGGCCGCAGCACCATCGTCGGTCTTATCGTTCCGCGTCACGGCGACGTGTGGCGCACCGAGATCCTACAGGTCGTCGAGGACGCGACGCTCGCGGCGATCCGGCTCGACGGCGTCATCCAGCAGAACGTCATCAGCCTGAGCGCGCCGAGCGTGCGCTACGTGCAGGACGTGAACGGGCGGATCGAGGCCGAGATTCTCATGCGCGAAGTGCCGCGCACGCCGGAAGACATCGCCGCCCTGCGTGCCAAGGTCGACAGCGACCCGCAGCTGCGCGGCATGGTGGTGACGCCCGATCAGCGCGCGGCCGTGCTGGTGGTCGATTTCTGGGAGGGCAAACCGGCGATCGAGCTGGCCCAGAGCATGTTGCAGTTGGGCGAAAGCTTTCGCGATCGCGACGTCGACTTCTACATTGCCGGCGAGCCGGTGATCGCGCTGACCGACGTCGAGCAGACGCGCGAGATGGGGCTGCGCATCCCCTTCGTCTTCCTGGTCACCGGCGTGATGCTCCTGGTGTCGTTCCGCAGCATCCAGGGGATGCTCATCCCCATGCTGACCGCCGTGCTGAGCACGATCTGGGGCCTCGGCCTCATGGGTCACACCGGCCTGGTGATGAACGCGTGGAACATGGCGACGCCGGTCCTGCTGATCGCCATTGCCGCCGGCCACTCGGCGCAGATGCTGAAGCGGTACATCGAAGACTTCGAACGGCTGCGCGACAATCGGGCCGCCGTCGTCTCGTCGACGGCGGCGATGGGACCGGTGATGATCGCCGCGGGCGGCGTCGCGGCGCTCGGCTTCGCCGCCCTCGCGCTGGTCGGCATCCCCGCGATCACCGACTTCGGCCTGGCGTGCGCCTACGGCATCGGCAGCGCCGTCGCGCTGGAGATGACCTTCATTCCGGCGCTGCGCTCTCTCTTGCCGGCCCCGAAGGCGAAGTCGCCGACGGGCGGAGTCGTCGGGTGGATTCTCGCCTGGTTGGAGCCGGCGATCCTCGAGCGTGGGGGCCGGCGCGTGCTGATCGCCACGGGCGTCGCCCTGTTGCTTGCCGTCGGCGGGGCGCTGCAGATCCGCACCTACGGCTCGACGCGCGAATACCTGGCGCCCGGCAGCATCCCGCGCATGCATCTCGAGGAAATCCAGAAGCACTTTCCGGGTACGGTGACGATGACCATCCTCTACGACGGCCCGGCCGAGAGCGTGTCGAAACTCGACCAGCTGCGCCATATGGAAGGCCTGGAAGCGGAGCTCGAGAAGGATCCGCTGGTGTGGCGCACGGCCTCGCTCGCGGACCTGGTCAAGATGCTGCATCGCATCTTCAACCCGGACGTGGAGAATCCCTACCGCCTGCCCGACAATCAGGAGCTGACCTCGCAGCTCGCCTACCTCGGCAACTCGCCGGCCTTCGAGCGCTTCATCGATCGGCGGCTCGCCAAGTCGCTGGTCATCGCCTACCTGCGCGACGACGACTCGGCGCGGGTCGGACCGCTGCTCGAGCGGGCACGGGCCTGGGTGGCCTCGAATCCGCCGCCGGCCGGCGTCAACGTGCTCATCGCCGGTGGCGCTGGCCCGACCGTGCTGGCCGTCAACGAGCACACCTTGCACACCAAGGTGCTCAACATCCTGCTGGTGCTCGCCGTCATCTATCTGATCTCGTCTCTCGTTCTGCGCTCGCCGCTCGGCGGGCTCTACGTCATCACACCGATTGCGGCGAGCGTGGCGTTCCTGTTCGGCTTCCTCGGCTGGTCACGCATCCGCCTGGACATGGGATCGTCGTCCATTCTCGCCATCGCGGCCGGCGTCGGCGCCGACTTTGCGATCTACTTCCTCTATCGGCTGCGAGAAGAGCGACGCCGAACCGGTGACGACGCCGAGGCGGTGCATACGACCCTGCAGACCTCCGGCCGCGCCGTGCTTTTCGTCGCCAGCAGCATCGGCGCCGGGTTCGCCGCCATGGGGCTGTTCTCGCGCTTTCTCGGCCTCTGGCTGTTTGGCACGCTGATGCCGCTGGCAATGGCGGTCTCGTGCCTGGCGGCCCTGTCGCTCATGCCGGTGCTCGTGCTGCGCACCCGGCCGGCGTTCATCTTCGCCAACTCGCCCGCGTCACCCGCGGGCGCCACGCCGCGCGAAGCCCTCACCTGACCGCCCCGGCGGGGACCGACAGGGGTGAGGCTCGCCGCACCCTGAGGCGGTCGTTCGTTTCAAGGGACATCCGAATTCCTTCACAAGCTTTACGTCCCATCGAGCGGCGCCGCGCCCTGATCAGGAGCGTCCCTGCTTCCCCGATGTTGGGCCATCGTTGTCGACAGCGCGGGGAGCTGGTATCGGTCGCCTCGATGGCGAAGCAGAGCGCCAGAGCGGACGCGTGGTCCACGATGCGCGCGGTATCGGCGCCGGACCCGAGCCCGCAACGGTTCAGACGAACAAGTTGCATACCTCCGCTCGGTCGCCATGGTGAAAAGCGCCGCGCCAGGAGCCGCGGTGAGTCACTTCACCGCGTTGGATCGGAACCATCGCCAATCCCATAGCCGAAACTTGTGTCCACGAAGCCGGGTCCGATACACTCCATGGTGTGAGTATCCACGGATCGACGTCCCTGCCGGAGAGAAAACGGGACACATCCCCTGATCCCCAGCGGCCGCCGCTCCTCGCGACGTTGTTGCGCTCACCGTGGCGTCTTTCGGCAGCGGATAAGTCCGCAGGCGTTGCCTGCATCGTCATCCCGTTGGCGAGTCTGTACATCGTTTGGGAGAGACGCTTCCTGCACTCACCCGAGCTTACGCCGTATATCGATCAGGCATTCCTGCGTCTGATGTACCCCGCGCATCTGATGATGCTGGCGGCGTGGGTCGGGATCCTACTCGCTGCACTCGTGCTGCGGCGGCGCGCGCCCGAGAACCGACTGATTGTTCATGTGCTGGCGCAACTCTACGCCATCGGCTTCTCGCTCACATCGTACTGCTTGGGCCATCACACCTCGGGTTACATGGCCTCGGTCATCATGGGCGGCGTGATCGTTGGCTTCACGTTCTTCGACCGCACGCCCGTGCTCCTGGCGACCGGCTCGATTCTGGTCATCGTGATCGGCACCTCCGTGGCCGAGCAGGCGGGTCTGATTCCCTATGCACCCCTGCTGACTGGCGCGCCGTTCGCCGCCGGGCATCTGATGACCTCGTGGATGAACAGCTATGCCGCGTTGACCCTAGTGGTCGTGATCGTGGTGGCGGGCCTCGTCTACCACATCAGTTATCGGCTGCGGGACAGCGAGGACGAGCTCACGCGCGCCGGCGAGCAACTCGCGCGCGCCAACGAGCTGATCAGCCGCTACGTCGCTGCACAGGTGGCCGAGCAGATCATGGCCGGCAACTACGCCGCGGTGAACCAACACGCGCGCCGACGACTTACAATCTTCTTTTCGGACATTGTCGGATTCACCGAGATTGCCGATCGCCTCGAGCCCGAAGACGTGTCGCAAGTGCTCAATGACTATTTCTCGGAGATGTCGGCTATCGCCGAGAGCTACGGTGGCACCATCGACAAGTTCATCGGCGACGCCGTCATGATCCTCTTCGGCGCCCCGGTTGCCTGCGCCGAACATACGCAGGCACTGGCTGCGGTACGCATGGCCCTCGAAATGCAGCAGGCCATTGCGCGCCTGGGGCAGCAATGGCGCGATCGCGGCATCGAAGCCGACTTTCGCGTTCGCATCGGCATCAACACCGGCGTTGCCACCGTCGGCAACTTCGGTTCGTCGGGGCGGATGGACTACACCGCCATCGGCCGCCAAGTGAACCTCGCCTCGCGGTTGCAGGCCGGCTGCGCTCCGGGAAAGATCGCCATCAGTCACGCGTCGTGGCTGCTGGTGCACGATGAGATCCCCTGCGTCTCACGCGGCGAGGTCTCGGTGAAGGGGTTGCAGCAACCGGTGAAGGTCTACGAGGTCAGCGTCGAGGATCAGGATACCGAAGGGCTACGCGAACGTTCCTGAAAAGATGAACAGAACGCGCCGCCTGCACTCTCTTCATCTTTTCGGGAACATCCCTGCATACCACTGCACTCCATCGGCGTGTCCCACGAAAGGAGGGTCGTTGGACGGGCGATTCTCCGAGCTGCGAGGAGAATCGCCCGTCCATTCGGAAAAGATGCATAGTCTCTGAAGCGGGAAAGCGGACGCACATCTGACGCGTAGTCGCCCCGCGGCCCGGTACTGGAATCGCCTGCGGCCCTGTGGCAGTGTTCGCCGGCTGGCAGGAGGTAGTCGCAGGTGGCAGGGCGGGGTCAGCAGTCCGCGTCGCTTCAGCATCGCACGCATTTCGAAGGCATTGATTCGACGGCTCTCCGCCGTTCGCCGGGCGCAATCGTATGACGCAGCAATACACAGCCAAGGACATCACGGTTCTCGAAGGCCTCGAGCCGGTGCGCAAGCGGCCCGGGATGTACATCGGCGGCGTCGACGCCACCGGATTGCACCACCTGGTCTGGGAGCTGCTCGACAACTCGGTCGACGAGGCGATGAACGGGCACTGCGACCGCATCACGGTGACGCTGCACAAGAGCGGCGACACCGTGACCGTGGTCGACAACGGGCGCGGCATCCCGGTCGACATGCATCCGAAGCACAAGCGCTCGGCCCTGGAGCTGATCCTCACCACGCTGCACGCCGGCGGTAAGTTCGAGAACCGCAACTACTTCCACGCCGGCGGCCTGCACGGCGTCGGCGCCTCGGTGGTCACCGCGCTGTCGTCGTCGATGACGGCGCGCGTGAAGCGCGACGGCGCGCTGTGGGAGCAGGAATTCGCGCGCGGCGTGCCGGTCGCCAGGATCAAGAAAGTCGGCCCGGCGCGCGGCTCGGGCACGACGATCACGTTCACCGCCGACGACAAGATCTTCCCCGACACCGAGTTCAATCCGAAGATCATCCGCGAGCGCCTCGAGTCGCGCTCCTATCTGCACCGCGGCCTGACGCTGGTGTTCGAGAACGAGGTCGACGGTACCACCGAAACCTTCCACCACGAGCAGGGCATCGCCGAGTACATCCAGAAACTGGTGGAAGAGCGCGGCAAAAAGCCGATCGCCGAGCCGTTCTATGCCGAGCGCAAGGATGGGCTGGTGATCGAGTGTGCGCTGGTCTGGACCGAAGCGACCGACGAGAGCGTGCTGTCGTTCGTCAACGGCATCCCCACCGGTTCCGGCGGCGCGCACGAGGCGGGGTTGAAGAACGGCCTGACCAAGGCGGTGCGCAACTACCTGAGCGTGCAGAACCTGATCCCCAAAGGACTCGCCATCGCGGCGGAAGACGTCCGCGAGGGCTTGGTCGCCGTGCTCAGCATCTACATCCAGGAGCCGCAGTTTCAGGGCCAGACCAAAGACCGCCTCAACAACCCCGAGGTCTCGGCTCCGATCGACAACTTCATCCGCACCGGCCTGGAAAACCACCTGCTGCACAACCGCACGCAGGCCAACGCCATCGCCGAGCGCGTCATCCTCTCCGCCCGCATGCGCACCGCCTCGCGCGCCGCCGCCGACAACGTGCAGCGCAAGTCGGCCGTTTCGCACCGCCTCAACCTGCCCGGCAAGCTCGCCGATTGCAGCTCGACCGATCCGCGCCTGAGCGAGCTGTTCATCGTCGAGGGCGATTCCGCCGGCGGCTCCGCCAAGCAGGGCCGGGCGCGCGAGTTCCAGGCCATCCTGCCGCTGCGCGGCAAGGTGCTCAACGCCGAGCAGGCCTCGCTCAGCAAGGTGCTCTCCAACCGCGAGCTCAACGACATCATCTCCGCCCTCGGCTGCGGCACCGGCAAGCAGTTCGACCAGAGCAAGCTGCGCTATCACAAGATCTGTCTGCTGATGGACGCCGACTCCGACGGCCACCACATCTGCACGCTGCTGCTGACCTTCTTCTACCGCCACATGCGCCAGCTGATCGAGCACGGCCACGTCTTCATCGCCCAGCCGCCACTGTTCAAGATCGAGATCGGCAAGCAGGTGCACTGGGCCCTCGACGACACCACGCGCGACCGCATCCTCGCCGCCGCCAACGGCAAGCAGGCCGTGGTGCAGCGCTTCAAAGGTCTCGGCGAGATGAACCCGTCGACGCTGAAGGAGACCACCCTCGACCCGACCCGGCGCATGCTGCTGCGCGTCTCGGTCGCCGACGAGGAGCAGACCGAGCAGACGATCCAGACGCTGATGGGCAAGGAAGTCGAGCCGCGCTTCAAGTTGATCATGGAGCGCGCGCCAAGGGTCGAAGACATCGACGTGTGAGACTACTCCCAAGAACACCACGACGTACTGCGCAAGGGTTCCTTCTCCCGGATGGGAGAAGGCCAGGATGAGGGGGATACAACTGATCGGCGAAGCCACCCCGGTCTTGAGAGTTGAAGTTCCTCGGTGGCCTTCGGCTCAATTGAATCCCCCTCACCTGGCTTTGCACACAAAGTCACCGTTGAACGGCGCTCTGGTCGGAGTCGGGGTCGGAATCGGTATCGGGATCGAGGGCAACGAAATGAATTGCGGCCTGTGTCGATGCGATCCGCTAGGAACCGCGGAATCCCTGGGACAGGAATCGATTCCGATGCCGATAGCGATTCCGACCCCGCCGGGAGAGACACGCTCGACGATGAAGGGGGTTTCTGTGCAAAGCCC
>CAYVUV010000112.1:0-4554 GCA_964455095.1 uncultured Binatia bacterium (SeqCode)
GCGGCCGACGGCGTCGATCTCGTCGATGAAGATGATGCAGGGGGCGTTCTTCTTGCCCTGCACGAACAGGTCGCGCACGCGCGAGGCGCCGACGCCGACGAACATCTCGACGAAGTCCGAGCCGCTGATGGAGAAGAACGGGACTCCAGCCTCGCCGGCGATGGCGCGCGCCAGCAGGGTCTTGCCGGTGCCGGGCGCGCCGACCAGCAACACGCCCTTGGGAATGCGGCCGCCGAGCTTGGTGAACTTCTTCGGGTCCTTCAGAAAGGCAATGATCTCTTCGAGCTCGTCCTTGGCCTCGTCGATGCCGGCGACGTCGCTGAAGGTGACCTTCTGCGTGTTCTCGCTCAGCAGCTTGGCGCGGCTCTTGCCGAAGGACATCGCCTTGCCGCCGCCGACCTGCATCTGGCGCATGAAGAATATCCATACGCCGATCAGGAGCAGGACCGGGAACCACTGAATGAAGGCGATGACGTACCACGGATCGCCCTCTTCGGGCTTGGCGGTGATCTTCACGCCCTTGGCACGCAGGGTCTTGATCAGGCCCGGATCGTCGGGCGCGTAAGTCTTGAAACGCCCCTGGTTGCTGTACTCGCCGCGGATGCTCTGGCCCTGGATGGTGACTTCCTCGACCTCGCCCTTCTCCACCGCGCTGAAGAACTCGCTGAACGAGATCTCAGGCGGTTTGCCCTGCTGCTTGTTCACCAGCAGATTGAAGAGCAATAGAAACATCAGCCCCAGCACCAACCAGAGCGCAATGTTTCTCGAGAACTGATTCACGCGACCCCCAACATTCAAAAAGTGTTGCGACCTTAACACGCCAGATATGGCGCAGCAATGTCTGAAGGCGATGAGTCCAGCACGGTGCGTTCCAGCCGCTCGACTGACGCAATCGGAAGCGGTTTCACCCCGTGAGAGGGTCTCTCGCGCCCCGTGTGGCGCGCAGCCGGATGACCCTTTTCGTCGCCGCGGAGACTGTCGCCACGGTGCTGCGCACGAGCCCTGGCACCCAGACGACCACGCCTCCGCATGCGACTACCGGGTAGGTCGCGCGCTCGTCGAGCGGGACCTTGGCGTCGATGAACACGTCGGAGAGCTTGCGGCTGCCCCCCAGGCCGAGGGGGCGGATGCGCTCGCCGCGCAGCGGAACGCGCACGGCGAGTCCCGTCTTCCCCGCCGCATCGACGTCGCAGACGGCACTCCAACAGTCGGGCGGCAGCCGCGCTGTTCCACGGCCGGCGCGCGCCGCGGCGGACACCGCGATCGACCAGCCGCCGGGCAATTGCAGCGTGCGCCCGGGAGCAAGGCGACGGGGTCGGAACGACGGCCGCGGCGGCCCGTCACCGATCATCAGGTGGGAACCAACTCGGCGCACGCGCCCGCCGCCCGGCACGGCCACCGCCCCGCTGCGCCGCGCGCCGCTGGCCAGGTGCTCCACCGCCTCGATGTGCCGAGCCGAGAGACCGCGCGCCGCGACACCCGCCGCGACCAGCCAGTGCCGCAGCACATATCCCCTGCCCGCCGCCGGCACGCTCGCCAGGCCCGCCGCGTCGAACCGCGTCGAATTGCCCAGCTCCGCCGCCCACCGCGCGGCCCACTGTGCCAGGATCTCGGCCTCGCCGCGCTGCAGCGCCGCCGTCTGCGCCAGGCCGCGCACGATCGCCGGGTTGAGCTCGGCGAGCAGCGGTAGCACGCGCGAGCGCACGTGCGTGCGCAGGAAGCGCGGATCGACATTGCTGCGGTCGACGCGGTACTCCAGGTCCAACGCGCGCACCGCTCGCTCGACATCGGCGCGGCGGCAGTCGATCAGCGGGCGAATGACGCCGTCGGCGCGACAGGGTTGAATCGCGCCCAGGCCGACCGGACCGCTGCCGCGAATCAGGCGCATGAGCACCGTCTCGGCCTGGTCGTCCTGCGTGTGCCCGGTGGCGACCTTGCTGCAACCGTGCTGCGCAGCCAGGCGTTGCAAGGCCTGATAGCGCAGCTCGCGGGCGCGCTCCTCGAGATTGCCGCCACGGCCCAGCCCGCGGCCGAGCGCGCAGCGGGCGAACGGCACGCCGAGCTGTTCTGCCGCCAGTGCCGCGCAGCGCTCGTCGGCATCCGACTCCGCCCCGCGCAGCCGGTGGTTGACGTGCCCGGCCACCAGCTCGAGGCCGAGGCCGCGGCGCAACTGGCAGAGCAACGCGAGCAAGCCGATTGAGTCGGCGCCGCCCGACACCGCGACCAGCACATGCTCACCGGGGCGGACCATCTCATGCCGGCGCAGACTGCGCCGCACGAGGTCGCGGAGACTGGCAGAGGCGCGCGGCACGGCGCGCGCGAGTGTGTCAGGGG
The DNA here is from genome assembly GCA_964455095.1 of uncultured Binatia bacterium (SeqCode). Taxonomy (GTDB): domain Bacteria; phylum Desulfobacterota; class Binatia; order HRBIN30; family CADEER01; genus CAYVUV01. The sequence goes on from CAYVUV010000112.1 coordinate 2,335, forward strand.
CGCCGTGGCTTTACAACGGCGTCGCCAGCAGATTCCGTTTACGGAAAGTCGCGCCGGCTCGCGCTCAACGCCGTCCCCGGCTCCCGATCGCCATAGGGCATGATCACCCAGAGCACCGAGTAGACGATGATGCCCCAGCCGAAGCCGAGCAGCGTCAGGACGACGGCGGACAGGCGCAGGGCGGTCACCGAGATGCCGAACTGCTGCGCCAGACCGGCGCAGACGCCGGCGATCATCTTTCCCTGCCTTGAACGGTACCAGGTCGTCGACAGCCCCGAGCCTTCGAGGAGGCTGCCGCAGTAGCGGCACTTGATGGCCTGATCCTGGATGCTCTCGGCGCAGAACGGACATAGCTTCATAACAGCCCTCAAACGGATTGCAGGGGCCGCGCTCCACCGCCGCGGGCGAGCAGCAATGGAATCGCGGCATAGGTCATGGCGAACAGGAGGAGCAGGAACGCGGCGTAGCTGCCGATGGCCATGGCGGCGAGACCGGCGGGGATGATCGACGCCGCCAGCTCGTAGGCGAGCTCGAGGACGTAGGCGTTGAATGCCAGCACGGCGGGCAGCGGCAGCAGCGCGAGCAGCAGGCCGACGACCACCTGCCTGCGCAGCACCGCCGCCGCCCGGCGCTCGAGCTCGGGGCGCAGGCGCAGCAGCGTGCGCTGCGACAGCGCCGCGGCATCGAGTGCCGTCGTGGACTCGCGCAGCGCGGTCGCGATGCGCTCGACCGGCACTGCGGCGGCGCGGCACTCGTCGCACTCGGCGACATGCGCCGAGAGGGCATCGAGGAGTTTGTCGTTCACGCCCGCTCCCCGCGCACTAGCGCCGTGAGCCGCGCGATGGCGTTGTGCAGCCGGCTCTTCACGGTGCCCTTCGGGCAGTCGAGCACGTCGGCCACCTGCTCCTCGCTGAGGTCGTGGTAGAAGCGCAAGATCACCACCTCGCGCTGCGGCTCGGACAGTGTGCCGAGCAGCCGATGCGCATCGATGCCGGCCTCGGTGCGACTGAACTGGTTGCGGCCATCGCCGTCCGGCTCCGCGGCGCTCGGCTCCGGCGGCGGGCGCCGGTGCCAATCGCGGCAGAGGTTGACGGCGATCTGGAAGAGCCAGGTCGAGAAGCGCTTGCCGGGATCGAAGCGCCCCGCGTGGCGGACGACGCGCAGCCAGGTTTCCTGGTAGAGGTCCTCGACATCGCGCCCGCCGGTGTGGCGATGGATGAAGCCGAGCAGCGGCCGCTCGTAGCGGCGCAAGAGCTCGGCCACCGCCGCCTGGTCGCCCTCGACCAGACGCGCGACCAGCTCCTCATCCGATGCCATTCTCTCCGCATATCATCTCACCGGCCCGGTGCCTCGTTTCCGCAGAGCCGCAGGCTCACGACGGATTGCGCACACTCGGCGGCCCCGACTCTCCGTCGCGATGACCGCTCAACCGCGACGCCTGCTCCAGAGCCCAGCGCAGCCAGATCTCCAGCTTCGACTCCTCGCCTGGCCGCGACGGAATCACCAGCCACAGCCCGGCGTACAGCATGGGGCCGATCAGGTGAATGAACGTCAGCACGACGAACACCAGGCGCACCGCCGCCACCGGCATCGCCAGCGCATGCCCGACCGCGGCGCACACCCCGCCCAGGCGCGCGTCCGCATGACTGCGGTGCCAGCGCTCGGCGGCAAACGACGTCAACCGGCTGCGACAATACCGGCAGCGGGTCGCCTCGGCGCGGATCTCCTCGGCACAGAACGGACACGACTTCATCATGGTCGACATCGGCATCCTCCTTCTCGTTGCGAGACCCGTAGTACGCGCCCCGACCAGGAAAGGTTCACGCCCCCACCCCGCTTTGACACTCCCGCATCGCTTCGCTAAAGGTTCCGGTCACGCGGGCGTAGCTCAGTTGGCTAGAGCGTATGCTTGCCAAGCATAAGGTCGCCGGTTCGACCCCGGTCGCCCGCTCTCGAAAAAGCCCTGGAAACTCCAGGGCTTTTTCTTTTTCCGACACGGCACGCCGAAAGCAATCCGGCGTGCCGGTGGTTCACGGGCAGGAAATCTTGCCGGGCTCGACCGTGCAATTCGCCGCGGCGATTCCGCCGCAATCGCCGGCGGTGCCGGCGGCGGCGCTGGCGGCGGTAACCAGCGTGGCGCGCAGCGGCCCGACGATCGATGCCGGCATGGTCGAGTTCTTGACCTTGACGGTGAAGCTGATGAACCCGGCGCTGGCGCGC
>CAYVUV010000113.1:0-9306 GCA_964455095.1 uncultured Binatia bacterium (SeqCode)
GCGATCCTGCGGCCGGCCGGGCGCATTACGCACGAGGAGATGGATGCCGGCCGCCAGTGCGGGGTCTGCCACAACGGCAGGGACGCGAGCGACGTCAAAGAGGACTGCGATTCCTGCCATCAGGGCGAGGACGACTCATGAGCGTCGGACTGCTCTTCGATGCGACGCGCTGCATCGGCTGCGGCGCGTGCAGCGCGGGATGCAAGGAAGCGAACGGGCTGCCGCTGCCGATCGAGCCCGAGACCACGGCGTACACCTGGACCGTGGTCGAGGAGGTCGGCGGGGTGAACGTGCGCCGCCTCTGTTTTCATTGCGCCGAGCCGACCTGCGTCTCGGTCTGCCCGGTGGCGGCGCTGACCAAAACGGCCGCCGGGCCGGTCGTCTACGATGCGGAGCGCTGCATCGGCTGTCGCTACTGCATCATGGCCTGCCCATTCGGCGTGCCGAAGTACCAGTGGGACCGTCCCATCCCGGTCGTCGGCAAGTGCATCCTGTGCGCCGGCCGCGTCGAACAGGGCCTGCCGACGGCCTGCGCGCAAGTGTGCCCGACCGGGGCGACCCTGTTCGGCGAACGCGACGCGCTGCTCGGCGAAGCGCACGCGCGCATCGCGGCGAGCCCCGACAGCTACGTCGACCACGTGTACGGCGAAACCGAGGCCGGCGGCACCTCGGTGCTCATGGTCTCCGGAGCTCCGTTCGAGCAACTCGGCATGCGCGTCAACGTGCCGCGGCAGCCGCTGCCGCTGCTCACCTGGCAGGTCCTGTCGAAGATTCCGTCCTACGTCGCCGTCGCGGGCGCCTTTCTCTTCGGCATTCACTGGATCACGCAGCGGCGCGACGAAGTGCGTGCCTATGAGGCGGCGCGCGACGAGGAGAAAGAGCCATGATCGCGGTCGATGGCGCGCACGGCGCCGCGCGCCGCGTCGGCTTCTGGCCGGCGGTCTGCGCGGTCCTGCTGGCGCTCTTCGCGGCCGTCACCGTGCTGCGCTTCTCGCGCGGGCTCGGCGCCGTCACCAACTTGAGCGACCGCTTCCCCTGGGGCCTCTGGGTCGGGTTCGACGTCCTGTGCGGCGTCGGCCTGGCGGCGGGCGCCTTCACGCTCACCGCCATCGTGCACATCTTCAACCTGCGCCGCTTCGAGCCGATCGTGCGTCCGACCGTCCTCACCGGTTTTCTCGGCTATTTGCTGGTCATCACCGGGCTGCTCTTCGATCTCGGCCAGCCGTGGCGCATCTGGCACGCGCTGGTGTTCTGGAACCCGCACTCGGTGATGTTCGAGGTGGCGTGGTGTGTGATGCTCTACACCGCCGTGCTGGCGCTGGAGTTCGCCCCCGTCGTGCTCGAGCGCCTGCGGCTGGAACGGCCGCGGCGCGTGCTGCGCGCGGTGGCGACGCCGCTGGTGATCGCCGGGGTGATCCTGTCGACCCTGCACCAGTCGTCGCTCGGCTCGCTCTACCTGATCGTCCCCGCCAAGCTCCACCCGCTCTGGTACACGCCGCTGCTGCCCTATCTCTTCCTGATCTCGGCGATCGGCGCGGGCATCGCCATGACCATCCTCGAGTCCCACTTGAGCAAGCGGGCGTTCGGGCGCCAACTCGAGATGGACCTGCTCGAGCCGCTGGCGCGCGGCATGGTCGTGGCGCTGGGGATCTACGGGCTGTTGCGCGTCATCATCATCACGCGCAACGGCTCCGCCGCGTTGCTCCTCCATCCAGGCTACGAGGCGTGGATGTTCCTGCTCGAGATGGGCGGCGGCGTGGTGCTGCCGGTCGTCCTGCTGCTCTTCGAACGCGTGCGCACCAACCCGACCGGCCTCGTCGTCGCGTCGCTCTTCGCGGTGGCGGGTTTCGTCGCCAACCGACTGAACGTCAGCGTGACCGGCATGGAGGCCGCGGCGGGCGTGCACTACGTTCCCGCGTGGATGGAGGTCGCGGTCTCGCTCGGTCTGGTCGCGCTCGGCTTTGCGCTGTTCGCGACCGCCGTGCGCTACCTGCCGATCTTCCCCGAGCCCGCCCCCGAGCGCGCGAGCTGAGCCATGCACACCCGCATCGGCCTGCAGATCGTCGCGGCGGTCGGCCTGGTCACGGCGCTCGGCATCGCTCTCCTCGCCACGGTCACGCTCGGCACGCACCGGCGCGAGATGATCGCGCAATTGACGCGCAGCGCCGACTTGCTCAGCGAGACGGTCAAACGCAGCACCGAGGACTACATGATCGAGAACCGGCGCGAGCCGCTGCGCCGGCAGATCGAAGCGATCGGCCGCGACGGGCGCATCGAGCGCGTGCGCGTCTTCAACAAGCAGGGGCGCATCGTCTTCTCGTCGGATGCGGGCGAAGTGGGGCAGACGCTCGACAAGCAGGCCGAGTCCTGTTTCGCCTGCCACGCCCAGGATCGGCCGCTCGAGAAGCCGCCGGTGCACGAGCGCGCGCGCATCTTCACGCCGCAGCCGGGCCACCGCATGCTGGCGATCGTCAACCCGATTCAGAACCAGCCGTCCTGCGCCCAGGCCGCCTGCCACGCCCACGGCGCCGGCGAGACGGTGCTCGGCGTCCTCGACGTGACCGTCTCGCTCGACGAGGTCGACCGGCAGATCGCGGCGAGCCGCAACCGCATCGTCGGCATGGCCGTCCTCGCTCTCGCCCTCACCGGCCTGCTGCTCTGGTGGCTCAGCCGGCGTCTGGTCAGCCGCCCGGTCGAGGCGCTCATGGCCGGAACGCGCCGCGTCGCGGCCGGCGATCTCACCACGACGATTCCGGTTGCGAGCCGCCACGAGCTCGGCGAGCTGGCACGGGCCTTCAACGCGATGACGGCGCGTCTCTCGGAAGCCCAGCGCCAGCTCGCGCAAGCCGACAAGCTCGCCTCGGTCGGCCGCCTCGCCGCCGGGGTCGCGCACGAGATCAACAACCCGCTCACCGGCGTGCTGACCTATGCGTCGCTGCTCGTCGAGCGCGCCAGGGACGACGCCGAGCTGCGCGGCGACCTCGAAGTGATCGTGCGCGAGACCAAGCGCTGCCGCGAGATCGTCCGCGGCCTGCTCGACTTCGCCCGCCAGACGCCGCCGCAACGCCAGCCGACCGACTTGAACGCCGTGGCGCGCCGCGCCGTGGCGGTGGTGATGAACCAGCTCCAGCTCAGTCACGTGGCGCTCGCCCTCGACCTGGCCGACGACCTGCCGCCGATCGACGCCGACCCCAACCAGATGCAACAGGTGCTGGTCAACCTGGTTCTCAACGCCGCCGATGCCATCGGCGAGCGCGGCGGGACGATCCAACTCGCCACGCGCCGCACCCGGCTCGCGCCGCTCGGACACGAGCCCATCCGCCGCGCCGCCTGCCCGCAGGGGTGCGATCTGCTCGACACCGACCGGCGCGTCGGCGGGCTGCCCTCCATCCGCGTGCTGCGCCAGCGCCGCGGGCGCGAATGGGAGTTTTGCCTCGACCCTGTCTACGGCCGCTTCCGCCACGGCGCGGCCGAGCCGTGCGAGGAGGGCGTGGTCGCCGAGGCCGCGTGTCCGCGCTGCCGCACGTCATTGGTCGAACCGGACAGCCACTGCGAGCGCTGCGGCGCTCCGACCCTGGTCGTCCTCGGCCCGGCCGACGAGCCGATCCGGTGGTGCACGCGCACGGGCTGCGATTTCACCCGCTGGGAGTCGATCGAGCGGCGCGGTCCGCGGTCGGTGGTCGAGCTCGGCGTCGCCGACGACGGACGCGGCATCGCGCGCGACGACCTGTCGAAGCTCTTCGAGCCGTTCTTCACGACCAAGGGCGTGCGCGGCACCGGGCTCGGGCTGGCGATCACCTGGGGAATCGTCGAAAGCCACGGCGGCACCATCGAGGTCGACAGCGAGGTGGGGCGGGGTAGCCGCTTCACGGTGCGGCTGCCGCTCGACGAGCCGCGCCAGGCGCGGGAGGCCGCATGAACGCCTGCGACGTGCTGGTGATCGACGACGAGGCGGTGGTGCGCGAGGGCGTGCGCCGCGTGCTCGAGGCGAACGGGTTGCGCGTCGCGACGGCGGCCGACGCGGCCGCGGGCCTCGCCCATCCGGCCCTCGCAGCCTGTCGCCTGGTGCTCTGCGATCTGATGCTGCCCGACGCTTCCGGCCTCGACGTGGTGCGCGAGATCGCGCGGCGCCGCCCCGGCCTGCCGGCCGTCGTGATCACCGGCTACGCGACGCCCGATCATGTCGCGCGCGCGCAGACCGCGGGCGCGGCCGGATTCCTCGCCAAACCGTTCGAGGCGAGCGAGCTGATGGACAGCGTGCGGCTGGCACTCGCGCGCCGGCCGCCCGCAAAGGAGGAAGGAACATGACCGTCCTGATCGTCCTGATGACTTTCGCCCTGTTCATCGCGGCCGACGCCCTCGTCCGCGCCGTGAGTCGGCGCCAGGCGGAGCTGCGTACGCGGCGGCAGCGTGAAGCGGCTTTGGAGACGTTGGTCCGCATCGAGTTCACGCACGAGGCGCCGAGCCTCAAGCGCGCCGAGGTGTCGGCGCCGAAGGCGCGCATCCTGGCGGTGGACGACGAGCCGATCGTGCTCGACGCGCTGCGCAAGGTGCTGGTGCTCGACGGGTACAACGTCGACACCGTCGAGAGCGGCCCGGAAGCGCTCGGGCTCGTGCAGCGCTGCGACTACGACTTCGTCTTCACCGACTTGAAGATGCCGGGCATGGACGGTGTCGAGGTGGTCAAGGGCGTGAAGCATTTGCGTCCGGACGTCGACGTCGCCGTGATCACGGGATACGCGACGGTCGAGTCGGCGGTCGACACCATGCAGCACGGGGCGGTCGACTACGTGCAGAAACCCTTCACCGCCGAGGAGCTCGGCGCCTTCGTCCGCCGCCTGCTGTTCAAGCGCCAGGCGCGGCTGGAGGCGCAGCGGTTGCCGCGCGTGCGCGTCGTCGCTCCGGCGTTCGCCGAGAAGGTGCGGCCCGGTGAGTTCTGCGTCCCCGGCGGCGCCTTCCTCTCCGACGGACACGCCTGGGCACGCATCGAGCCCGCCGGTCAGGTGCGCATCGGGCTCGACGACTTCGCGCGCCAGGCACTCGGCACGATCGAGCGCGTGGAGCTGCCGGACAAGGGCGCGACGCTGCAGCGCGGTGAGCCCCTTTTCACCCTGCACCGCGGTGGCGCGGCGGTGCGTTTTCTGGCTCCGGTCTCCGGCAAGGTGGCGCGGGTGAACAGCGAACTGCTCGCCCATCCCGATTGGCTCGCGCAGAGCCCCTACGAAGGCGCGTGGGTCTGTCTGCTCGAGCCGGCGGATCTCGCCGGCCAGCTCGGCGCGCTGCGCATCGGCAAGCCGGTGGTCGACTGGTATCAAGCCGACATCGAGCGCCTGCGCCACCTGGGCGGCCAGGCTGTCGAGGGCGTGCCGCAGGTGGACTGGGGCACGTTGCAGACCGAGTTCTTCAACCGGCAGTGACCGGTTGAATCGGGCGGGGCGGGTTTTGCCCGGCAATTGGTGCGGACCGTCTGGTTCCTCTCCCTCAGAGGGCTTTGCCCAGCAATTCCCACTCAGGTGTGCCACGGACGACGCCGACAATCACGAAACCACGAAAGAGCGAAAGCACGAATCACACCTCCGGATCAGAGTTTCGTGTTTTCGTACTGTCGCGCTTTCGTGATTCTCTGACGACGGCAATTGTTGGGCAAAGCTCTCACCGGCGGAGACGACTGCGGTAGAGCGCCACCGCCGCCGCAAGCGCGGCGAGGAGCGCGCCGGCCAGTCCGACCCACTGCCAGAACGGTGCTTCCGTGAGCACCACAAGCGCCAGGCAGCCGATGACGGCGACGGCGAGAACATGAACGGGCCCGAACAACGCGAGGATTTCTCGCCCGTCGGCGGATTCGATTCTGGCGCACATGGCTCTTGCTCCTACGGAATTGGCGAGCATATCCGGTGCCGCGCCGCGTCACCCGGAAGACCAAGCGGGAGAGGGTGTTCCAGCTCTCGATGGTGAGACTCAGCCGGAGGGAATTTCGCGCCCCTGGGTTGGGTTTTCCCCCGCCTGGCGCTGCAGCCGGGGTCGGTTGCGCGCGAACTGATTCTCTGCGACGGTCAGCGCCCATGTTGCTCCGTCTCGTCCTGCTGGCTCTGGTCGTGCTGCCCAACGCCGCGCACGCCATTACCGTCCTCACCACCGGCAAACGCGTCGCCGTGCGCGACGGGTCGACGGTCATTCGCGTCGGCGCCGATCCCAACCTGGCGGCGCTCGTCGATCCCACCGCGTGTCCGTCGGCGGCTTCGGTGCGCATCGCGTCGTACCCGACGGCGCGCAACCTGGTCGTCGGTCCGCCCGCCGTGGCACTGCCGTGCGCGGGGTGGAAGGCGATCGAGAACGGGTGGCTGTATCAGGACGACAGCGGCAGCGCCGGCGGCATCCGCCTGGTGCGCTACACGACGCGCGGCCTCACCATCATTGCCGGCGCGCCGGGATTCGCGCTCGAGCCAGGCCCGGTCGGATTTCTCCAGGCGGGGCTTACGGTCGGCGATACGCGCTATCACGTCCGCTTCCATTCGTTCCGACTGAACAACGCACAGGCCATCGTCTCGCTGCGCCAGTCGCGCGCTGCGGCGGCGGCCGAGCACGCCTTCTGGCAGACGCTGCTCGGCGAGCGCGACCGCGCCGACGAGACGCTGCGGCTGCTCGCCTACGCCGAGCGCGGCAATCGGCGCGACGGCTGGCAGCCGTTCCTCACCGCAATGACGCACCTGTACCAGTTCGGCGAACAGGTGACCCACTATCCGAGCGCCACCGCCGCGCAGCGCAAAAGTGTCGACGCGGCGCGCACGGCTTTCGCGCGGGCGCTGCCGCTGCTGTACCAGCCGGGGATCGGCGACTCGCGCGCGCTTGGCTTCGCCTCCGGTACGACCTACGTCGCCGGCGTTCTGGCGGCGGATGCGGCGCTGCGCGCGCAGGGGGTCGCCGAGATGGACGCCGCCGCCGTCGTCAATCCGCTGTTCAACGCCTTCAACCCGATTGGCGCCGTACCGCCCGCCGTGTTGCCGAACGATCCCGCCTATCAGGCGGCCCTCCGGCTGCTGGACGAGTACTTTCCGGTCGCTGCGACCGCGTGCGTTGGCCCTGCCGGCGCGCAGGGCGAGATCTGCTTCAACGACGGGCTGGCGCCGCACAACCTGGAAGGCACGTTCCTCTTCTTCGGCGATGTCTACGCCAAGGCCGGCCGCATCGAGGACGCGCGATCGCGCTACCAACTCGCGCTGGCAGTGGGTCAGGGCTCGGGCTGGCGCGCAGAGTTCATGGCCGAGGTGCAGGAACGACTCGACGACCTGCCCGCGCGTGTCGCGCGTTTCCAGGACGCTGATCCCAGCAACGACCCGCCCATGGTCGGCGTCGCCAACGCCGGCTGCGCGCACTGTCACTACCAGTAACCCCGAGACGCCCTTCGACGGCCTCAGGAGGGGCCCATCGAATGGAAACGGGATCCGCTCATGCTGAGCCGTCGAAGCACGGGGCGGGGATTTTCAACCGGCTGCTACTCGCCCACACATCTGAACAGAGCGGAGCTCACCGCCCTGACCAGGCAGTCTATCGTGACTGATCCGGTGTCGTTGCAGTCGAAGGGCAGGCACTGATCGATGCCGATGACGCCGAGCGCGATGTTGACGCCTTTGATCAACTCGTCGATGGTGACCGTTCCGTCTTCGCTGCAGTCGCCGACGCAGGTCCCAGGGGTGGGAGTCGGCGTGGGCGTCGCGGTGCGGGATGGCGTCGGCGTGGGTGTCGGCGTCGCCACGGCTGTCGGGGCGGCGACGAAGTCGGCCTTGGCGTTGACGCCGGAGATCGGAATGAACTGGTTGTCGACGCAATCGTAGCCACGCGCGTTCAGCTCGGCGCACTCGACGTTCAACCGCCAGGTGGCGTCGAACACACTGAAGGTGAAGAGGCCGGCGCTGTTGGTCCTCGTGTCGAGGTCGTACACCAGCTCGCCGATGGTGAGGTAGGCGTGGAGCGTGACGTCGCCGAGCGGGGCGCCGCTGTTGTTGCGCACGTGGCCGGTGATCTGCGCGGTGATCGGACGCGCGATCAGCCGCAGGCCGCTGCGTTCCTCGCCGTCGTTGAGCGTCTCGTGCAGTTGATTGCCGACCAGGCCGCGCTGCTGCAGCTCGGACGGGTTGGCGCGCACGTACCAACTGCCGCCGCTGACGGCGAGATCGAAGCTGCCGTCCGGGCCGGTTCTCGTCGACACGTTACCGGCCCGCACCTCGAGGTTGGCGAGCGGTGTGCCGATGTCGTCGGTGGCGAGGCCGCGCAAGTGGGCGCTGCCCAAGCGGCCGACCGAGAAGTTGGCCGTCCGATCGGCGCCCGCGATCGTGACGGACTGATCGCCCGGGCAAGCGTACCCGCGCGGCTGCAGATCGTCGCAGTCGAGACTGATGTCCCAGGTGCCGTTCGATACCCCTAGGGAGTAGTTGCCGTTGGAGTCGGTCTGCCCGCGAGCGAAATACTGCGCGCCGCTGGCCATCAGGGAAGCCTGCACGCCGACCGCTTCGACCGGCGCGTTGTTGGTGCTCTCCTTCACCACGCCGCCGATGTGCGCGGTCAGGCGCCGCAAGACGAGATCCTGCCGTGCCGCCTGGCCGGCGCCGACGTGGACGTTCACGATTGCCGAGAGGAACCCCAGCGCGGCGGGGTCGTCGACGTCCAGGCGGAGGGTCCAGTTGCCAGCCAGCACCCCGATTGCATAGTTGCCCGCGCTGTCGCTGATGCCGATGCCATCGAGCTCCTCGTTGTCGGCCGAGAAACGCAGGCCGGTAACGGCATGCCCCTGATCGTCGAGCACGGTGCCGTGGAGCAGCGCGGTCGCCGAGGGGAACTGAATCGAGACGCCGGAGACGTTGCGGCCTCCGGTGTCGACCACGTACCGGTCTGACGCAACCAGAAGCCCGAGGAGTGCCGTCGAATTCAACGAGGGATCCACCTCCCATGTGGTCGCCGCGGACGAGACGGGAATTGCGAAGTCGCCGTCGGCATCCGAGTACGCTGCGGTAAACAACGCCGGGTCGTCTGCCGTGGTGGTGATTTGTACGCCGGGGACGCCTGATCCGCCGCCGTCGATGAGCCGGCCCGAGATGCTGCGATCGGCGGCGGCGAGCGAGAGATCCTGCGTAACGGTGGCGCCAGCGGCGATCGTCACCCGTGACGAGTCCGCGAGGTTGACGACGAAACCGGTCTTCACGGCGAGCAGTTCAAACGTGCCCGCCGGGCAGTTCAGCGTGAAGTGACCGGTGGCGTCGGCGAGCGCGATGGCGAGCGGGCCGGAGTCGGGTCCGATCAGGGCAGCGAAGG
>CAYVUV010000114.1:0-73697 GCA_964455095.1 uncultured Binatia bacterium (SeqCode)
GGAGTGGTTCCGGGACTTTCTGCACAGCCGTCGCCAGGAGTTGCTGGGCGAGGCGGAGCGGACGGTGATCGGAATGGTCGACGGCAAGGAGAACTTTCCCGAGCCGGCCGACCGCGCCGCGCTGGAATCCGAGCGCAACGCGACGCTGCGCATTCGCGACCGCGAGCGCAAGTTGATCAGCAAGATCGAGCAGGCGCTCGAACGCATCGAAGACGGCACCTTCGGCATTTGTGAAGAGTGCGGCGAGGGCATCGGCGTCGAGCGCCTGAAGGCGCGGCCGGTGACGACGCTGTGCATCGACTGCAAGGCCGACCAGGAAGCCGAAGAGCGCAAGTCGCGCGGCGCCTGAAACGCCGCGCGTCGGGGGGTCAGCTGCCGCGCGGCAGCCCGAGGACCTGCATGGCGATGATGCCGCGCATGATCTCCGAAGTGCCCGAGGCGATGCTGGCGGCCGGCGACTGCAGGAAGCCGCCCTGCATCGAGTACGAGGGGTTCACCCGCTCGCCGGGCAGCGGCGTGTCATACAGCTGACCCGCCGGCCCGAGGATCGACATGCCGATCTGCGGCATGGCCTGGGTCAGCGCCGTCCAGTGCATCTTGATGATCGACGCCTCCGGCCCTGGCATCCCCATGCGCAGCAGCTTGTCCATGGTGCGCTGGCAGGTGTGGCGGAAGGTCTCGACCCCGACGTAGACGTCGGCCAGCGCCTGGCGCGTCGTCGGGTTGCGGTGCGCGCCGCGCTCGCGCGCGAAGCGCATGAGCTGATCGCGCGCGCGGGCGAGCAGGATCTGCATCTCGACTACGTACATGATGCCGCGCTCGTTCTGCAGCGCGGAGGTGACGATCGCCCAGCCCTTGTGCAGCTCGCCGAGCAGGTTGTCGCGCGGCACGCGCACGTCTTCGAAGAAGACCTCGTTGAACTCCGCCTGGCCGCCGATCTGGCGCAGGGGGCGGACACTGATGCCCGGGCTCTTCATGTCGACCAGCAGGCAGGAGACGCCGTTGCGCCGCGTCGAGTCGGGGTCGGTGCGGCAGAACACCATGCACCAGTCCGCGTGCTGCGCGTACGTCGTCCACACCTTCTGGCCGTTGAGCAGGAACTCGTCGCCTTCGAGCAGCGCCTTGGTGCGCAGCGAGGCGAGATCGGAACCGGCGCCCGGCTCGGAGAAGCCGCAGCACCAGAGATGCTCGGCGTTGAGGATCTTCCCGACCAGGCGCTGCTTCTGTTCCTCGGTACCATAGGCCAGCAGCGGCGGTCCGACGATGCCGATGCCGAGGCTGTTGATGATCTCGGGCGCGTCGGCGCGCGCCATCTCCTCGACGTACGCGATCTGCTCCGGGATGGACGCACCGCGGCCGCCGTACTCGGTCGGCCAGGTGATCGCCACCCAGCGGTTGGCCGCCAGCTTGGCCTGCCAGCCGCGCAGGCGCGCGATGCGCTCGGCATCAGGCAACTCCGCGACGCGGTCGCGGCGCAGCTCGGGCGGCAGATTGGCGGCGAGCCATTCGCGCAGCTCGCTTCGGAAGGTCTCGAGGGTGTCGGTGCCCATGGGCGGTGTATCTAATCGGACCGCCGCGCCGACGCAATCGATACGTCGATGCGGCCGCTGCACTTGCGGAGCAGAGCCGATTTGGATAATCCACTTGTCGACCCGCGCGAGGGTCTTTCGGGGCCGTAGCTCAGTTGGGAGAGCGCTAGAATCGCACTCTAGAGGTCGTGGGTTCAACTCCCATCGGCTCCACTCCGAGATCGACACGGCGCGGCGGTCCCTTCCCTGGGGGCCGCCCGCCCATTTCGCCTCGGGCCCGCCGGTGGAGTTGCGAGCGCGCCGGTTCGCTCCAATTCGGCGATCAACGCTTCGACGCGCGGAAAGCGCCGATCGAACAGCTCACGCATGCGCGCCAGGCGGGCCGCCTGGGGTGTCGTGCTCCGTATGCGCACGCAGCCTCCGGTCGTCGCGGCCGCGCAAAAGCCGCCGCCGCGACGCCAGATGAAAACGATGGACCCTTGCTAGACTTCGTCCCAGACGACGCGTTCGAACGCCTGCGGTTCGGCGCCGGCGCGATCGCGGTCCATGAAGCGGCCGGCGGGTTCGTCCTGCCATGTGCGGGTCGGTCGGCCCCCGGCGTTCTTGCCCTCGTCTGAGGGCTTGCGGTCGTCCGCTCTCTTCGGTCTCATGCGACCTCCGTCCTCGCTTTCAAGCGAGTCACTCGCCGACCCCGTCCAGCCCGACCGCCACAGTTGGCGACGACGGCTGACCAAGCGGAGTCGATATAACAGCAGTGCGTCCGTCGTCTGCTAATCCCTTCATACCATTCGCTGTGAATGCTGGGAATCCGGGACAAACCCGCAAGGGGCTCGTGGTTTTCCCCAACCGGTCGCCGGTGCCGTTTCGATCGCGGCAAAGGCTGGCGGTTGTCGAGCGTCGCGTCGTCTTGCTGTGCGCTGTGCGCCGCAAAAGCGGTTGACACAATTGGATAGCGAGCACTAATGTCGCGCGTCGATCGCACCGGTGGGGGAGTGAGTTGGGACATGGTGATTGGATGACTGCAATGCCGCTGCGCATTGGAAAATCTCGCACACGCCGCGCGGCGCGCGCGCGCCGTGCGCTCGCCGCTCTGGCGCTGCTGCTCGCAAGCGCGCCGCATGCGGCGCAGGCCAAACTGTGCGGCGACGACGTCGGTGGGCGCGACGTGCCGTGCGCCTGCGGCGATACGGTGGTGAGCAATCTGGCGTTGACCAACGACCCGGTGGCGACCACGGTCTGCCCGAGCGATGCGCTGCTGGTGCGCGCGCCCGAAGCCGCCGAGGGCGTCACCATCGACCTGCGCGGCAAGACGCTGCGCGGCAGCGGTCGCGGCACCGGTGTCTGGGTGCTCGCCGGCGGGCCCGGCGGCGCACGCGTGTCGAGCGGCGGCTCGCGGGCGGCGATCGAGGGCTTTCACGACGGCGTGGTGGCACACGGGCCGGATACCATCGCCTTGCTTGAGGACATCACCGTGCGCGGCTGCAAGCGCGACGGTGTCCGCATCGGCAGCGCCGGCTATCAGGTGCGCGCCGTCGAGGTCGAGAGCGTCGGGCGCGACGGGTTCGCCCTGAGCGGAAGCGGCTGGCAGATCGCTTCAACGCGCGCCACCGGCAACGGCCGGCATGGTTACATGATCATGGGGCAGGGCGGTTCCATCGGCACACCGTGGGCCGGCAACACGGCGGAGAACAACCGCCACACCGGCTTCAGCGTCATGGGCACCGGACACCAACTGCTGGGCTGCACTGCGTCGAGCAATATGAAGGACGGGCTCATGGTGCGCGGGGCCGGTATCGAGATGCGCGCGTGCTTGGCGCACGCCAACGGCGACGACGGCATCGCTGGCATGGGCAACGAATGGCACCTGAGCGGCAACCGGGCCGACGACAACGGGGGGAACGGCCTGGTCGCTCGCGGTACGAACATGCTCGACGAGGGTGGCAACGGCGGCACCGGCAACCGCGGCGGCGGGCAGCAGCGCCCCGTCCAACAGTGCGAGATCGGCGGCGCGCCCTGCGCGCCGTGAGGGCCGCATGCGCTGCTCACGCTTCGCTGTTGCGGCGTTTGGCCTGGTCGGGCTCGCCGTCGTTGCCCCGCGCGGTGCGGCGGCGCTGACCGCCTGCACGGCGGCGCAGATCTCGTCGCAGGATTCGAATTGTCCTGCCACCAGTGCGCCGTGTTCGATCACCAAGAACTTTGACGTTCCGGACGGCTGTACGCTCGATTTCGGCACCCGGACGGTGACGATCACCGGCTCCGGAGAGCTCGACATCGCCGCCGGCACGGTGACGGTCAAGGCGGGAATCTTTGCCGTCGGCCCCGGCGGCTTCATCGACGGGCGCGGCAATCAAAACTCTCCGCCGCGCAACCGCGGTGGGATGATCCACATCATCACCACCGGAGCGGCGTCGGTACAGCGTACGGGCACCTCGATCGGACGCATCGACGTGTCGGGCAACATCGCCGCCGGGTCGATTCTGTTCGACGCCGGTGGGGCGGTATCCATTACGGGTAAGATCAACGCCGACAATCTCACCAGCGTCGCACCCGGCGGAACCATCCGGATCGCGGCCGGTGGCGACGTGACCACCGCCTCCAACAGCGTCGTCACCGCCATCGGCGGCGACGAGTCGCAAGGCGGCGGGCAAGTCGACATCATCGCCGGCGGGCTCGTCGATCTCGGCACGGTGATCGATGTACACGGCAGCGACGGCGGTGTGTTCGACGTCACGTCGGGCGGCGCGCTCACGGTGCGCGGCGTCGAAGCGACCGGCACCGGCGACGGCGGCTCGGGCGGCTGCATCGGCTTGACCGGCGGCAGCAGCCTCCAGGTGCTGAATGAAGTCCTGTCGCGCGGCACCGGGTCGAACACCGGCTTCGGCGGCGGTTGCGGCGGATTCATCTGCGTCGAGGCGCTGTACGGCGATATCACGGTGTCGAGCGACATCATCGCCGACGGCGCCGATCCCGACGGCGGCGGCGGGTCGATCGCCTTGATCGCGCGCGGCAGCATCAACGTGCAGGCGACGCGCAAGATCACCTCGCGCGGCAACGGCGCGCAGGGCTGCGGCGGCGAGGTGTGCCTCGACGGCGAGATCAGCGTCACGCACAGCGGCATCATCGATGCCAGCGGCGGTCTGGGCGGCGGCGACATCGACATCAGCTCCGGCGGCAACACGACCGTGAGCGGTACGGTCGATGCCTCGGGCCGCAACGCGGGCAGCATCGGCGGCGGCGCGTCGGTCGAAGCGGGCGCGACGCGGCCCGGAACCTTGACGCTGTCGAGCATCATCAACGTCCGCGGTGGCAACTGCGGCACCGAAGAGGGCTGCGGTGCCGGCGGTTTCGCCGAGATCATCGGCTGCAACGTCAACGTGACCTCGCTCGGTGGCTCCACCGCCATCGCCTCGGAAGCCGGCGAGACCGACGTTACGGCATACGAACAGCTCACCTTCGCCGGCTCGTTGAATGCGACGACCAACACGTCGCCCGGCATCACCGGGCGCAACTTGATCGATCATCCGACCGCCAAGCCGCCGATTCTCGTCGGCGCCATCATTCAGCCGGCAGCAATCGTCACCGGCCACGCGCGTTGCACCGCACCGGAGTTTCCTGCCGATTGCTTGTTGCCGTGTCCGACGTGCGGCAACGGTGTCGTCGAGTTCCCCGAGACATGCGACAACGCGATCGGTACGCCGCTGAGCTGTGACGGGTGCTCCTACGCCTGTCAGGTGGAGGACTGCCAGGACGGGTTGGTCTGCACCATCGATACGTGCACGGCGACCCTCGGCTGCCGGCGCGTCGATGCGCCGACGCCGTGCTCGGAACCGGTGACACCGACGCCGACGTTTACGTCGGGTCCGACGTCTACTCCGACGGTGACGCGCACGGCCACCGTCACCCCGACCCGCACGCCGACGCGTACCCCGACGAATACGCCGACGGCGACGCCAACGTTCACGCCGACCCGCACGCCGACGAATACGCCGACGCGCACCCCGACTCCAACCGTAACCAACACGCCGACCGAAACGCCGACGTTCACGGCGACGCGCACGCCGACGATCACCCCGACCGCGACCAACACGTCGGCGATCCCGCCGACGCCGACGCCGACCCACACGCTGGTGCCCACCGCGACCGCGACTCGGACGCCGACGCTGACTCCGACGGCGACCGCCGGGGTGCCGCCGCTCTGTGTGGGCGGTACGTCGATGATCAAGCCGGTGCTGAAGATCAGCCGCCTCGGCGCGCCCTTCGGCGACGAGAAGGTGACCTTCAAGGGCAAGCTCGCGTTCGTCCCCGGCACGCCGGCGATCTACAACCCGCCGAGCACCGGGGCGCAGATCCTGATCGAGGACATCGGCGCGGGCAACACGTCGCTGCTCGGGTGGACGCACCTCACCAAGCCGATTCCCCCAGGTCTCATCGGCAGCGGCTGCAATGCGAGCAAGGACGGCTGGAACAGCAGTGCGACGACGGCGGTGTACCGCAACGAGTCCGCCGCCATCGATCCGGGCGTCTGTACACCTGGATCAGCCAACGGCCTGCACCTGCTGAAGATCAAGGACGGCCGTTCGACGCAGAGCATCATCAGCTTTACGCTCAAGACCAAGGACTCGTTCGTGACACAGCCGACGGCCCCCCTGCGCGCCACGATCGTGCTCGGCGCCACGCAAACCGCGGGCGATGCGGGCGCCTGCTCGACGTTGTCGTTCACCGCGGCGCAGTGTCGCTTCAACAGCTCCCACACGACGCTGACGTGTCGGTAGCGCGCCGTCGCGGCGGCTGACAGCCGCTGCGTTTCCGTGTAGAAGCGCCGGTCATGGCGAACTTCTTTCGACCGCC
This sequence comes from uncultured Binatia bacterium (SeqCode), assembly GCA_964455095.1. Classification (GTDB taxonomy): domain Bacteria; phylum Desulfobacterota; class Binatia; order HRBIN30; family CADEER01; genus CAYVUV01. The sequence goes on from CAYVUV010000114.1 coordinate 6,378, forward strand.
GCCGGCGCTCGAGCCGCGCACCGAGGCGTTCTGGCGCGCGTGCCGCGCCGGCCGGCTGGAATTCACGCACTGCGTGCCCTGCGACTATCTGATCCATCCGGCGCGGCCGATCTGTCCGCGCTGTCGCGGTCGCCAGCTCGACATCGTGGCGGTGAGCGGCCGGGCGCGATTGCACAGCTACACGATCAACCATCAGCGCTGGTTTCCAGGCCAGGAAGTGCCCTACGTCATCGGGCTGGTCGAGCTGGTCGAGCAGTCCGGATTGCGATTGATGACCAACGTCGTCAATTGCGCCGATGCGCGCCTGGCGATCGGGCTGCCGCTGCGGGTGGTATTCGAGAATCTGAACGACGACGTGGCGCTGCCGCTGTTCGAGCCCGAGGAGGCGGCGTGAGCGCGGCCGAGCGACAGGCGATCATCTCGGGCGTCGGGCAGTCGGCGATCGGGCGCCGCCTGTTTCGCGAGGAGCTCGACCTCACCTGCGAGGCGGCGTTGGCGGCGATCGCCGACGCGGGCCTGCGTCCCGACGATATCGACGGCATCGCCGCCTATCCGGGACCCATCCTCGCCGGCCCGCCGGGATTCTCCGGGCCCGGGGTCTACGATGTGCAGGACGCACTGGGCGTCGATCTGCGCTGGCACCTGTCCGGCGCCGAGGGGCCGGCGCAGATTTCCCCGGTGATACACGCCGCGCTGGCCGTCGGTGCGGGTCTGTGCCGCCATGCCCTGGTCTACCGCACGGTGACCGAGGCCAGCGCCGCGGCCGACACGGGACGGCTCGGCATTGGGGCCGGCTCGCACGAGATCCGCGGCTTTGCCGCGTTCTTCATCCCGTTCGGCGCCATGTCGGCCGCCAACTGGCTGGCGCTCTACGCCCGCCGCCACATGCACGAGTACGGCACCACGCGCGAACACCTCGGCGCCGTGGCCATCAACGCCCGCCGTTACGCGGCGTTCAACCCGCAGGCCATCTACCGGCAGCCGATGACGATGGAGGATTACCTGACGGCGCGCATGGTGAGCGATCCGTTCTGTCTCTACGACTGCGATGTGCCTGCCGACGGGTGCACGGCGGTGATCATCTCGCACGCCGATACGCGCCGCGACCTGCCGCACGCGCCGGTGCGCTTCGAAGCGGTCGGCACGGCGATCCGCGCTCGGCCGCTGTGGGATCAGTGGGAGGACCTCACCACCATGGCGGCGCGCGACGCGGCGGCGCACATGTGGTCGCGCACGGACCTCACCCCCGCCGACGTCGACACGGCGCAGCTATACGACGGCTTCTCGTTCCTGACGCTGGCGTGGCTCGAGGCGCTCGGTTTCTGCGGCAAGGGCGAGAGCGGACCGTTCGTTGCCGACGGGCGCATCGGCCTCGGCGGGTCGCTGCCGCTCAATACCTGGGGCGGCCAGCTTTCCGGCGGGCGTTTGCATGGCTTCGGCTTTCTCGCCGAGGCGGTGCGCCAGCTGCGCGGCGAGTGCGGCGAGCGCCAGGTGGCGAGCTGCGAGGTGGCCGTGGTCGGCGTCGGCGGCGGTCCGGTCGCTGGCTGTCTGCTGCTGACGCGCGGGTAGGTCTCCGGTTGCTTCGGTCAGGCAACGTCCTCTTACGTCAGTCTCCTCTCCCGGATGGGAGAGGATTAAGGTGAGGGGGATTCAATGTTGCCGAAGGCCTACGGATGAAGTGCGGCCCTGAACGGGCCACCAGAGCGTGGGAGGCTGCGCGGATCAATTGCATCCCCCTCATCCTGTCCTTCTCCCATCCGGGAGAAGGAACCCTCGTGCGATACGTGGTGTGTGCGCTGGGCGGCAGTGCGCAACTCTTTGCGCCGCGGCGCCGAATGTAGAAGAACTGCCGGCATGAGCGAGATTGCAGGACGGCACGCATTGGTCACGGGTGGGGCGAGCGGCATCGGCCGTCTCATGGCGCGGAAGCTCGCGGCGTTGGGGGCGCGGGTGACGATCTGGGACATCAACCAGACCAACCTCGACGCGGTGGTGGCCGAGCTCGGCGCGCTGGCCGGCGGCAAGGCGCAGGGGTTCATCTGCGACGTGTCGAACCGCGAGCAGGTCTACGCCCGCGCGGCGGAGACCACGGCGGCCATGGGGCCGGTCGACATTCTGATCAACAACGCCGGCATCGTCAGCGGCAAGGATTTCCTCGACCTGCCGGACGAGAAGATCGAGGCGACGTTCGATATCAACGTGCTGGCGCTGTTCTGGACCGGCAAGGCGTTTCTGCCGTCGATGATCGAGCGCAACCGCGGGCACATCGTCACCATTGCCTCGGCCTCGGGTCTGATCGGCGTCGCGCGCCTGGCCGACTACAGCGCCAGCAAGTGGGCCGCGATCGGATTCGACGAGTCGCTGCGCGTCGAGCTGCGCAAGTCGGCGCCGGGGATCGTGACGACGGTGGTCTGTCCCTACTACATCAACACCGGCATGTTTCGCGGCGTGAAATCGCGCTTCCCCTTCCTGCTGCCGATCCTGGACGAAAATACCGCCGCCGAGCGCATCGTGCATGCGATCCGGACGAGCAAGCGGCGGCTGATCATGCCCTGGCTCTGCTACCTGGTACCGGTCATTCGCTTTCTCCCGGTCGGCCTGTTCGACTGGGTGGCGAACTTTCTCGGCGTCAATACGTCGATGGACGAGTTCGTCGGCCGCAGCCACCCAGCGCCGCCGCCGCGGCCCTGACGTCGCCGCGGCGTCACTCGAACGTGCAGAGGTATTCGGCGATCCCCGCGTCGACGGCGATGTCGAATGACGAGCGCCCCGGCACGCGAAAGAAGCTGCCGGCTTCGTAGGTCTGCCAGCTCGCCTCCCCGCTGACCCGCACGCGGCAGCTGCCGGCGATGATGTCCATGCGCTCCGGGGCCTCGGTGTTGAACGTGAACGACCCCGGATAGATCAACCCGATGGTGCGCCGCCGGGCGCCGTCGGTGACGGTACGGCTCACCACCTTGCCGTCGAAATACCCGTTGGCCTTGCACGCCACGGTGACGTTTTCGATCCGTTCGATGGGTGTCTCGGTCATGCCTCCTCCTGCGCCTGACCATGGCGGAGCGCGCCGGCCCCGGTCAAGGCGGCCGGTTCCGGACGGCGCGAAATGTAATCCATACGCGTCGATTGTAAAACCCTCCAGCCGGTACAGACGGCGCTGCGAAAACGCACGTCGGCGCTGGCAGCGCCGACTGGCCCGGGGAGTGCTCCGCAAGATCCGCGGAAACACTGAAACCAGGAGGTGTGGTATGAACCAAAGACTAGTCGGACTGACGTTTGTGGGCATCTGTCTGTGTCTGGCGGCCGTTGTGAGCCCCGCTCTCGCAGACTCGCTCAGCGGCGACCTGGTGGTCACCAATTCGGCGACGCGCCAGTTCAGGCTCGTCGATCGGCCGGGTTCGTACACCGCGCCGGCGGGCACCGATCTTGAGACACTCGATGGGCGCAGGGTGGAGGTCGAGCTGTCGTCGAACGGCAGCGTTCTGTCCGTCGTCGATGCACCCAAGGCCGTCGAGCCCGTGGTCCACGGTTGGTCGACGGTGCGCGGGCAGGTCGAAGCCGTCGATAGCATCAACGGGACGTTCACCATCCGAGGTGACGACCAGACCTATCGCGCCCCCGGCAAGGACGTCACACCCTATGTCGGCAAGACGGTCGAGTTGAAGCTGGACGAGAATGAGCGCGTCGTCGACATCGACCTCATCAGCAGCGCGGTGCCGGTGCAGCCGATCGCCGCGACCTGCGACTACCGCGGGCAGAGCTACTCCGGCGGCGCGGCTGTGTGCCAGGCCGGAACTCAGTATCGCTGCGATGGGATGCGCTGGGTGAGTCTCGGCACGACCTGCGTGCCGCCGCCGGGCGACACCGCGGCGGCGGCCAGCCCGCGCCCGTGCGCAGTGGGCGGCGCCACGGTCGCCAGCGGCTCCAGCGTGTGCCGCGATGGCGTGAAGTCGCGCTGCGACGACGGGCTCTGGATCAACGTCGGCACGGCGTGCCGCTGAGGCGGGCCGCGGCGCGTTGATTCGCGCCGGCGCGGATCGCATAGTGCGGCGCGATGCGCTGCGCTCTTGCGGTCCGCGTGATGCTGTTCGGCTTGTGGTTGAGTCATCCGGCGAGTGCAACACCGCCGGCTGCGCACTACCTGATCGACTTCGACGCCCGCTCCGACCCCAGCGTTCCGTCAGCAACCATCAGTCACCTGAGCGTGCTCAATCCCGGCGCGACCGAGGCGCCGTTGGCGATCACGGTCTACTTCGAGGATCGTGAGCCGACACGGTTCGAAGCCAGTGTGCCGCCATTTGGGACGTACCAGAGCGCTGCGAGCAATTGGCCGGTAGGCTCGAATCGCCGCTTCGCGCTCAAGGTGGAGAGCGCGCAGATGGTGGCCTGTCAGGCCACCATCGGTTGGACCAACACGGGGAACGATTACTCGCCGCAGGCGCGCACCACTTCGCGGCGCGGCGGTGTGCGCGAGGCGGGCAAGTCGTACATGGCGGTGCAGAGTCTGGCGCGCGAGTGGTTCGTCGCCGACGGCTTCAGCATCGACAACCCGGAGCAGCTCTGGCTGCGCGAGGCGGAGTGGGCGGTGATGCTCAACCCGGGCGACGCGCCGGCGCAGGTAACCATGACGATCTACGCCGGCCGCCGCGACGAGCGCGAGCCGATCCGCATCCCGCCGCGTCGACTGCTGTGGTTGCCGATGCGCTCCGTGGTCGGCGCCAACGCGCGCTACGGCGCCGGGTTTCGCAGCGATCAACCGATCGCGGTGCAGTGGTTGCGCGAGGTGAAGTGGCACGATTCGGAAGAGGTCATGGTGTTCTGGTCGGTCCCGGCGGTCCCCGGCGCGTCCGCACCATGAGCCGGGCCACGCCCGCATCCGCTTGCCATCCGGGCGCGCCGCGCTAATCTGCGCCGCGATGTCCGACGCCCTCTTCAATTTGGACGGCGACTTCTACCTGCCCAGCGAGTTGGCGCGCGGCCCCTGGTCTCCCGAGGCGCAGCACGGCGGCGCGCCCGCGGCGCTGTTGGCGCGGGCGGTCGAGCGCGTCGACGGCGGCGAGTCGATGTTCGTCGCGCGGCTGACCATCGAGTTGTTGCGGCCGGTGCCGATCGCGCCGCTGGCGGTGCGCACGCGCCTGCTGCGCCCGGGCCGCAAGGTGCAGCTGGTCGAAGCATCCCTGCTGAGCGGCGATGTCGAGGTGGCGCGCTGCACCGGATTGCGCGTACGGCGCACCGCGATCGAGCTGCCAGCGAACCTGCCGCAGCTGACCCCGCCTCCGCCGCCGGAGCGCGGCGAGTCGGGCGCGCCGCCGTGGGCCGCGACGGTCACGTATCGCGCCTTTCACAGCCATGGCGTCGAGCACCGTTTCGTCGCCGGCAGCTTCGCCGCGGTGGGCCCGGCCACCGACTGGATCCGGCTGCGTGTACCGGTGGTAGCGGGAGAGGAAGCGTCGCCGCTGTGCCGGGTGGCCGCGGCGGCGGACTTCGGCAACGGCGTCAGCTGGGTGGTGGACCGACGCGACGGCTACAGCTTCATCAACCCCGACCTGACCATCTACCTGCATCGTCTGCCGGAGACGGAGTGGGTGTGCCTCGACGCCACCACCATCGTGCAGGCGCACGGCGTCGGCCTCGCCGAGAGCCTGCTCTTCGACGAGCGCGGCCCCATCGGGCGCTCGGTGCAAAGCCTGCTGATCGAACGCGCCTAGTCTGGCTTCGCCCCGAAGGGGCGCGTGCGGCCCATTAACGCCGTGGCGTTGAGTCGCTCGCGCAGGATGTGTCGCGACGAGCAGGCGAGTTCATGCGGGTCGGCTCCAACGGCCTGCTCGGCCCGCGTCGTGCCGACGTACACGTACTCGTACGCGTACCCGGACCGGTTGTTGCGTGGCCACGCGAACGCTGCCGCAACATGGGTGGTGCTGGTTCATGAGCAGGCGCGCCCCTCGTGTACGAGTACGAGTACGTGTACCACTGCGCTGTGTACGTGTACGGATCACGTTGCCGAACTCACTCGTATCGAACCTCGAGACTGGCCCTGTCTAGCGCGTCAGGGCGCCGATCTGTTCGACGACGGCGAGCGCGTCCGCCTCGGATGCGGTCGGGCGGGCGAAGATCAAGCGGTGGCAGCCGAGGTCGGCGTAGCGCGCGACAGTGTCGCGGCTGATCTTGGCGGCGGGTGTGACGCTGATCTCGAGCGGGCCGAGGTGTGCGGGACGTCCGTGCTCGCGCTCGGCGGCGCGCAGTCCGTCCAGGCAGTGGGCGGTGGCACCGGCGTCGAGTCCGAACCCGTACCATCCCGAGGCGTGGCGCACGGCGCGGCGCAGAGCCTCCGGCGCGTGGCCGCCCATGACGATCGGCGGGTGCGGCTGCTGCGCGGGCCGGGGAAAGGCCTGGATGCCGGCGAAGTGGACGAAGCGCCCGTCGTAGGCTGGCTTGGCTTGGGTCCAGAGCGCCAGGATGGCTTCGAGGTAGTCGATCGTGCGAGCGCTCTTGTGATCGAAGGGGATCCCGAGCGCATCGAACTCCGGTTTCAGGTAACCCGAGCCGATGCCGAAAATGAGGCGCCCCTTCGAAACCACGTCGAGACTCGCCAGCTCCTTGGCGAGCACGACCGGGTTGCGCTGCGGCAGGATGATGATGCCGGTACCGAGGCGAATGGTCGTCGTGGCGGCGGCGACCCAGGTGAGCGCCACGGCGGGATCGAGAAACGGGACCTCCGGCGGCGACGGCGACGGCGGCGCCTGTGGGTCCGGCAGTACGACGTGCTCGCCCGTCCACACGGACTCGAGCCCGGCGGCCTCGGCCGCGCGCGCCACACGCTGCGCGACCCCAGGGTCGGCGCAGGCTCCGAAGTTGATGCCGAAGTATGCGAGCTTCATGAGAGCGGCCCTGGGATCGTCAATGCGCCCTGCGCCGCGCTGTCATCGGCACGCCGTGTCGCGGGCGCAACGTCAGGATGGGATCGGGCTCGACGCGGTGGCCGGGGATGCCGTCGAGCTGGAACTGCTGCGCGATGGTGGCGAGCAGGAGCTGGCCTTCCATGGTCGCGAACTGCCGCCCGACGCAGCCGCGCGGCCCGCCGCCGAACGGGAAGTAGGCGAAGTCGGGCCGCGCGGCGCAGCGCGCGGGTGTGAAGCGCTCCGGGTCGAACTCATCCGGACGCTCCCAGAACGCCGGGTGGCGGTGCGTGACGTAGGGGCTCAGCGTGATCACCGTGTTGCGCGGCACGCGCACACCGCCGACCTCGTCGTCGGCGTGCGCCTGACGGGCCGTCGCCCACGCTGGCGGGTAGAGCCGCAGCGCCTCGTCGAGCACCATGCGGGTGTAAGACAGATCGGGCAGATCGCTCATGCGCGCCGGCCGTGTGCCGAGCACCTCGTCGACTTCGCGAAAGAGCCGGGCGCGCGCCTCCGCATGCTGCGACAAGAGATACCACGACCACGACAGCGCGACGGCCGTCGTCTCGTGTCCGGCGACCAGAAACGTGACCGCTTCGTCGCGCAGCTGGCGATCGTTCATCGCCTGGTTGGTTTCGGCATCGCGCGCCGCGATGAGCATGCCGAGCAGATCGTGTCGCTCGCGGTTGTCGCGGCGGCGCGCCTCGATGATCTTCCACACCACGCGGTCGATCCCCGCCACGGCGCGCCGGCCGGCGCGATTGGCGTGCGTCGGGACGATCAACGGCGGCGTGAACATATGGTTGGTGAGATGGTTGGCGTACACCATCGCCTCGCTCACCGCGGCGCAGAACTCCGCCTTGTCCTCGCCCAGGTCGGCGCCGAAGAGCGCCTGCGCGACGATGTCGAGCGTCAGCGTCGACATCTCCGCGGCGATGTCGAGCGAGAGCTCCGCGGCGCCGCGGCCGCGCCAGCGCTCGAGCATCTCGGCGGTCGTGCGCACCATCATGTCGCCCAGCGCCGCGATGCGGTCGCGGTGGAAGGCGGGCTGGACCAGTTGCCGCTGGCGCCGCCACAGGTCGCCGTCGCTGAAGACCAGGCCCTCGCCGGCGATGCGCTTGAGCTTGCCGAAGATGACGCCCTTCCAGTAGTTGTGGTGGTTCTCCTGCAGGATGTGCTTGACGTCGAGCGGGTGGACGAAGAAGAAGCTCGTCCACGGTGGTGCGTGCATGCGCACGACGTCGCCGTGCTGCTGCCAGGCGTCGAACAGGAAGGCGAGCGGATCGCGGCGGATGGCGGCGTAGAGGCCGAAGGGCGTGCGGTAGCGCGGACCGCCGGGCGGTGCGTCGCGGCGAGCCCGGCTGCGGTCAGCCGGATCGGTGGCTGGAACGGAGCGCTGCAGGCCTGGACTCGCCATGCTGACCTCCTTGCCCGTGGTGTGGCGGGCTCGTCTTGCGGGACGAGCTCTCCGACTACCACGTGGCGTGAGTGAGATCGAGGCAGCCGAGGGCACGGGCGGCGAGGAGCCGCCCGCCCGGAAGATCAGCTGGAGGAGGCGACGGTGCCCGGCCGATGCCGCGCGCCGCGCGACCGCGGTGCGCCGCGTCCGCCGCGGCGGTCGCGCTCGGGGGTACCGCTGCCGCGGTGGTTGGTGTGCCGGCGGTCGGATGGCGGGGCCTCGACACGCGGCAATGGCGCTCCCAACGCGTCTTCGATCTCGCCGATCAGGCCTTCCTCGTCGGGGGCCACGAAGGTGATGACCTCGCCGCTGGCGCCGGCGCGGGCGGTGCGGCCGCCGCGGTGGATGTAGTCCTCCGCGCAGCGCGGTACGTCGAAGTTGATCACGTGCGAGATGGCGTTGATGTCGAGCCCGCGCCCGGCCACGTCGGTGGCGACGAGTACGGGGCAGTCGCCGCGGCGGAAGTCCTCGAGCGCGGCGCAGCGTTCCTCCTGGCTGCGGTCGGAGTGCAGGCTGGTGGCGTTGATGCCGCTGCGCGTCACGGCGCGGGCGAGGCGGTCGGCGTCGGCCTTGCGCTTCACGAACACCAGTACCGAGCGCATCTCGTGCAGTTTCAACAGGGTGATGAGCAGCGAGGTCTTGCCGCCGTGCTCGACGCGGTAGGTGCTCTGCGCAATGCCGCTGGCCGGCTCCTGGCGGTCGACCATGACCGTCTCCGGATCGCGCAGGATGTCGCCGGCGAGCTTGAGGATGCGCGGCGACAGCGTGGCGGAGAACAGCAGGGTCTGGCGCGTCGCGGGCAGGGCCGCGATGATGCGCTGTACGTCGGGCAGGAAGCCCATGTCGAGCATGCGGTCGGCCTCGTCGAGCACCAGCACCTCGACGGCGGAGAGGTCGACGTACTTGAAGCGCATGTGGTCCATGAGCCGCCCCGGCGTGGCGACGATCAGGTCGCTGCCGGCGCGCAGCGCGCGCTCCTGCGGGCCCATGTCGACGCCGCCGACGACGGCCGCGGCGCTGAGCCCGAGATGGTAGCCCAGGGCCAGCGCCTGCTCGTCGATCTGCAGCGCGAGCTCGCGCGTGGGGGAGAGAATGAGCGCCCGGCAGCCGTGGCGCGGGTTGTTGTGCAAGCGCTGCAGGATCGGCAGCAGGAACGCGGCAGTCTTGCCGGTCCCGGTCGAAGCGCAGCCGATCAGGTCGCGGCCGGCGAGGACCACCGGGATACTGCGCTCCTGAATCGGGGTCGGGGTGGTGTACCCCATGTCCGCGACCGCATCAGCCAGGGCTGGGATCAAGCGGAGGTCTTTCATCGATGTAGTCATCTTGCTCCAGAGGTTGTGACGACGCGGGACGCCGCCGGGATGGCGGCGAAACGAGCTGGCGGCCTTGGAGCGTTCGAAGCGTGGGGCTTCGAGGTGCGTACAAGGGGGCAGGAGAGAGGCGTCGTAGTGTGTTGCCTTCCCTATCGCCGGCTCAGACCACGTGCACTCACTCTGGCAGGGGACCGTATCGGCGTGCGGGTGTCAGTTGCCTACTTATTGCACAATCGGTGAGCAATAGCGAGGTGGGTGCTGGTCTGAACGGGGTCAGGCGACCGACAGAGGCCGCGCCCGACGGCGCCGCGCCGCCTGCTCCCACTGCCGAAAACGCGCCAGGTCGGTGCGGATCGCGTTGACGACGAAGGCGATGACCGAGATGTCGTCGAGGTAGCCGATGCCCAGCAGGGCGTCGGGGATCAGATCGATCGGGTTGACGAAGTAGGCGAGGGCGCCGAGGGCGGCGGCGATACTGCGCCAGGGGATCTCGCGGTATTCGCCCTTGGCCCAGCGCGTGACGAGACGGGCGAGGGCGAGGGTGTCGTCCAAGACGCCGCGCAGCGCCCCGGCCTGGGCGCGGGCTTTGCGCAGGGCTGCGCCGGCGGTGTCCAGTGCCTCGCGCGACACGGGTGGGCGGCGCAGCCGCCGGTCGGGAGTCATCGGAGGGAATCTTGGCACTCGCCGGCCGCGAGCGTCAATGGGGCTCCGGCGAACTGGCTTGATGTGATCTTGCAATAATTGCCGGGCGCGGTGCATCTCAGAGACAGCCGCCCAGGGGAGACCTTCCAAGGGGGAAGGGTCGCGGCGGAGATCGGGGGGAACCATGCGTCACAAGGGGATGTCGCCGGCGGCCGCGATCGCGGCGCTGCTGTGCGGGCCGCTCGCTGCCGCCGCGCAGCCGGTGCACGATGTCGCGGCCTCGCTGCTGGTCTTTCCCAAGGTGATCGCCGACGGCACGCGCGACACGATCATCCAGATCGGCAACGTGTCGAACTCCCTGCTGTTCGCGTCGTGCTGGTACGTCAACGGCGCGCTCTCGTCTCCGGAGCTGCCGCCCGGTCCGTTCAACCCACCGCTCTGCACCGTGGCCGAGTTCCGCATCGCGTTGACCGCGCAGCAGCCGACGCACTGGTTGGCCTCGTCGGGTCGGTTGGCGGGGGGCAGCGAGCCCCCGTGCTCACCGACCCACTTGAACTGCAGCGGTGCGGGCATCGATCCAGGATCGGTGCCGCCGGCATCGGAGTTCAGCGGTCACCTGCTCTGTCTCGAAACCGATGCGGCCGGCGAGCCGTTCAGCGGCAACCACCTGAACGGCGATGCGACCGTCAAGGAGCTGACCAGCGGCGACGTGACGCGCTACAGCGCGGTGGGGCTGCTCGGGTTGGAGACCAACAACGGCGATGCCGTGCTCGAGCTCGGCACCGAGTACTCGAGCTGCCCGCAGAGCTGGTCTTTCGCGCACAGCGCGGAGGGGGCGGAGGATCCGATGGCGGGGCCGGGCTCGACGATCGCGACGCGGGTGACCGTCGTACCGTGCGCGCAGAACCTGGCTGACCAACTCGCATCCACCGTGACGCTGTCGCTGCAAGTGACGAACGAGTTCGAGTCGGTGTTCACGACCAGTGCACAGGTGACGTGCTGGGGCGATGTGCCACTGGCCGCCATCTCGCCGGTGTTCGACGCCGCGTCCCTGGGTACGCCGACGGCGCGCACCCGCATCGGTTCCATCGCCTCGACCCCGGGGATCTTCGTGGCGGCAGAGGAGGTGCGCGACTCGGGTGGTGCCGCGCCCGTCCACGCGGCGGCGGCGGCGAATCTCCACGTCGAAGGCGCCCGCCCGCCGGGCGATCAGCTGCTGATCCCGACGCTCTGAGCGATGCGAGAACGGAGAGATACGATGCGAAGCATTCGCGCGATACTCACTAGCGTCCTCTCGCTTGCCCTGCTGGCCGTATCCGGCGGCACGGCCCACGGCATGGCCCAATCGGATCGCGGCGCGGCGATCATCACTTATCCCTATGTGACGGTCGACGCGGCCGCCGGCGTCGATACGCACCTCCAGCTGGTGAACCTCGAAGCCACGCCGATCGATGTCCGATGCTACCTGGAGAACGCCAACCGCCATTGCTCGGAGGGCCTGCCGACCCCGTGCCGGACCAACAGCGACTGCCCGGGAGGTTTCTGCGCCGGCGGGCAGTCACTGGTGCAGTCCTTCACCCTGCGGCTCACGGCGGAACAGCCGATCGCCTGGCGCGCCAGCGTCGGAGCGGCGGCGCTGCCGTGTGACGGTGGGCTATGCAGTGGCAACAGCGGCAGCATTCCAGCGACCGACGAGAACCCGTTCGTCGGTAATCTGCGGTGCGTGGCGATCACGCCGGCCAATGCACCGAGCGAGCGCAACGCCCTCATCGGCACAGCGACGATCGAGCGCTTCGTGCCCGGCGCGCCACCGGTGCTCGACGTGGCGCGCTACAACGCCGTCGGGACCCTCGCCGTGGCGGGCGAAGGGAACAGCGATCCGCAGTTGCTCATAGGCGGCGCGAACCCCGAGTACGACAGTTGCCCCAATGTCAACGTGTTCGACCACTTCTTCGACGGCGGCATTGAACCGAGCGCCAGCGCGAGCCAGGTGTTCACCACCCTCAGTCTGGTGCCGTGTAGCGCTGACCTGTCGCTGGGCAGCTCCGCCGGCGCTTCGCATGTCGTTCAGTACGTTATCTTCAACGAGTTCGAGCAGCGTTTCCTCACCAGCAGGGTCTTCTCGGTTCAGCAGGCGATGCGCCTTTCCGACATCGCGCCGTTCCTCTTCTCTGCCGGCTTCACGGGTACCCTGACCGGACAGGTCCGCCTGCAAGCCGCCTCCTCGGGTCTGGTGGCCGTCGCGGTGGAGGAGCACTACGACGTCAACAATCCCGGTCGTTACGCGAGTGCGGCCTTCCAGGTGGATGGCGCTGGCGAGCGTCTGACCCCCGATACCCTGTCGCTCGACCTCCCGACACCCGTCGGCACTCCAACGCCACCATTCCCCGTCGGGACAGCGACATCGCCTCCGACCGCGACCCCGACCGTTCTGCCCCTCTGTGTGCCAATGCCGCGCGGCAATTGCCGCAGTGCCGGCCGCTCGCGTCTGGTGCTGGAGGATCGCGCCAACTCTGCCCGTGACACGCTTTCGTGGGAGTGGCGCCAGGGCCAGCTCTCGACGATCGCCGACTTCTTCGACCCGCTGACGACGGCCAACTACGCCTTCTGCCTCTACGCGGGCGCCGCGGAAGACCGGGTTGCATCCTTGGAGATACCGCCTGGCGCGAGTTGGAAGCTCGTGCGCGCGCGCGGCTATCGCTATCGCGATCGCACCGGTTCGGCCGACGGCATCATCAAGATGTCCCTCCGAGGCAGCGGCGGCGATCGCGCCCAGGCGCGCGTGCGCGGCAAGGGCGAGAACCTGCCCGACTTCGGTCTGAGCGGCGGCCTGCCGTTGCCAGTGGTGGCGCAGCTCCTCAACACGCAGAGCGGCGTCTGCTGGGAAAGCCGCTTCGATGCGGCGTCCGTCGTGCGCAACCAATCAGGCCGCTTCGAGGCGAGCCGCTGACGTCAGTACGGCACGCTTCGCTGTCATCTCCTCACCCCCCATCCAAACCTTCCCCCGCAAGGGGGGAAGGCTTCAGAGCTCTGACGATGGGCAGGCGGTGGAACGTGTCGCATAGGAACGGCCGGCGGTGCGGTGTCGTTTGGATATTGACCGGGCGCTCGACCGGCTGCACCGCCAGGCCGAACTCGGCGGCGGTGCGGTCGTAGATCTGCCGCCAGAGATCGGGCACGCGCTCGAGCGGATAGGTCCGGTTGGTCTTGGCGGCGCCGTACACGGCGTCGGTGGGGGCCAGACAGACAGCGGCGACCTGTGCCGCGCGCGCCGCGTTGAGCACGGCGGCGAAGAGCACTTTGCGCCAGCCGCGCAGGTAGTCGCGCAGCACCGGTCGTCCGATCAACGCCAGGTCCGACTGCAGCGCGTACACGTACCACACGGTGCCCGCCGTCTCGCGGCGCGCCGAGCCGAGGGCGAAGGCGGCGCAGCGACCGCTCTCGCTCACCACGTGCCGGCAGCGGTGTTTGCGCAGCGCGTGCTCGACCGCGGGCGGATGCGACAGCGCGCGCGGCAGGGTGAGGGCGAAGCGCAGGTCGATGCGCTGCGGAAACGGGATGAGGAACCGCGGCGCCGCCGTGAACACGTACGAGAAGCCGCGGCAGTGCAGGGGCTCGAACAGGCGCGCGCCGTCGCGCGCGCGGTCCAGAACCGCCGGCAGCTCATGCCAGAACCCGATGCGCGCGCCGGATGCCGCCGCAGCGCCGCTCAGCTGCTCCACGGGAAGACCGTCGGCGCGCGGTGGTAGGTACGGCTCAACGCCGCGACGAAGGCGGCGTCGTGCAGCGGGTCGGTCGGCAGCGCGACGGGTGTGCCGCGCGCGGCGAGGTCGGCGCGGAACGCCGCCAGCACCTGCGCCAGCGCCAGATCGTCCCGGTGCTCGTCGTAGCAGCGCGCCTCGTCCGCGTCGGCGAATACGCGCGCCTTCCACGACACGCTGATGCGGATCTTCTCGAAGGGGTAGGTGGCCAGCGCGCGGCCGCGCTCGATCGCCTGCCACTGTCCGCCGCCCATCCAGGTGAGCTGCGAGTCGAGGGTGAGCCCGCGCACCATGTCGTCGTCGGCGCCGCCGATGCCCTCGACGCGGTGAAACATGACGTCGTTGTCGCCGACGACCGCCGTGTTGGTGGCGGCCGGGCGCGTCAGCGGCCGGCGGTCGGGTCCGTCGGGCCAGTACGTGAACTCGCCGCCGGCGCCGTCGTAGAACCAGGCCACGGCCGTGGCGATGCGCACGCGCCAGCGCTCGAACAGGCCGGAGCGCCCCATCGTCACCAGCAGCCAGACCGGATAGCGCGTGCGGTCGATGCCGCGAAACTCCGGCACGTCGGTGTGCCCGGTATCGCCGCCCGGCATCGGCAGGCTGAGGTTGGCGTAGACGATGCGCGGCCGCACGATCGCGGCATCGAAGACGGTGCGCGCCGCCTCGCTGAGCTGCGGATGGGCGAGGATCGGCTCGACGCCCTCGACGAGCGGGCGATCGAAGGCCCAGTCGCCGCGAAACACCGGACCGACGACCACCGGCTCGGCATCGCTGGCGGCTTCGGCGCGCGCGCTGCTCAACGCGCGTTGCTCCTGGGCGCTGGCGAAATAGCGCTGGACCGGAAAGTAGGGGGCATTGCGCTCGGCGAGTTGGCGGACGAGCGCCGGGTCGTCGAGCACATGGTCGAGCACGACCGGTGGGCAGGGCTGGGGCGATGCGCCTGACGTTGCGTGCTCCGCTGCCGCATGGGCTTCGTTCGACATGTGCGTTGCCTCCCGGCGCCGTTGCGCGTGCGTTCGTCGATGGTATCGGTCGCAACCTATACCACCTTGCCCGGGCAGCTCCATCACGCCGCGGCTCGCTCGGCGGCCCGTGGTCGGGTATGGTCGAAAGCGCTTGACGAACACGCAGGCACGGACCAGCAGCGAGGAGGTGACATGACGACCGCGCCGCACAGCGCAGCGGAAGACCTGTCCTGGCAGAGCGATCCATGGCTGGGCGCCAACCCACTCGACCCGGCGGTGCGCGCCAACCCGTATCCGTACTTCAAGCGCTTGCGCGAGTACGATCCGGTCAACGAGACGCCGCTGGGGGTCTTTCGACTGACGCGCTACGACGACGTCGTGCGCATGCTGCGGGAGGTGCCCTCGGGGGTGCGCTTTGCCAACGGCACGACCTTCGGTGGCGTGCAGCTGCCGGGCGGGCCGTCCGAGTTCGTGTTGCAGCGCGACCCGCCGGACCACACGCGCCTGCGCCGGTTGATGAATCAGGCCTTCCGCCCGCGCGCGGTCGAGCGGCTGCGCGCCCGCGTCGAGGCCCTGGTCGCGCAGCTCCTCGACCGCGTCGCCGACCGCGGTGAGATGGACGTCATCGCCGACCTCGCGTTGCCGGTGCCGTCGACGGTGATCTGCGAGATGATGGGTGTGCCGCTCGCCGACCGCGAGCGGTTCACCGACTGGACCGCCGCGGCGACGCATCTCCTGGCCGCGGCCATGGCCGCGCCCGAGGTCGTCGAGCGCGGGTTGGCCGGGGCCATGTCGTTGGCGCAGTACTTCGCCGAGCTCATCGAAGAGCGGCGCAAGCATCTCGGCGACGACATCCTGAGCGACCTGATCCGGGCCGAGGAGGCCGGCGATCGCCTCAGCTCGAGCGAGCTCATCTCGCAGTCGATCGGACTGCTCATCGCCGGCTTCGAGACCACCATCGGTCTGATCGGCAACGGCGTCCTGGCGCTGCTCCGCCACCCGGCGGAGCTGGCGAAACTGCAGGCCGACCCCGGCCTGATCGGCAGTGCCGTCGAAGAGTGTCTGCGCTACGACGGGCCGATTGCGTTGACCATCCGCATCACGCACGAGGAGGCGCGTTTCCGCGACAGGGTGATTCCCGCCGACCGGCCGGTGATGTGCATGCTCTCCGCTGCCAACCGCGACCCGGCGCGGTTTCCCGACCCCGATCGGTTCGACATCGCGCGGGCCGACAACGAGCATCTCGCCTTTGGCGGCGGCGTTCACTTTTGTCTCGGCGCCCACCTGGCGCGTCTGGAAGCGCAGGCCGCGATCGGCGGCCTGGTGCAGCGCTTCGGTCGGCTGGAGCTGCAGGCCGAGCCCCTCGAGCTCGGCGCGTCGCTGTTTCGCGTGCTGGCCCGTCTGCCGATTCGCGTCGCACCGCGCTGAACGCAGCCATCTGGACAACCGGCCGTATGCGGGGCAGCCTGATAGGTGATCACGGGCGGTTCGACTGCGGACAAATCCCCAACCGTGTGCGCGTGAGGTAGATATGCGCTGGAGAGGATCACGTCAGAGCGACAACGTTGAGGATGTGCGCGGCTCGCGCGCCCGCGGGGGCGGCATCGCGATTGGCGGCGGCGGGCTGCTGCTGCTGGTCGTGCTCGCCCTGGTGACCGGGCAGGATCCGTCGGCGCTGTTGGACATGGTCCAATCGCCCCAGGTGTCGGTGGAGTCTGGCGGCGGCGCCTCGCGCGGTGCTCCCGCTGACGAGCTCGGACAGTTTGCCTCGGTCGTATTGGCCAGCACCGAGGATGTGTGGGGGGAGATCTTTCGCGGCGGCAGCCGCCCCTACCAGCAACCCTCGCTGGTGCTGTTCTCCGACGCCGTCGACTCGGCCTGCGGCTATGCTTCGGCGGCGGTCGGGCCGTTCTATTGCCCGGCCGATCGCAAGGTCTATCTCGACCTCTCGTTCTTCAACGAGCTCGAGCGACGCTTCGGAGCGCCGGGCGACTTCGCGCAGGCGTATGTCATTGCGCACGAGGTCGGACACCACGTGCAGAATCTGCTCGGCATCTCCGACCGCGTGCAGCGGCAGCAGCGCAGCGGCTCACAGGAGGATGGCAATGCGCTGTCCGTGCGCCTCGAGCTGCAAGCCGATTGCCTGGCGGGTGTGTGGGGGTTTCACGCCAATCAGACGGCGAACATGCTCGAGCCCGGCGACGTCGAGGAGGGCCTGCGCGCCGCGGCGGCGATCGGCGACGACCAGATGCAACACCGCGCCGGCGGCGCCGTGCAGCCCGAGTCGTGGACGCACGGCTCCTCGGCCATGCGCACGCGCTGGCTGCGCCGCGGCCTCGAGCGCGGCGACGTGGAGGCGTGCGATACGTTCTCCGCAGCGCAGCTGTAAGGTTGGTTCCCCTCTTCTCCGAAGTTCCCCCTCCTTTCCAACGAGGGGGTTAGGGGGAGGTAGCGAAGTCACTCAAGTGCCCGCGAGGACTACCTCCCCCCAGCCCCCTCCTTGGAAAGGAGGGGGAGCAAGAGCTTGAAAGGAGGGGAGCAAGACCTCGGAACGGAGCGGGAGAAAGGTCCCGGTGGCTCAGGCGCTCTTGGGCAGCCGCGCCGTCGCGGCGCGCAGGTCGCCGAGCGTGGCGCCGCCGGTCGTGGTGCCGTGCAATGCGTCGAGCGGGTCGCGCATGTCGTCGACGTAGCCCAGCGCGTAGGCGCCGCGCGCGTAGCCCATCAGGCGCAGCAGCGGTTCGGGCAGCGTGCGCGCGATGTCGAAGGGCACGGACAGGTACTGGTTCTCTTCCTGGCGCAGCCAGCTCAGGGCGTAGGTGATGTTGAGCCCGTAGCGCACGTGATCGGCGCGGTTGGCGCCGCCGCCGTGGTAGAGCGCCCCGGTGTAGAACAGCACCGATCCGGCCGGCATCTCCGCCGCCTCGGTGTCGGCCTCGCCGAACTGCAGCCGGTCGGCGAAGCGGTGGCTGCCGGGAATGACGCGGGTGGCGCCGTTGGCGGCGGTGAAGTCGTTCAGCGCCCAGATGGTGTTGCACTGCACTTCGTAGCCGGACGGAAACGGGAAAAAGTCGAACGCCCACTGGTCGCGGTGAATGGTCTGCCCGCTTTCACCGGGACCGATGGCGATGAGCTGGGTCAAATGGAGCTGAAAGGTGGTGGCATGCGCCAGCAGCCCGCCGACGGCCTCGAGTACGAGGGGATGTGTGACGATGTCGCGCCCGGTCGGCGAGCGCGCGATGAGCGCACCGGTGCGGCGGGTGTGGTGGCCGGCGAAATCATCCGGTCCGAGGGGCGTCGCCTCGACGTAGGGCCCGAGCTCCTGCCGCACGCGCTCGAGCACCGCAGGTGCAACGAGGTGCTCGACGATGGCGCAGCCGTCGCGTTGCAGCGCCGCGGCGACATCGGCGCCGGTTGCGGTCGCCTGCAGTCTCTCGATTGCCATGCGTTTTGGCTACCACACTGCCGTCGCGGTGGGAACGTCTCAGTTGCCAATGACAATCTGCCGGGCGCCGCGCTGCGCGAGCCATGTCTGGGCGCGCGTGGTCATGTCGCCCTGCAGGACGATGTCCGCCCCTTCGACCGTCGCGCCGCATCCGAGGGCCTTGCGCAGCGCGCGCGCCACCGCGTCGAGCTGCGACGACGAGAGACCCAGACCGCTTACGACCGTGGCGGTCTTGCCCCCGCGCCCCTTGCGCTCGCGGCGCAGCACGATTTTGCCGCGCTCGCCGAGGGCCGGGATCGCATCACCGGGCGCCGGCGCGGCGGGGGCGGGCGCCGCAGAGGGCGCGATTGCCTGGCGCGAGAGCGACAGGCCGGCGCGCGCCAGCGCCGTTCCGAGCGTCGCGTCGAGGCGGGCGGCGGTGGGATCGATCGGCGCCGTCTTGCGTGCCATGCGCAGCGGGCATAGCGCAGCGGCGCGCTGGCGCGCAACCAGCCGACTACAGGCGCTCCGGCGCCGGCAGAGTGAAGTAGAAGGTCGCGCCGCGCTCGACCGCCCCTTCGCCCCAGACGCGGCCGCCGTGGCGGTGGATGATGCGCTGGACGGTCGCCAGACCGATGCCGCTGCCTTCGAACTCGCTCGGACTGTGCATGCGTTGGAAGGCGCCGAACAGCCGATCGGTGTAGGCGGGGTCGAAGCCGGCGCCGTCGTCGCGCACGAAGTAGACGGGCTCCCCATCGGTGCTCAGGACGCCGAGCTCGATGCGGGCGCGTTCGTGCTTGCCGGTATACTTCCAGGCGTTGCCGAGCAGGTTCTCGAGCGCCACGTGCAGGAGCCGCTCGTCGCCATCGACGATGAGGCCGCCGGCGATCTCGATCTCCACGGTGCGTTCGGGATCCGTGCGGTGCAGCTCGGCTGCGATCTCCATCGCGTGGGCGCTGAGATCGACCGTCCGCCGGCACATTTCGCGCTGCACCACGCGCGCCAGGCTCAGCATGTCCTCGATCAGAACCTCCATGCGCCTGGCGGCGTCGCCGACGCGATCGACGAGCTGACGCGCCTCGGGCTTGAGATCGTCGGCGAAGTCCTCGAGCAGGATCTGCGTGTAGCCGTTGACGGCCCGCAACGGGGCGCGCAGGTCGTGTGACACGGAGTAGCTGAACGATTCGAGCTCCTGGTTGGCGAGCTCCAGCGCCTGCGTGCGCGCGCGCACGCGTTGTTCGAGGTCGGCGTTCAGGCGGCGGATCTCCTCCTCGGCCCGTTTGCGCTCGGTGATGTCGGTCGAGGTGCCCATCAATCCGACGACGTCGCCGTGCTCGTCGCGCAGGGCGATCGTGTTGACGTTGAGAATGCGACGGGTCCCGTCGCGGTGCTGGACGTGACTTTCGTGGTTGCGGTCGAAGCTCCCGCTGCGCAGGTTGCGCGCGAAGGTTTCCATTTCGTGTGGCAAGGCCTGAGTTTGAATGAGTATGTCGAACTTGCGTCCGATGAGCTCCTCGGGCTCGTAACCGTAGATGGCGCGGGTCGCCTCGTTGATGAACGTGATGGTTCCCTCTCGATCGACGGCCCAGACCAGATCGTGCGAGGTCTCGACCAGGCCGCGATAGGTGCGCTCGCTGAGGGCCAGGGCAGCCTCGACGCGTTTGCGCTCGGTGATGTCGGTCGATACGCCGATGAGCCCGATCAGCTCGCCGGCGGCATTGCGCACCGGGGAGTTGTGCACCTGGACGCTGAAGGGCGTGCCGTCGCGGCGTTGGACCTGCTGCTCGCCGCTCCAGCTTTCTCCGCGCTGCAGTTGCGCCAGGATCTCCGCGGCCTCGGTCCGCAGCGCGGTGGGGAAAGTGACGTCGACGATGTGGCGACCCATCACCTCCTCGGCCGGCCAGCCGTACAAGGTCTCGGCACAGCGATTCCAATAGGTGATGAACCCGTCGGGATCGACGGCGATGATGGCCTGGCCGACGGCGTCGAGCAGCTTGGCCTGGAACTGCGCGGTCTGCTCCGCCAACTGCCGCGCCCGACGGTCCTCGCTCTCGCGCAGCTCGCGCCCGATGGCGGGAACCAGGCGGGTGAGATTGTGCTTGCTGACGAAGTCGTGCGCCCCGTTGGTCAGGGCGATGGTGGCGACTTCTTCGCCGACCTCGCCGGAGACGATGATGACCGGGACATCACACCCGTGTTCGCGGATCACGGTCAGCGCTTGCAGGGCGCCGAATCGCGGCATGACGTAGTCGCAGGTGATGACGTCCCACCCCGGCTTTGCCAATGCCGCGCGCAGGTCCGCCGCGGTATCGACGCGCTGCCAGTCGGGTTGGTAGCCGCCGCGCCGCAGCTCGTGCACGATCAGGAGGGCGTCGTCCTCCGAGTCTTCGATGAGCAATATGCGCAGAGGGCCGGACATGGTGGGAGACTCGCTGAATTCGTGTCTATCGGAGCCGGCTCCTCGAATACAAGCGGCGGCGGTGAGACGGCCCCCCAAAGCGTGTTGCAGGTCGGCAATTCCTGATACAAGGCCCCGGTGCCCGCTGCCGTTGGGCCCAGCACCCCAGCATGGCTTTCGACTACGACCTCTTCGTCATCGGTGCCGGATCGGCCGGCCTGCGCGCCAGTCGCGTGGCGGCGCGCTACGGCGCGCGCGTGGCGGTGGCCGAGGAGCGCTACCTCGGCGGCACCTGCGTCAACGTCGGCTGCATCCCGAAGAAGCTCTTGCTGTTCGGGGCGCACTTTGCCGCCGACTTTGCCGACGCCGCGAGCTACGGCTGGGCGGTCGGGTACCCGACCTTCGACTGGCCCACCCTGATCGCGGCCAAGGATGGCGAGATCGCGCGCCTGAACGGCGTCTACCGCCGCCTGCTCGACGATGCCGGCGTGCGGCGCGTCGAGGGGCGTGCGCGGTTGCTCGACGCGCACATGGTGGGCGTCGGCGCGCAGCGCTTCACGGCGGCGTACGTCCTGATCGCCACGGGAGCCTGGCCCGTCATCCCGCCCATACCCGGGCGCGAGCTGGCCATCACCTCCAACGAGGTCTTCTTCCTCGACCAGCTCCCGCCGCGGGTTGTCATCGTCGGCGGCGGATACGTCGGCGTCGAGCTGGCCGGCATCTTTCACGGTCTCGGCAGCCAGGTGGTCCAAACGCATCGCGGCGACCTGTTCCTGCGCGGCTTCGACGATGACGTGCGCCAGGCGCTGGCGGTCGAGATGCGGCGCACGGGCGTCGATCTGCGTTTCGGGGTGAACGTCGCGGCCATCGAGCGCGCCGGCGCGGGGCTGCGCGCGCAGTTGAGCGACGGCAGCGCCGTCGAGACCGACGCCGTGCTGTTTGCCACCGGCAGGGCGCCGCATACGGCGGACCTGGGTCTGCAAGCCGCCGCTGTCGAGTGCACTGCCACCGGGGCGATTGCCGTCGATGCATACTCGCGCACCAGCGTGCCGAACATCTACGCCGTCGGCGATGTCACCGACCGCCTCATGTTGACGCCGGTCGCCATTGCCGAGGGGCAAGCGTTCGCGGAAACGGTCTTCAACGCCACGCCGACGAAGCCCGACTACTGCGGCGTGCCGTCGGCGGTCTTCAGCCAGCCGCCGGTCGCGACCGTCGGTCTGACGGAAGCGGCGGCGCGCGCCAGCCTGGCGGCGGTCGATATCTATCGCTCGAGCTTCACGCCGCTCAAGCATTCGCTCACCGGGCGCGGCGAGCGCACCACGATCAAGCTGGTGGTCGATGCGGCCACGCAGCGCGTTGTCGGTTGTCACATGGTCGGAGCCGACGCTCCCGAAATCATCCAGGGGCTGGCGCTGGCGCTCAAGTGCGGCGCGACGAAGGCCCAGTTCGACGCCACCATCGGGATCCATCCGACCGCGGCGGAAGAATTCTTCACGCTGCGCACCCGGTTGTAGGCTGGTGTCAGTCGGGGCGCTTGCGATGGCCACGCCGAAGTGTCCGCAGTGCGGGCGCGCCAACCCGTCCGACAGCAACTTCTGCAACCAGTGCGGTGCCGCGGTGGCGGGCGTGGCTCAATCGGCGCGGCCGCCGCGGGCGCCGATCGCGTCGGGCCCGCGCGCCTATACGCCCAATCACCTGGTCGAGAAGATTCTCGGCTCGCGCAGCGCGCTGGAGGGCGAGCGCAAGCAGGTGACGGTGTTCTTCGCCGACGTGAAGGAGTCGATGGACATCGCCGAGCGCGTCGACCCGGAGGAGTGGCACCGCCTCATGGACCGGTTCTTCGCCATTCTCGCCGACGGCATCCACCGCTTCGAGGGCTCGATCAACCAGTTCACCGGCGATGGGGCGATGGCCCTGTTCGGTGCGCCGATCGCCCACGAGGACCACGCCCAGCGCGCCTGCCACGCGGCGCTGCACCTGCGCGAGCAGCTGCGCGCCTTTGGCCGCGAGCTCGAGCGCACGCACGGCCTGAGCTTCGCCGTCCGCATGGGGCTGAACTCCGGCGAGGTGATCGTCGGCCGCATCGGCGACGATCTGCGCATGGATTACACCGCCCAGGGCCACACCGTCGGCCTGGCGGCGCGCATGCAACAGATCGCCGAAGCCGGCGAGATCTATCTCACCGCCGACACGGCCGCCCTGGTGTCCCGCTTCTTCGCGCTGCACCCGGTCGGGCGCCTTCGCGTCAAGGGGGTGCGCGAGCCGGTGCGCACCCTGGCGCTGAGTGGCATCGGTCCGGCCCGCACACGCCTCGATGCGGCGCGCGCGCGCGGCTTCTCGCGCCTGGTCGGGCGCGCCGACGAAGCCGCCGTGCTGGAACGGGCGCTGAGCCGGGCCGTGTCGGGCGATGGGCAGGTGCTCGGCGTCGCCGGCGCACCGGGGGTCGGCAAGAGCCGGCTGTGTCAGGAAGCGGTCGACCGCTGGCGCGCCGAGGGCATGGCCGTCGCCGAAGCGCATTGCCCGGCGCACGGGCGCTCGCTGCCGGGGGCGGCGCTGCTCGATCTGCTGCGCAGCGTGTTCGGCATCAGCCCGGCCGACCGCCCGGCCGCGAGCCGGCGGCGCGTGCGCCAGCGCTTGCAGAGCCTGCGCCGCGGCCTGCTCAGCGATCTGCCCCTGGTGCTCGACTTTCTCGGCATTCCCGATCCCAAACATCCACTGCCGAGCATCGATCCCACGGCGCGCCGCGCGCAGCTCTGCTCGTTCGTTTGCCGCCTGGTGCAGACCCACAGCGCCAGCGCACCGATGGTGCTGTTGATCGACGACGTGCATTGGATCGACGCGGAGAGCGACGCCTTCCTGGCGCAGTTGGTCGATGCAGTAGGGTGGACGCGCACGCTCCTGGTGCTCAACTTTCGGCCCGACTACTCCGCCGAATGGATGGGCGTGCCCTACTACCGGCCGCTGTCGGTCGCACCGCTCGACGCCGGCGCGGCGGGCGACCTGCTGCGCGAGCTGGTCGGTGACGGCGACGCGATGGCGCCGCTGCGCGCGGTGATTCAGCAGCGGGCGGAGGGCAATCCGTTCTTCATCGAGGAGATCGTTCAGTCACTGCTCGATCAGGGAGTGCTCGTGCGCGAGCGCCGGCCGAGCGGCGGCGCGCCCGTGCGCCTGGCGCGTCCAGTCGAGGAGATCCGGATTCCCGCCACGGTGCAGTCCGTGCTGGCCGCGCGCATCGACGGCCTGCCGGAGCGGGCCAAGCAGGTGCTGCAAACCGCGGCGGTGATCGGCAAGCGCTTCTCCGAGCCGGTGTTGCGCCTGGCGCTCGCGTCGGAGGCGCCGCCCGATGAGGCGGGCAGTCCCGATGCCGTGGCGCAGGCCTTGCGCACACTCCAGCGCACCGACCTGATTCGCACCGAAGGCGAGGGCGCGCCGGCGGAGTACGCCTTCAAGCATCCCTTGACCCAGGAGGTCGCCTACGGCGCGCAGCTCCAGGAAGCGCGCGCCCGCCAACACGAGATCGTCGCGCGCGCGCTCGAAGTCGTGCACGCGGCCCGCCTCGGCGAGCACGCCGCGCTGCTCGCCCACCACTGGGCGGCGGCCCACAAGCGTTCGGAAGCGCAGCTGTGGCACCGCCGCGCCGCGCTGCGCGTCACCAACATCCAGGTCAGCCGCGCACGCGGGCCACGGACCTGAAGCTCACGCGAAGACCGCGAAGGGGGGAGTGCCGGCTACTGATTCGGCCGCTCGGCGGCGCGCCAGAGGTACCAGCTCGCCACGGTGCGGTATGGCTTCCAACGCAGGCCGCGCTTCATGACGTCCTGGGGCGTGGGCAACTCGCGCTTCTTGAACGCAATGCCGAAGCCCTTGCGCACGCCGTAGTCGTCTGCGGGCAACACGTCCGGTCGGCCGAGGCGGAACATGAGCAGCATCTCCGCCGTCCAGCGTCCGATGCCGCGCACCTCGGTGAGGCGCTCGATGACCGCTTCGTCGTCCATGCGATGAACGTCGGCCAGGCTCGGCAGCGCGCCGTCGGCGGTGCGGCGCGCCAGGTCGCGCAGGGCCAGGAGCTTCGGGCGCGAGAGACCGGCGGCGCGCAGGGAGTCGTCGTCGGTGCGCAGGATCTGCTCCGCGGTCGGGCCGCGGTTCGGGTTGGGGCCGAGCGCGCAGACGCGCCCGTAGATCGTCGCGGCGGCCTTGCCGCTCAGCTGCTGGTAGACGATCGCCTCGGCCAGCGCGCCGAAGAGGCTCGAGGTCTTCTTCAGCTCCATGCGAAAGGGCCCGGCGGCGTCGATGACGCGCGCCAGGGCGGGGTCGGCGGCGCGCAGGTGTGCCACGGCGGTGTCGGGGTCGAAGCCAAACGCGCCGTCGCCGTCGAACAGTGCCAGCTGGCCGTTGTCGGTCGGGGTGCCGAAGGCGGCGCGTTCGATTTCCAACATGCGCAGCTTGGTCGTCGTACCGCCATTGGCGGAGAAGCCGCCGACCTTGCCGCCGGCGGCGACGACGCGGTGGCAGGGCACGACGATCGCAAACGGGTTGCGCCCGAGCGCCTGGCCCACCGCTCGCGCCGAACCGGGCTCGCCGAGTCGCTTGGCGATCTCGCCGTACGTCAGCGTCGCACCGGGCGGGATGGTGCGCGCCACCTCATAGACGCGGCGATGAAAGGAGGGCACGCTCTCCATGTCGAGCGCGATGGCGGAGAGGTCGCTCGTGGCGCCGCGCAGCAGCGCGGCGATGGCGTCGAGCGCGCGCTGCACCGCCGGCGGCGGTGACGCCTCGCGGGCGCCGGGGAAGCGTCGCAAGAGGCGGGCGCGCGTCGCGGACTCGCGCGCTTCGGGCAGCTGCACGCCGATGACGCCGGACCCGCACCAGGCGATGCCGCAGCGGCCGATGGTGGTATCGAAGAGGCTGTAAGCCGGTTCCGTCATGCGGCGATCGCGGCAGCGCCGGTGCTTCCTCAGCTGCGGCGCAACAGGAACGAGATGTTGTCGCCGAACAGACCGGGGGCGGCGCCGCTGGCGGCGTCGAGACCGCCGGCGGCGTAGTCGGCGAGCGGCGTCCGCGTGCCCTCGGAGTGGGGATAGTCGCTGCAGCACATCAGGATGTCGGCGCCGCCCATCTGCTGTGCGATGTGGGCCGGTGACTCGTAGGCGAAGGACGACACGCGCACCTGGCGGCGAAAGTAGTCGCTCGGTTGGAGTGCGAGCTCGGCCGGCGCGCTGCCGTTGAGCTGGCGGGTGAACGCGGCGCCGCCGTCGAGCATCATCAAGAACATCGGCACCCAGATGGAGGAGAGCTCGACGATGCCGATGCGCAGGTCGGGGAAGCGCTCGAACGTGCCGTTGAGAATCAGGTCGGCACACGCCAGCGCTGCAGCGGTGGAGATGAAGACCGCTTCGAGCACCGGCACGAACGCCGTGCCGTCGTCCGTGTACCACCCGTCAGCAAACGGGCGCGGTTGATCGGCGACGTGGAAGCAGGGCGTGATGCCGTGGGCACAGAACGCCGCCCACAGCCGGTCGTGGTCGCGGTGCGACGGCGGCCGGCCGTCGACCAGGGCCGGTGCGATCATGGCCAGGCGCACGCCCGCCTTGGCGAGGTCGCGCAGCTGCGCTTCGAGCCAGGCCGGATCACGCAAGCTCAGATGCGCCACTGGATGTAGCCGGCCGCGGCCCTCGTGCGCCACCGTTGTGCACCAGCGATTCCACGCCGCCATGTTGGCCAGCATGGCCGGCGGCGCGCCGTGCAGCGATCGCTCCCAGAGCAGACCGTAGTTGGGAAAGAGCACCGCCTCGTCGATGCCGAGCTCGGCCAGCATCGCCAGTCGGGCAGCGGGCTCCCAGTAGGCACGCGGTAGCACCTCGTCGTAGCGCGTCAGCGGCGCCAGCCCGGCGCGTGCCCGGCGATGCTGCTCGCCGATCTCGGCCGTGTGTCCGGGCACCTGCACTTCAGCCAGGCCGATGCGCCGATCGCGCCACCGCAGCCAGGGTGTCCCGCTTGCGTCGTCCTCGATCCGCAGCGCTTCGTCGCGCATGCCCGGATCGATGTGGTCGCGCCACAACGTCCGCGACTCGTACAAGTGTTGATCGGAGTCGATGATCGCCACGAGCAGGCTATACGGCGGGGCGGTGCGAGGCGTCAAGGTGTCCGGCCAATAGGTCCTATAAGACCCATAGGTCGTATGGGATTGGCCTGGAGATGTCTCCCATTTATTGGATTTGACCCGGCCAAAGCTCAACTCTACCCTGGCCACCATGTTGATCCCGATCGAGCGCGGCGCGCGCGAGCCGGTCTCGAAGCAGTTGGCGCAGTACCTGCGCCGGGCGATCGAGGCCGGGCGCATGGGCGTGGGAACGAAGCTGGAGCCGATCCGCGTCCTGGCGCGCGAGCTCGGCGTCAACCGCGAGACGGTGGCGGCGGCCTATCACGAGTTGCAGGTGCTCGGGCTGATCGAGTCGACGGTCGGGCGCGGGACGTTCGTCATGCCGCAGGGCAGCGGGGCGGCGCCGGTTGGGGGCGCGGGCGGCGCGGCCGAGTCGCGCCCGTTCGAGCCGGTGTTCTCCGCCCTGAGCACGGCCGCGGCGTCGTTGGCCGCGGTGCGCGTCGACTACGAGGCGCCGGCGGGGGCGGTGCATCTGGAGCGCTTGCTGCCGGATGCGTCGCTGGTGCCGAGCGCCGACTTTCGCAAGGCGCTCAACCGCGCCCTGGTCAAGGGCGGCCCGGGACTGTACGAGTACGGCGACCCGCGCGGCGCCGAGCGTCTGCGGCGCGCGCTGGTCGAGCGCTTCACGCGCTCGGGCATCGAATGCGATGCCGACGACGTGGTGATCACGGCCGGCTCGACGCAGGGCTTCGCCATCGCCGCGCGGCTGTTTTGCGATCCGGGCGATGCGGTGGTCGTCGAGTCGCCGACGTATCCATGGGCCTGTGCCGCGTTGGTCTCGCTCGGCCTGCGCGTGGCGCCGGTGCCGGTCGGCGAGGAAGGGCTCGACCTGGATCGGTTCGATGCCGTGCTCGGGCGCGGCGGCGTGCGCCTCGTCTACACCATGCCGAGCTTCCACAACCCGCGCGGTGTCTCGACGTCGCTGGCGCACCGCCAGCGGCTGCTGGAGATCGCCGGGCGCCACGGCGTGCCGATCCTCGAAGACGATTTCGAGAAAGACCTGCGCGTGCGCGGCCGCGGCGCGCCACCGCTGCGGGCGCTCGACCGGCGCGGCCTGGTGCTCTACCTGGGCACATTCTCGAAGGCGCTGTTCCCCGCCGCGCGGGTGGGATGGCTGGTGGCGCCGCGGCGCATTGCCGATGCGGCGGTGGCGGTCAAACGGACGATGGACATCACCACCAGCCCGCTGATGCAGGCGGGTCTGGCGCAATTCCTGCGCGACGGCAGCTACGATCGCCACCTGCGCCGCGTCGTGCGCCAACTCGGCGAGCGCCTGGCGGCGGCGGAGCGGGCGTTGCGCAGGCATCTGCCGCCGGGTTCGCAGTTCACCGTGCCGGAGGGCGGCTACGTGATCTGGGTGACGCTGCCGGCCGCCATCGACACCTACGCGCTGTTGGCGGAGGCGAAGCGCGCGGGCGTCGTCTATGCGCCGGGGCAGATCTTCCTCCCCGAGGAGCAGCGATCCTCGGCGCTGCGTCTGTCGCTGGCGCAGTCGAACGCGAGCGAGATCGAGCGCGGCATTCGCATCCTCGGCGAGGTGGCGCGCAAGGCGTTGCCGCGCGGCGGCCGCCGCGGCGCGGCGCGCGCGGCGACGCCGATCAACGTGTGACGGAAGCGAGAGGGAGAACACAATGGCACAGGGCAACGGGTATCAGCTGAAGACTGGCTTGGCGGAGATGATGAAGGGCGGCGTCATCATGGACGTCACCAACGCCGAGCAGGCGCGCATCGCCGAAGAGGCGGGGGCGACGGCGGTGATGGCGCTCGAGCGCGTGCCGGCCGACATTCGCCGCGAGGGCGGCGTGGCGCGCATGGCGGCGATCGACGTTATCGAACAGGTGCGCGCGGCGGTGTCGATTCCGGTCATGGCCAAGTGCCGCATCGGGCACAGCGCCGAGGCGCGGGTGCTCGAGGCGCTCGGCGTCGACTTCATCGACGAGAGCGAGGTGCTGACCCCGGCCGACGAAGAGCACCACATCGACAAGCACGCCTTCCGCGTGCCGTTCGTCTGCGGGGCGCGCGATCTCGGCGAAGTGCTGCGGCGCATCGGCGAGGGCGCCGCGCTGATCCGCACCAAGGGCGAAGCGGGTAGCGGCAACATCGTCGAAGCCGTGCGCCACTTGCGGCGCATCGGACGCGAGATCCGCGCCATCGTGCAGGCGCCGGCGGACGAGCGCATGGCGCTGGCGAAGGATCTCGGCGCGCCGTACGAGCTGGTGGTGCGCGTGGCGGAGACCGGGCGGTTGCCGGTGCCGAACTTCGCTGCCGGTGGCATCGCGACGCCGGCCGACGCGGCGCTGTGCATGGCGCTCGGCGCCGAGGCGGTGTTCGTCGGTTCGGGGATTTTCAAGTCCGACGACCCGGCGGCGCGGGCGCGCGCGGTCGTGCACGCCACCACGCACTGGGAAGAGCCGGGCGAAGTGTTGGCTGCATCGCGCGGCCTGGGCACCGCGATGTCGGGGCTGGCGCTCGACGCGATCCCCGACAGCGAGCGGCTGGCGAGGCGCGGTTGGTAAAAACCGGCATCCTCGCCATTCAAGGCGACTTCGCCGCGCATGCGGTGGCGCTGCGCCGCGCCGGGCACACGCCCGTGCTCGTGCGCCGCGCCGCGGACTTTGCGGCGATCGAGGCGCTCGTCCTGCCCGGCGGCGAGTCAACGGCCATGCTGCGCGGCATCGAGCGCGACGGCCTCGACGCGCCCCTGCGCGCCTTCCTCGCCTCGGGCCGCCCCGTGCTCGGCACCTGCGCCGGGGCCATCCTGCTCGCCCGCGGCGTCAGCCGCCCGCAGCAGTCGTCGTACGCCGCGCTCGACATCGACGTCGAGCGCAACGCCTACGGCACGCAATTGGATTCCTTCGAAGCCGTCGCCGACGGTGACGATCCCGCCTCGCCCTTCGCCGGTCTGCGCTGCGTCTTCATCCGCGCCCCGCGCATCACCCGCGTCGGCGCCTCGGTGCGCGTGCACGCCCGCGTGGCCGGCGCGCCCGTCCTGGTCAGCAGCGGCCGCATCTGGGCCGCGACGTTTCACCCAGAGCTCAGCGGCGACGACCGCGTCGTCGCCGCTGTTCTCGAAAACTGAGTACGTCGAGGTTGTAGACCGCCGCGCGGTTACTTCACCACGCAGTCGGCCGTGCCCTGGGCGATCAACCCGCCGCCCAACGTGAGGATCGCGCCGGTCACCTGCGGGGGCGTCCCCTGGATGAAGGTCGGTGCGATGGCTGTGGCGCCGGCAGCGATGTCGCCGGAATCACTGTCGAAGTCGAATTCTACCTCGTCGCCAATGGTCGGGTGCGCCGGTGCCGTGGCCGTGTTGGCGCCCGAGCTCACCGTCGCCTGATAGCTGCCGATGGCGAGATCGTTCCCGTCGACGGAGATCTTCGAGCGGTTGGCGCGCACCTCGCACGTGACCGTCACGGTCGCGTTACCCGACGGCGGCGGAATCGACTCGCAGGGGTTCGGCGTGCAGGTGCCAGCGCCGGCGCTGACGCCGCCCTCGACGGCGCACTCGGCCGGCGTGCGATCCTCGCACTCGGGACCGCTGTCGTCCGGAAGGCAACACTGGATGTCGCCATCCGCCGGCGGCGTGACCGGGGCGCACGGGTTGGGCGTGCAGGACGCGCCCTCGACAACCACGCCACCTTGCCCCGCACACTCGTCGGCAGTGCGGTCCTCGCACTCCGGACCGCTGTCGTCTGGAATGCAGCAGACGACGTCGCCACCACCCGGCGGCGGCGTACCGGCGCAGGGGTTTGGCAGACACGAGGTCGCGGTCGTTGCCGTGCCGCCCGCCGCCGCGCACTCCTCCGCGGTGCGGTCTTCGCACTCGGGGCCGCTGTCGTCGGGAATGCAGCAGATGATGTCGCCACCGCTCACGGAACCGGTGTCGGCGAGTTGCACGGCGAGCACGTCGTGGCCCGTCGAGTCGCGCACGACGACGAGCGCGCCGCGCGGGTCGAAGCCCAGCGGCGCATCCTTCGAAGAGCGCGGCCGGCTGCGAAAGCGGCTGCGGCCGTTGCCGCCACCGGTCGTGGCAAGGTCCCCGACCAGCACGCCGTCGACGAGGACGTCGTACGTCGCGTCGGAATCGAGCCCCTTCGCCTTGATGTCGAACGTTCCATCGGACTTGTTGCGGACGACCAGCTTCGCGGTGCCGCGGGCGTCGTCGTCCGCGCCGGTCGAGGCGAGCGAACCCGTTTCCTTCTCACTGCGCGCGAAGGCCGTGGTGAAGGTCAGCGAAACCCCGACGACGGCGAGCGTTGCGACTGCGACCATTCCTGACTTCATCATGATACCTCCTCCTTTGCCCAGTTCCCCAGATCGACGAGCGTTGCGGAGCCAGAAAGCAACCTGGGTGCCTCGCGACGCGCCGCGAAGATCAGCGGCTTTGCGGGCGAGCAGCCCCTCCCGAGGTGCGTGAGATCGCGCACCCCTGCGGAATTACACGCAGTGGAATGTGTGTCCGCGAGCGCCAGGCGATCAGTTGTCGGCGGGTAAGGCCTACATGCCCGCGAGCCCGAACCTGCACGGAGGACCGCTGGGAGAGCCAGATACCGCTACACAATGTCGAGGCCGCGAGGTGGTGCTCGTATTGCTCTGCTGGCGATGAATGGAGGCGCACATGTTCAAAGCCAGAAGGATAGTGCTCGCAGCAGGTCTCATGTCGGTCGTTGCGGTTGCAGGCTGAGCGGAATTCGATCGGAGAGTCGCGCGGGGAGGCGGCCAGTACAGTGACGATGCCGCCATTACGGCATCGGTTGAGCGCCAGCTCGCGCGCGCCCCGGATCGCGACATGGCCCGCGTCAAGGTCGAGACTGTGGACGGGACGGTGTACCTGACCGGCGTGGCGCCCAATGTGGCAGCCACGCAACACGCTGCCGAGTTGGCGCGCGGCGTCAGCGGCGTGCGGCGGGTCGTCGATCGAGTCGAAGTCGTGGCCCAGCGGCCGCGAGACGACGGCGGCACGAACAACGACGAGCGCGCGGCGCGGCGAGTCGACGCGGACATCAGCGCACGAGTCAGGAAGAGCCTCACGGACGACGGGATGGCGGGCCGAATCGCTGTCCTGACAAGGGCAGGAGTCGTGACCCTGTCGGGTACGGTCCCGGATAAGGACAACAAAGTACGAGCCGAGCGGCTGTCGAAGCGGGTGGCCGGAGTCGAGAGCGTGGTGAACAACTTGCGCGTAACGACAGGGGACACGTCGGAGCGCTGAACGAAGGACGGTCCCGCCGAATTTACGGCCGCACCTCGTAGTACGCGTTCACCGGGTTGGCGAAGTCGTGCCGGCTGAAGCGCGTGAAGCCGGCGTCGGCGGTCATCTGCCGGGCGACCGGCTCGCTGAAGCCGAGCGTGCCGAGTCCGGCGCCTTCGGGGTGGGAGAGGGCGGACGACAGGCAGCTCAACACCGAGAAGCCGTACATCATCGCCGCCATCGGGTTGCCGGCCAGGTTGTCTTCGAAGGTCGGCTTGGCGTTGATGTCGACGACCAGCCAGGTGCCGTCGGGCTTCATCGACCGGCGCACGGCGCGCATGACGTCGAGCGGGTGCGTCATGTCGTGCAGGCAGTCGAAGGCGGTGACGAAGTCGAAGCGCCCGTCCTCGGGCAGCGGATCGGTGCGCGCGTCGTGGAAGGTCACGTTGGTGCGGCCGGCTTGCGCCTTGTTGCTTTCGGCGTGCGCCAGGGCATGGGTCGAGATGTCGTAGCCGTGGAATTCGGAGCGCGGGAACGCGGCCGCCATCTCGAGCAGAGCGATGCCCGTGCCGCAGCCGATATCGGCGACGACGGCGCCCGCGGTGAGCTTCTCCACGACGCCCTCGAGTTGCGGCAGCGCGATCGGCACCAGCATGGTGTGGAACCACGGCGCCAGCATGCCCTCGACGCCGCGCGCGCCTTCCGGTCCGAATGCGTCGTAGGGCAGGCCGATGCCGGTTTTGAACGAGTCGAGCAGCTGCTCGAGAACGCTCAGCTGCTGCGGCAGGGCCGAGAACGCGCCGCCGGCGAAGGCCGGACTCTGCTCGTTGGCGAGCACCAGGGCGGCGATCGAGGACATCGAGAAGCGGCCCTGACCGTCGTAGTCGAGCAGCCCGGCCGCCGCCTGGCCGCGCAGCCACTCGCGCACCCAGCGCTCGTGCAGGCGGGTTTTCGCCGCCAGCTCGTCGCTGGTCACCGGCCCGGCGTTCTCCAGGGCGCGGTAGAGGCCGAGGTGGTAGCCCAGATAGATCATGCCCGAGACCACCAGGCCGCTCATGTTGCCGAACACGCGCATGGCGAAGGCGCGCAAGGCGGTGGGGAAATCGACTTCCTCGACAGGGGTGTCCATTCACTGCTCCTTCAGGCGGGCGCGAGGATGCGGTGCCGTCGGGTGGAGTACGTCGGCTCCTCGATGCGCTCGGCGATGCGCCAGCCGTCGGCGGTGCGCACGAGCTGGTCGCGGTAGGTGCCGCCGTCGAAGAAGAGCATCAGATCGTCGCCGTTGGCCACGCCCATCGGGTTGAACAGGTACGAGCGGCAGGTGGCGCGATCGCCGTCGATGTGCACCTCGCGGTTGGTGACCAGGTGCTGCGTCATCGGAAAGCGCACCATGACCTGCTCGAGCCACTGCCGCACCTCGTCCAGCGACCCCTTGATGCCGCCGGCGCCGGTGTAGTCGATATGCGCGTCGGGGGTGAAGCAGGTGCTGAAGCGATCCCAGTCCTTGGCGTCGAGCGCGCTCGCATAGCGCGTCAGCAGGTCGTCGATCTCGATGCGGTCGGCGATGCTCTGCAGCGTCATGCCGGTCATGGCCGATTCGCTCAGATGGTGAGGCCGCCGTCGATCGAGACGATCGAGCCGGTCATGTAGCGCCCCTCGTCCGAGGCGACGAAGGCGATCAGCGCCGCGACTTCATCGGGCTGCGCGTTGCCGAGCGGCGACATCAGCTTGCGAATGGCCTTGGGGTCGGCATCGGCGGGAACGCGAAACTTGTGCTGCAGGGGCGTGGCGATGCCGCCGGGCGCGACGGCGTTCACGCGCACGTTGCGCTTGATGTACTCGTCGGCGAGCGCGCGGGTGAGCTGGATGACGCCGCCCTTCGAGGCGCAGTAGGCGGCGCTGTAGGGCTGGCCCATCAGGCCGGCGTTGGAGGCGATGTTGACGATGTTGCCGCCGCCTTCGAGCAGGTGGGGCAGCACGGCCTGCGCCATCAGAAAGCTGCCGGTCAGGTTGACGGCGATGATGCGCGACCAGTCCTCGAACGCCATCTCGTGCGAGTTGGCGAACTGGCCGATGCCGGCGCTGTTGATCAGCACCGAGGGCCGGCCGAGATCCTTGGCGGCGCTGGCGACGGCGGCGCGCACCGAGACGGGGTCGGCGACGTCGACTTGATAGGCGCGCGCCGTGCCGCCGGCGGCGGCGATGGTCGCGGCTGTTTCCTCGGCGGCGTCGAGCATGAGATCGAGGCAGGCGACGGCGGCGCCTTCGGTGGCGAGGCGGGTGGCGGTGGCGCGTCCGAGGCCGGATCCGGCGCCGGTGACGATGGCGGTGTGGTCAGCGAAACGAGTCATACGAATGTCGTTACTCCGTTGGTTGAGGGTGGGCGATGGCGATGCGCGGCGGACAGTATCGCGGCAACCGCCGGCTGGCAACGCGCGGGATGCTGGCACGGCCGTCGAGGCAGCTGCCGGCACCGCCTCCGATTGCGCTGATGACCGTCCGTCGATACAGGAGCGGTATGGCGACACTCGCCACGGAGGTGCCCCGTCGATGACAAAGGTGCTCGAGAAAGGTCGGTTCCGATGGGGCGACTACGAGCTCGCCTATGAGATTCACGGCGACGCGGGCGTTCCCTGCGTGCTCCTGCACGGGCTCTTGCTCGATTCGCTCGTCAACCGAAGCCTCGCGGGGCGCTTCGTGACGCAGGGCTACCGGGTGATCCTGCTCGATCTGCTCGGCCATGGGGAGAGCGATAAGCCCACCGATCCGCGCGAGCTGCGCGTCGACTTCTTCGCCGACCAGACGCTCGCTTTGCTCGACCACCTCGGCATCGAGAAGGCGCTCGTCGGCGGCGTCTCACTCGGTGCGATCACGGCGCTGCAGGTCGCGGCGAAGGCCCCGGAGCGCTGCCTCGGCCTGTTCATCGAGATGCCGGTGATGGAATGGTCGACGATGTTCGCCGCGCTGCTGCTGGTGCCGCTGATCACTCTCGTGGACTACGGTTCGTTCATCGTGCGCCCGTTCGCGCGCCTGGTGCGCCGCATCCCGCGGCCGAACATCGATCTGGTGGCGAGCATTCTCAACGCCACGTCCGCGGAACCCGAGGTGATCACCGCCGTCCTGCACGGCATCCTGGTCGGCCCGGTCGTGCCGCCCGCCGCACGGCGCCGGCAGCTCGCGATGCCCACGCTGGTGATCGGCCATCGCGGCGATCGCCTGCACGCGCACCGCGACGCGGCGGAGCTCGCGAAGGAGATGCCGAACGCGCGATTGCTCGAGACGCGCTGGATCGGTGAGCTGCGCGTGACGCCGGACCGTCTGTGGCCGAAGATCCGTGTCTTCCTCAACGAGGTGCAGGCGGTCGCCGCCGGGGCGGAAAAGCGCCGGGTGAGTGGCGCGCTGAATCGACGGTAGTGTGCGAAGGCCCCGGGACGGACGACGAGGGGCGCAGCGGGCCGAAGCACGGGGCAGGCGAAAGGAGCAGCGATGGTGGACTTGCAGGAGCTCGAGGCGATTAAGCGGCTCAAGTACAAGTACATGCGCTGCCTCGACGAGAAGCGCTGGGACGAGATGGAGTCGTGCTTCACGGGCGACGCGACAGCGGCCTACGGCGACGGGAAGTACTCCTTCTCCTCGCGGGCGCAGATCATCCAGTTCCTGCGCGATGCGTTGGGGCCGAGCAGCATGATCTCGCACCACCGCGTGCATCAGCCGGAGATCGATTTCACCAGCGCCACGACCGCGACCGGCATCTGGGCCCTCGACGACACGGTCATCGAGACGCGGGCGAACATCACCATCCGCGGCGCGGCGTACTATCGCGACGAGTACGTCAAGATCGACGGGCAGTGGAGGATCGCTGCGACCGGCTACGCGCGCATCTACGAGGAAGTGGTCTCGCGCACCGACTTCCCCAGCCTGCAGCTGACGGCCAATCGCTGGGCGAAGGTCTAGCCCGATCTTTCTTGTCCCCCTCCTTTCCAAGGAGGGGAGCAGACTCGACTACTTCTCCTCGCCGCCTATGGCGCGGTAGGCGACACCTGCCAGTGCTGCGCCGATCAACGGCGCGACCCAGAACATCCACAGCTGCGCCAGGGCCCAGCTGCCGACGATCAGTGCCGGACCGGTGCTGCGGGCCGGGTTCACGGAGGTGTTGGTCACCGGAATGCTGATCAGGTGGATCAGCGTCAGGCCGAGGCCGATGGCGATCGGCGCGAAGCCTTTCGGGGCGCGCGCGTCGGTCGATCCGAGGATGATGATCAGGAACATGAAGGTCATCACCACTTCGGTGATGAAGCCGGCGAGCAACGTGTAGCCGCCCGGCGAATGCTCGCCGTAGCCGTTCGAGGCCAGGCCGCCGGCGAGATCGAATCCCGCCTTGCCGCTGGCGATCGTGTAGAGCACGACCGCTGCGACGATGGCGCCGATCACCTGGGCGATGACGTAGGGGATGGTCTCGGAGGCCTTGAAGCGGCCGCCGACGACCAGACCGACCGTCACGGCCGGGTTGAGATGGCAGCCGGAGATGTGGCCGATCCCGTACGCCATGGTGAGCACCGTCAGCCCGAAGGCAAACGCCACGCCCAGCAGCCCGATGCCGACGTTCGGAAAGGCCGCGGCCAGTACCGCGCTGCCGCATCCGCCGAGCACGAGCCAGAATGTTCCGAGAAACTCCGCTGCAACACGATTCCCGAGTGGCATGACACCTCCTCTTGTCGGTTGGGGTCCTCAGACTGCAGGACTCTTTGGCGTCCCCCGGTCGAGCCCATAGTACAAAGGGGCGGCACCTGACCAGAGGTGGGCGGCGGCGGGGGCCGGTGCTCAGATGTACCGCTTCAACTCGGACCACACCTCGGGCAGCGGCCGCTTGAGGCGGCGGCAGACGTAAACCGGCAGGTCGGTTTCGTAGGGCATGGCCCAGGGCGACTCGACGGTCTCGGCCTGCTCGACTTCCTCGCAGAGGCGCTGCAGGGCCTCTGCCGGCAGGCCGACGACGATCGTGACCTCGCCGGTTGCCTCTCCGGGACCCCAGAGCCAGAAGTTGTTGTGCCCGCTGATGGCGGGCGGCAGCCCCTGGCTGGGCCCGAAGAGATTGACGGCCCCGGCTTCGCCGTAGTTGCCGGCAAAGATGGCGGCGCGGGCGCGCTCGGCGGGCGGCAAGGCGCGGTGGACGCGCGCGATGGTGGCGACCATGTTGTCCCAACCAAAACGGTCGGCGAGGTGCTGCGACAGCGCGCGGCGCGCGTTGCGCTCTTCCTGCGGGGCATCGATACCCAGCGTCTGCACATAGTGAAATGTCGCCTCGGGCGACAGGATGGGCATCGCGAGCGGGGCGAGGGCGGCGCCGATGACGGTGACGGCGAGCAGCGATACCGGCCTGAGCCAGCGCGCGCGCCGATCGGTGAAACGCTCGATGGCGACGCCGCCGCCGGCGAGCAGCATCGGGTACGCCGGGGCGAGGTAGTACGCCTTGCCCTGCTGCGCGATCAGCAGCACCAGGATGGCGATGTAGGCGATGCCGAGGCTGCGATAGGCGCGGCCGTGGCGGGCGAAAAGGAAGTAGCCCAGGCCGGCCAGCCAGATCGGGACCGTGATGGGATTGGTGTAGAGCACTTGTGCCGCGAGGTATTCGAGCGATGCCATGGCGCGCATCTTCATGCTGCTGGCGTTGTGCACGAACTCGCGCGTCGGGAAACCGTTCGCGACCTGCCAGAGCACATGCGGCAGGAACAGCAGCAGTGCGATGCCGCCGCCGATCCACAACCACTTGCCGCGCAAGCGCTGGCGCTCGGGTGTCAGCAGGAGTCCGACGCCGAGGCCGAAGACCAGAAAACCCATGCTGATCTTGTTCATCATGCCGAGCCCGGCGATGACGCCGAACAGTAGCCAATCGCGCGGCGCTCCCGCATCGATCAGGCGGACCACGACCAGCACGCCGGCGAGCCAGAAGAGCATGTCGAAGGCGTTCATCGAGAAGAAGGTTCCGAGCCCGAGGGCGATCGGCATCGCCAGACAGGCCAGCGCGGCGAGTGCCTGAGCGAACCGCCCCCCGCCGAGCTGGCGCGTCAGCACGCCGGTGAGGAACACGGTGGCGGCGCCGGCCAGGATGGCCGGCAGGCGAATGGCAAACATCGAGTTGCCGAACAGCCCGCGCACGGCGGCGAGGATGAAGATCGACAGCGGCGGGTGGTCGACGTAGCCCCACGCCAGGTGATCGGCGCAGGCGAGGTAGTAGAGCTCGTCGCGGAAATAGCCATAGGCCGGGTGGTTCCAGAGGTGGACCGCGACCTTCAGTGATGCCAGGCCGATCAACAGGAGGACCGCCGTCCGCCGGTGCGATTGATCGGCGCCAGGCATGATCAGGAGTCCATCAGGCGCCGCAGCAGGGCGCGCAGGTCGGTGGTGTCCACTGTGCCGTCGCCGTCGGCGTCGGCGCCGGCGTCGCCGTGAAAAGCGCCGCGACCGGTGTCGTCGGCGCGCGCGCCGTCGCCGTCGCGCAGCTCGCGCAGCAACGCGACGACGTCGGCGGCCGAGACGCGCCGGTCGCCGTTGCCGTCGCCGCGCCGCACCGCGCTGGCGTTCTGCGTCGCGTTGCGCAGCCGGCAGACCGTGCGGCCGACGGTGAAGACATCGTAGCGCCCGTCGCCGTCGAAGTCGCCGGTGGCGACCCCGCGCGGCGCGACGCTGGCCAGCAGCGGCATCGTGGTACCCAGCGCGCCGGTGCCGTTGTTGAGCAGCACGGTGGTCAGATCGTTGAGCTGGTCGTTGACGATGGCCTCGGCGAAGCCGTCGTTGTTCAAATCGCGCAGTGTCGCTTCGGTCGGAAAGGTGCCGGCGGAACGCCGCGGCCCGATAGCGAAGGCGCCATGCCCGTCGTTGAACAG
The DNA here is from genome assembly GCA_964455095.1 of uncultured Binatia bacterium (SeqCode). GTDB lineage: Bacteria > Desulfobacterota > Binatia > HRBIN30 > CADEER01 > CAYVUV01. The sequence continues at coordinate 45,468 of CAYVUV010000114.1, forward strand.
GCTGGTGATGTCGCGCGACACCGCCGAGGAGGCGAGCAGATCGAGCGCGCCGTCGCCGTTCAGGTCGCCGGGCGCCAGCGTGTGCACCGCGCTGCGCACGGTCAGCGGGATCGGCGCGCCGAAGCCGTTGGCGCCATCGCCGAAGAAGGTCAGGATGGAGGCGTCGACGGCCTGGTTGACGGCCAGGTCGACCTTGCCATCGCCGTTGAAGTCGCCGGCGGCAATCGTCGCCGCCTCGCCGGGCAGAGCGATCGGCGCCAGCGGCGTGAAGCCCGCCGCCCGGTCGTTGCGCAGCGCGCGCAGCTGGAAGGGCGCTGGCGATTCGACCACGGCCACATCCGGATCGCCGTCGGCATCGAAATCGGCGACGACGAAGCCGCGCGCCCGGGCCGGAATCGATTGCTGTACGGCCGCGTCGAAGTGGCCGTCGCCGCGGCCGAACAGCAGCGTCAGGTCGGGTGTCTGGTTGAGCGTCGCGATGTCGGCATGGCCGTCGGCGTCGAAGTCGGCGGCGGCGATCGCCACCGGCTGCGTTCCAAGCGCGAGCGACTCGGCGGGCGGCGCCGGCACCAGGCCGGCTTGCGGTGAGCCGAAGAAGATCGCTGCGACCTGATCCTCGGCGAATGCCGCGACCGCATCGGGCAGGGTGTCCTCGTCGAAGTCGGCCACGGCGACCCCCACGCCGCCGCCGGGAGCCGGCAGTTGCTCGATCGCGTCGAAGCTGCGACGGCCGTTGCCGAACAACACCGCGATGGAGGGCTGCGACGCCCCGGGCCCTTCGTTGGCGCTCAGCAGGTCGGCGATCCCGTCGCCGTTGACGTCGGTCGTGCCGACCGCCACCGGGCTCGACTCGGTGACGTAACCGCGCGCCGGCTCGAACGTGCCGTCGCCGCGACCGCTGATCACAGTGAGGCTCTGCGAGCGCAGATTGGCGGCAAGGATATCGCGATGGCGGTCGCCGTCGACGTCGGCGACGACCATGTCGATCAGCGCCTGGCCGCCGGTGGCGAGAGACAGCGGTGCGTCGAAGGAGCCGTCGGGGTGCCCGCGCAGTACGGCGACCGTGTCGTTGCCGGTGATACCGACGATCAGGTCCGGTGTCCCGTCCTCGTCCATGTCGGCCAGGGCGAGCGGCCCTGCGCCGGGTCCGACGGCGATCTCGCTCCCGTTCCTGATCTCGAACCGGCCGCCGTCGATGCCGTACAGCAGCGAGAGACTGCCGGCGTCGCTGTTCGAGACCGCTGCGTCGGGTTTGCCGTCGCCGTCGAATTGACCGATCACGACTTCCTGACTGCCCTCCGGAAGCTCGAGGGTCTGGACGAGCTCGAAGGTGCCTTTGCCGCGTCCCAACATCACCGCCAGACGCCCGCCCGCCTCGTCTTCGAGGGCGACGGCCAGATCGACCGTGTGGTCGCCGTCGAGGTCGCTCACCGCGACACCGGTCGGGTCGTGTCCGGGCACGATCAGCGACGGCTCGCTCACCGAGCCGTCGCCGAGCCCGCGCAGCAACCAGATGTTGTCCGACTCCTGCTCGCTGACCAGCACGTCGGGAATCATGTCGCCGTCGGCGTCGGCGATGGTGACCCGGTGCCCGGCGCCGCCGGAAGGGAAATCGCCGGCCGGGGTGAACAGCGGCTCGCCGCCGGCGAGAAAGATGGTGACGGTGAAGGCGAGAAAGTTGGTCAGCACGATGTCGGGGCGCTGGTCGTCGTTCAGATCGCCGAGCGCCATCTTGGACGGCACCTCGAAGAGCGATTCGATCGCCGGCTGCGGGAAGGTGATGTTCTGCGCGGCGGCGAGTTGGGGAGCGACGAGGAGCGGGAGGATCAGCGCGTACCGTCGCGCCGGTCGGGTGACTATCCGGTTCCCTCTCCCGGATGGGAGAGGGCCAGGGTGAGGGGGATTCACTGAGGCTTCCTCCAAGGCATTTTGCTCATTCGCGCACCTGAGGTTCGCACGCTGCCCTGCGACGACTACGGCTAGGAGAAGGATTTGAATCCCCCTCACCCAACCCTCTCCCATCCCGGAGAGGGCCTGGAGTGCCCGGGCGCACGGTTGAAAACACCCACACGACTTCCAGAAGGATCCACCATGCTATCCAAAGATGCGGCCCACGATACCGCGCAGATCCTGGCGATTGACCACGCCATCGCCGTTGGCGTCGAAGGCGGTGGAAGCGGCGCGTTCGGAGGGCACACTGCTGGCGCGGTTGACGGTGCCGGCGAGCGCGACGAGGTCGGCGGCGTTGACCGCGTCGTCACCGTTGGCGTCGCCGGGAGAGAAAGCGGCGTCGGCGTTGAGGGCGGCCGCCGGCGCCGTGCCGGTCGCGGTGAAGTCGTAGCCCCCATCGCCGTCGAAGTCTGCCACGGCGAGCCCGGCCGACAAGGCCCCCAGGCTGTAGCGAATCGGGGCGGCAAAGGTCGCGGCCCCGGTGGCGGCAAAGACAGCGATCGATGCGGTGCCGTTGTCGGCAACCAGAATGTCCGCGCGCCGATCGCCGTTGACGTCGCGGGCGGCCATGGCGACCGGCCTGCTCAGGCCCGGGACCGACGAGCGCGTGGCGGAGAAGCCGCCGGCACCGTTGCTGAGCAGGATCTCCAGCGCGTGTGGGACATAGGTCGCTGCGACATCGTCGTCGCCGTCGTCGTCGGCGTCGAGCAGGGCGAGGGCGATCGGGTCGCCGTTGAGCGAGGCGCTGCCGGCCACCGTCAACATGCCGCTGGCGCTGCCGAGCATGACGGTCACGCCATCTGGATCGGTAGTCAGGACCGCCACGTCGGCGCGCGCGTTGCCGTCGAAGTCGGCGCTCGCCAGGGCGATCGGGCTGCCGGGCAGGGCGACTTTGACCGGCGCCGCGAAGCTGCCCGTGCCATTGCCGCGCAGGACGCTCACCTCGTTGGTCCCCGGCAAGGCTGCGGCGAGGTCGATGGCGCCGTCGCCGTCGTAGTCGGCGGCCGCAACGGCGCGCGCCGCACCTCCGGCGGGGAGCGGCACGGTCGCGGCAAAGGCGCTGCCGCGGTTGAGCGCCAGGGCGAGGTTGGTCGCGCTCGGCTCGGCCGTGACGAGGTCGGGGCGGTCGTCGCCGTTGACGTCGGCGAGGACCACCGCGCTGGGGGCGCCCGGCAGCGGAACGAGTTGCGGCGCATTGAAGGTCCCGTCGCTGCGGCCGAGGTACGTCGCGACGGCGACCGCTTCGGTCGCAGAAGCGGCGAGGTCGGCGCGCCCGTCGTTGTTCAGATCGCCCACCGCCACGGGCCCGGCCAGCGCCGCCCCGGGCAGGAGCCGCGCGGCATCGAGATCGGCGCCGTTGCCGAACAGCACCGTGGCGCTGTGGGCGACGCCGCCGACACCGTTGTTGGCCGACACGATGTCGAGGCGATCGTCGCCGTTGAGGTCGATGGCGCGCAGGGCGATGGGCATACCGTCGGTGACGAAGTTGCGCACCGGGAGAAAGCTGCCCCGGTCGTTGCCGAACAGCACGCTGATGGTGTTGCTGCCGCTGTTGGCGACGATGGCGTCGAGGCGTTCGTCGCCGTTGATGTCGGCGAGCGCGACGCCGATCGGACCCTGCCCGACGCGAAACAGCTGGGCCGGCTCGAAGCGCCCGTCGCCGAGGCCATAGGAGAGGCTGATCTGCGTTCCGCCGATCGCGGTGGCGACGATATCGAGCACGTCGTCGTCATTCACATAGCCCGCGGCGAGGCCGGTTGGAGCAGTCAGGATCGCCGATTCGATCTGCGGGACGAGGGTGCGGTTCTCGCCACCGAGCACCACCGAGACGCTGGCGCGCGATCCGTTGGCCGCGGCCGCGTCGAGCAAATCGTCGCCGTTGAAGTCGGCGACGACGAGCGACTGGTTGCCGCCGCGCGTGCGCGTGCCCACCGGGGTGTCGAAGGCGCCCTGACCGTTGCCGTAGAGGACGTTGATGCGCCCGCCCAGCTCGCCGGCCAACGCCTGCACCAGGTCGAGTGCGCCGTCGCCGTCGAAGTCGACGGCCACCACCGGCCACGGATCGTGGCCGCCCAGCACCTTGCGCGGCGCGTCGAACAGGCCGCCGCCGCGGTTGCGCAGGAACCACATGTTGTCCGACTCTTCCTCGGTCAGCACCAGGTCGGGCAGCGTGTCGGCATCGAGTCGCCCCGCCGTGATGCCGAGCGGTCTGCCCACCGTCGGCGCGTCGCCCGCGGGCCGCAGGCGGCCGCCGCCGTCGCCGAGCAGGATGGTCGCCGCGCTGGTGTCGTAGCTCGCCACGGCGACGTCGAGCTCGTCGTCGAGGTCGAGGTCGACAACCGTGAGGTCGGCGGGCAGGCCGCTGACGGGATAGCGCACGGCGGCGCGAAACGACACCGGCGGCGGATCGGTGCCCGCCCGTGCATCGGCCGCGAGCAGCAGGGCGAGCAGCGCGGCCGGCAGGTGGGCGCGGTCGAAGGGGCCCGCGGCGCGGCAGTGACGGCGGCGACTCACGGCGCGGGACCTTCGACGGCGACCGTTGGTGTGTCCGGCCCAGCTACTCGTAGATGGGGAATCGATGCGGCCCGACGACGTCCACCGGCAGCTCGCTGGGCACCGTCTGGGGCGCCAGGCTGTCGGTGTCGCGCATGCGCGGATCGGTGAGCGCGATGAGGAACTGCACCAGGTCGTCGATCTGCGCTTCGGTCAGGTCGATCTTCGTCTGATCGGCACCGGAGCCGAGCACGACGGGATTGCGGCGCTCGAACACGGCCGCCATCGGCTTCAGCCCCTCGGCGTTGCGCATGTCCTGTTCGATCTGGCTGATGTCGTAGGCCGCATAGGCGGCGGCCGGATCGGTGTGGTGCCGGAGGGCATCCTCAAGGCGCGTGTACGCGCCGTTGTGCATGTACGGCGCGCTGAGCGCCACACCGCGCAATGGCGGCGTGCGGAACTTGAAGCGGTCGACGCGCCGGAAGCTGATCTCTTCGAGGCCGAAGTCCCACGTGCTGAAGTCGCGGAAGAGCGTATCCGGGTCGTATTGCGCCGTGCCCGGACCGACCTGCGGCACCCCGATGTTGTAGTTCTCGAAGTCGCTGAAGAGGTCGCCGCTGTGGCAGCTCGAGCACTTCCCGGTGGTGAAGAAGGTCAGCGCACCGCGCTTGGCGGCGTCGCTCATGGCGGCGTCGTTGCCGGCGAGGAAATCGTCCCAGGGCGCGTGGGTGAAGATCAAGCTCTCGAGGAAGTGGCCGACGGAATCGGCGATGGCGAGATATGGGATGTCCTCGTTGGGGCCGATCTCCGGATCGCCGGAGTACAGCTTCACTTCCGGCCGCCCCTTGGGGTACGCGGCCTCGAACAACGGGCGATACCCGGCCGAATCGCTGACTCTGAAGGAGATGCCGTCGCGGATCTCCGGGTTGAGCTCGTCGCGGTCCTCGAACGGCTCGCCGGGGTGGGGAAAGTCGCCGGTCATCTCGACCGCCTCGGTGACCGGGATATGCGCTTGCGCGGTCAGGATCGAGCGCGTCAGCAGCACGCGTTCGGGAGCCGGAAACTCGAATCCGAGCGAGGCATCACACTCGTTCACGTCTTTCGAGCTCTCGTCGATGAAATGGAAGCGGCCGTTCCACATCTGGCGCGGGAAGAGCGCGGCGTTGATGAGCAACGGCGAGTTGCGGCTGTTGAGCGGCGAGGCGCGGTCGGGGCCGACGACGTTGCCGTCTTCGCCGGGCGTCGGCGCGTCGTGGCAGGTGATCGACTCGAAGGTCGGCGACAGGTCGCAGAAGACGCCGCGGGCAATGTTGCGGCCGTCGCCGAACTGGAACGCGGCATGGTGACAGGTGGCGCAGCTGGTCTGCTCGACGCCGCTCATGATCTTGTCGAAGAAGAGGTTGCGGCCGAGCTCGCGGCGCAGCTCGCGAATCTCCTGCTGCTCGGGGGAAAGACTGGGTTCGGTGAGGACCGGGGATCCCTTGAGTCCTTGTGCAGTCGCGGCGTCGCGGACCTGCTTCTCGACGCTCGCCGGAGCGGAGCCACCACCGCCGTCATCGCCACACCCCGCCAGAGCCACACAGCAGAGAAGCACCGCCACCCGTCGGAGCATGTTCCGCACCTCCATTGGGGAGAGATACGCGACACCCCCAGGAGCGTCAAGTTGTGGGGGCGCTTACTCGCCGAGGTAGGCCGCCCGCACTTCCGGGTTGCGCAGCAGGTTCTCGGCCGAGTCGCTGAGCACGATGCGGCCGGTCTGCAGCACGTAGGCGCGCTGCGCCACGCGCAAGGCCATGTGGGCGTTCTGCTCGACCAGCAGCACGGCGGTGCCCTGGGCGTTGATCTCGCGGATGATGGCGAAGATCTTCTGTACGACGATCGGGGCCAGACCGAGCGACGGCTCGTCGAGCAGCAGCAGCTGCGGGCGCGCCATCAGGGCGCGGCCGATGGCCAGCATCTGCTGCTCGCCGCCGCTGAGGGTGGCGGCGGACTGGCCCTGGCGTTCGCGCAGCAGCGGAAAGAGCGCGAAGACGCGGGCGAGCGTCTCGCGAATCTCCTCGCGGTCCTTGCGCTGGTAGGCGCCGAGGGCGAGGTTCTCGCGCACGCTGAGGTTGGTGAAGACCATGCGGCCCTCGGGGACCTGACTGATGCCCTCGGCGACGATGGTGTGCGCCGGCAGCAGATCGAGGCGCACGGTCTTGTCGAAGACGATCGTGCCCGCGGCGGCGCGCACCAGGCCGCTGATGCAGCGCAGCAGCGTGCTCTTGCCGGCGCCGTTGGAGCCGATCAACGTCACCACCTCGCCGGCGGCGACGGTGAGCGAAACCCCCTGCAGGGCGTGAATGGCGCCGTAGGAAGCGTGCAGATCGTTGACGGCGAGGAGCATGGCGGGTCAGTGCTGGCAGGCGCGAAGACGACCACGTATCGGACGAGGGTCCCTTCTCCCGGATGGGAGACGGACAGGATGAGGGGGATACAATTGAAGGGCGAAGCCACCCCTGACCTGGGGGTTCCATTCAGCACAGAAGCCCTTCGTGGCCTTCGGCATCGTCGAATCCCCCTCACCTTGATCCTCTCCCATCCGGGAGAGGAAACCCTCTAAGATAGGGCGTGGCAATTTCGCGAAGAGGTGCACTCAGGTGCTCGCTTCCGGCGCGCCCAGGTAGGCCTCGATGACGCGCGGATGGCGCTGGATATCCGCCGGGCGGCCGCTGGCGATGGTCTCGCCGTGGTCGAGAACGACAATGTGTTCGCAGACTTCCATGACCAGCTTCATGTCGTGCTCGATGAGGAGAATGGCGAGGTCGAACTCGTCGCGCAGCCAGCGGATCGTGGCCATCAGCTCGAGCTTTTCCTGCGGGTTCATGCCCGCCGCCGGCTCGTCGAGCAGCAGCAGACGCGGTCGGGTGGCCAGCGCGCGGGCGATCTCCAGACGGCGCTGCGAGGCGTAGGGCAGGGACGAGGCGGCCGCATCGCAGTGGTCTTCGAGGCCGACCAGGCCCAGCAGGCGGCGGCACTCCGCGTCGATGGCCGCGCTGCCCTCGATGGCCTGGCGGGTGCGCAGCAGGGTGCCGAGCAAGCCGTGCGTCGAGTGGCGGCCGGCGCCGACGCGGACATTGTCGAGGGCGCTCAAGTGCGGGAAGAGGCGAATGCCCTGGAAGGTGCGCGCCACGCCGCGGCGGTTGATCTGGAAGGGGCGCAGGCCGGCGATGCTCTCGCCGCCGAGGCGGATGGCGCCGCGGTCCGGCGCATAGACCCCGGTGATCAGATTGAAGACCGTGGTCTTGCCGGCGCCATTGGGGCCGATCAGGCCGAGCAGCTGCCCGGGCTCGAGCGTACAGTCGAACCCGCTCACCGCGGCCAGGCCGCCGAAGCTCAGCGAGCAGTCGCGGATTTCCAGAAACGCCATTGGGTAATCTCGCGGCTGCCGAGCAAACCGTCGGGGCGGATGATCATCATGGCGATCAGCAGGGCGGAGTAGATGATCATGCGGTACTCGGCGCCGAAACGCAGCAGCTCCGGCAGGATGGTCAGTGCGATGGCCGCCAGGATCGATCCGCTCAGGCTGCCGGCGCCGCCGAGCACCACCATCACGACGATCTCGATGCTCTTCAGGAACTGGAACGAGTTGGTGTGGATGTAGCCGATGAAGTGGGCGAACAGGCCGCCCGCCACGCCGGCCCAGAAGGCGCCGAGGGCGAAGGCGATGATCTTGTGGCGCGTGGTGTCGACGCCCATCGCGGCGGCGGCGATGTCGTCCTCGCGGATGGCGGCGAACGCCAGGCCTTTGACCGAATGCACCAGGCGCCACAGCATGGCGACGCAGGCAATGGCGCAAGCGGTGACCGAGGCGAAACCGGCCAGCGGGGGAATGCCACCCAGGCCGCGGGCGCCGCCGACGGCTTCGGTATTGAGGATGACGACGCGGATGATCTCGCCGAAGCCGAGTGTGGCGATGGCGAGGTAGTCGCCGCGCAGGCGCAGAGTGGGAATGCCGACCAGCAGCCCGGCGCCGGCGGCGGCCAGGCCGCCGACCAGGAGACCGAGGGGGAGTTGCAGCGCGGGTGGGGCGCTCGGCCAGGCGAGCAGCGTGCACGCGGCGCTGACGTAGGCGCCGATGGCCATGAAACCGGCGTGCCCGAGCGAGAACTGCCCGGCGATGCCGTTGATCAGATTGAGGCTGGCGGCGAGCGTGACGTTGATGCCGCAGTAGACGACGATCTGGAGATAGTACGGGTTGAGCCAGCGCTCGAGCGCCAGGCCGAGCGGCCACTGCAGGACGATCAGCAACGCGAGGGCTGCGTTGCGCTTGATGAGATCGAGCGCCGCGGCCATCACACCTTCTCGACCGTCACCTTGCCGAACAAGCCGGCCGGCTTGACCAGGAGCACAATGATCAGGATGGCGAACGCCACGGCGTCGCGGTACGTCGAGCTGAGGTAGGCGGCCACCAGAGTCTCGGTCACGCCCATCAGCAGGCCGCCGACCACGGCGCCGGGAAAGTTACCGATGCCGCCGAGCACCGCGGCGACGAACGCCTTGATGCCCGGCATGAGGCCCATGAGCGGGTCGATCTTGGGGTTGCGCAGGCCGACCATGGTGCCGGCCGCCGCCGCCAGGGCCGAACCGAGCATGAACGTCGTGGCGATGACCGTGTTGACGTTGATGCCCATCAGCGCCGCGGCGTCGTAGTTGAAGCTCACGGCGCGCAGCGCCAGGCCGATGCGCGTGTAGAGCACGATGGCGCGCAGGCCGAACATCAAGGCGAGCGAGAGTCCGATGACCAGCAGGTCGATGTTGGTCAGCACGACGCCGCCGGCGGCGAACACCGAGTGCGTCTCGATGAGCTGCGGGAAGAACTTGGGGTCGGGTCCGAAGACGCGCTGGCCGCCGAACTCGAGCAGCATCGAGACGCCGATGGCGGTGATCAGCATCGACGAGCGCGGCCGATTGCGCAGCGGCCGGTAGGCGACGCGCTCGATCAGCGCGCCGAGGGCGCCGCTGACCGCCATGGCGACGAGCATCACCAGGATGAAGGCTTGCACCGACGGGGCGCGTGTCAGGCCGAACCAGTGGGCGGTGTAGTAGGCGGTCATGGCGCCGACCATGTAGACGTCGCCGTGGGCGAAGTTGATCAGGCGCAAGACGCCGTAGACCATGGTGTAGCCGAGCGCGATCAGGGCGTAGATGGCGCCCCAGGACAGGCCGTTGACCAGCTGTTGAACGAGCTCTTCCATGCCGGAGGCTCAGTCGCGGCGGTGCGCGCGGGAGCGAGGCCGAACGGCGATCGCGCGGCGCATGGCAGGGTCCGCTCCGCCGCTCACGCGGGCGGCATCGACGTCACGAGGTGGAAGTCGCCGCCCTCGATGCGCAGGACGACGATCGTCTTGCGCGCGTTGCGATGCTCGTCGATGGTGATGGTGCCGGTCACGCCGGCGAAGTCCTTGGTCGCCGCCAGCGCGTCGCGCACCGCCGGGCCGTCGGTCGACCCGGCGCGCCGAATGGCGTCGGCCATCATGCGGATGGCGTCGTAGCCGAGCGCGGCCATGACGTCGGGTGCCTTGCCGGAGTACATCTTCTTGTAGTCGGCGATGAACTGCTTCACTTCCGGCCGCGGGTCCTCGGCCGAATAGTGGTTGGTGATGTAGACGCCCTCGACCGCCTTGCCGCCGATCTCGACCGTCTTGGCGCTGTCCCAACCGTCGCCGCCGAGCAGCGGCACCTCGAGGCCCAGTTCTTTTGCCTGGCGGGCGATCAGCGCGCACTCCGTGTAGTAGCCCGGCACGTAGATCGCCTCGGGCTGCTTGGCGCGAATCGCGGTGAGCTGCGCTTTGAACTCGATGTCGCCCTCGCTGTAGCTCTCCTCGGCGATGATCTCGCCGCCGAGCTTCACGACGGTCTCGCGGAAGAATTGTGTCAGGCCGGTCGAGTAGTCGTTCTTGACGTCGGTGAGAATGGCGAAGCGGTGCAGCTTGAGCGTGTTGATGGCGAACGCCGCCATCGCCGAGCCCTGAAAGGGATCGATGAAGCAGGCGCGGAAGATGTAGTCGCCCACCTCGGTGACCTTGGGGTTGGTCGAGGCCGGCGACAGCATCGGAATCTTGTTCGCCTGTGCCACCGGTGCGGCGGCGAGGCTGCGGCTCGAGGCCACCTCGCCGATGAGGGCGACGACGAGGTCTTGCTTGATGAGCTTGAGGACCGCGGTGACGGCTTCCTCGGGTTTGCTCTGATTGTCCTCCGTGATGACGCGCACCGGCTTGCCGAGCAGGCCGCCGGCGGCGTTGATGTCCTTCAGGGCGAGCATCACGCCTTCGTGCGTCGAGATCCCAAAGGTCGCGGTGCCGCCGGTCAGGGAGCCGAACTCGCCGATGCGGATCTCGTCGACGGGCTTGCTGCAGCTCGCTCCCGCCGCCGCGCACGCCAGGGCGACGACCATCAGCCGCGCCCACATCCCCCATCCTGTGCCGTTTACACGCATCCCACCACCTCGCCGCGGCGCACGATACACAGGCACGGCTGGTGGGGTCAATGCGTTCCGCAGTCCGAGAGTGTCAATCCCGTGAAACGCCGGTGAGGCGGAAGGGGCGGGATCGGGCGCGCGGCGGCTAGGTCAAATCCGGCGCCTCACCCGGTGCTTCTCCCCCATCGCGCTGCCGCGCGACGCAGACGGTCGACAGGAGGCAATCGCGCCCCGGCCCGCTGGTCTCGAAGCCGGCGGCGGCCAGATGGGCGCGGATCGCCGCGTGGCTGAACAGGTGGATGCGCAGGCCGTGGGCGCGGTGATAGGCGGCGTAGACCTGGCCGAGCAAGGAGCGGCGCGGAAACAGCAGCCCGAGCTTGCCACCGGGACGGACGCAGGCCGACAGCTCGTAGATCGCGCGCGCCGGCTCAGCGGCGAACTCGAGCGCACCGACGCACAAGACCCAGTCGAACTGCGGCCGCATGCCGAGCGCTTCCATGTCCTGGACGACAGTGGCGGCGCCGCTTTGTCGCGCGAGAGCGGCCATGCTCCAGACCGTGTCAACGCCGATCGGGCGGGTGCCGCGGCTGCGCAGCCAGGCGAGGGTGGTGCCGTCACCGCAGCCGACGTCGAGCACGCGTTCGCCGGCGCGCACCATCACCAGGGCGCGCAGGGCGCGCTGCTCCGCCGCGCGCACGGCGCCGAGCGGCCAGCGGTCGCGGAACTGGTGGTAGTGCGCGGCCACGGCAGCGAAGTGATGACGAGCGGCGGCGGTCATGGCACGGGTGGGGGCGCGGTGATCGACAACACGGCCGCGGCGGCCGCCGTCCGCACCTCGGGATCGGCATCGGAGAGGAAAGGAATGACCATCGGCAGCAAACTCGGCGACGGCACCATTCCGGCCAGCCGTATGGCCCGGGCGCGCTCAGTGGGCGGCGCGTCGGCGAGGGACTGGCGCACGAGGTCGACGAGCTTCGGGTCGCCGAGGACGATCAGCGCCGCGACCGCTTCCTGGCGCACGGCCGGGGTGCCTTCGGTCGCGGCGCGCCGCAGCGACGTCAGGCTGCCGGAGGCGCCCCAGTCGCGCAGGGTGCGCACCGCGACGATGCGCACATCGGGATCCGGATCATCGGTGGTCAAGGTGGCGATGCGCTCCTGGAGGGTCTCGCGGTCCTCCGCGTCGTGCAGGGCGCGCAGGGCGCGCAAGCGGATGGTCCGGTGCGGCGAGTCGAGCGCGGTGATGAACGCCGCGCGGCTGGCCCTGGGCGCGCTCGAGGAGAGGATCTCCAGTGCCAGCGCCTGCTCGTAACGGCCGTCGCCCTCGAGCTGGCGCAGGGCGGGCCCGGCGAGCTCGGGCTCGCGCAAGTTGCGTGCGGCGCGCATTGCCGCCCAGCGCTCGAAGGTCTCCGGGCTGTCAATGCCATGCATCAACATGGCGCGGGCCAGCGCGCGCAGTGCCGTCGGATCGCGGTCGGCGCCACGCGCGATCAGGGCCGCATACGCCTCGGCGTAGCGACCGTCCTGGGCGAGCGCCTGCGCGTCGACTGGCGGCGTCGGCGCCGGGTCGGCGGCGGCCGCGACCGCCAGGGCCAGGACACCAGCGGCTAGTTGAACGCGGCGTCGCATCCGTCTGTCGCTGCACATCGATAAATCAGCATTTGTCGTTGTCCCTCCTCTTCGACGACTTCCCGCTCGCTGCCCGGGAATCGATCGTTGATGGCCGCACCCAGGCCGCGCGGCTCGCCGAGGACGATGAAGGCCGCGTCCCCGGTCAGGCGATCGGGGAGATCAGCGGCGGTGAACCCGGTGACGGCGCGCGTGCGAGCAGCGAAGAGCTGAAAGATCGGTGAGTCGGCGAGCAGGAACGGCCCGGTGAAGAGGTAGTAGTCGTAGGTGTCGCCGAGCCGTTCCATGACGCGCAGAACATCCCACTCGCGCGGCATCTGGCGCATTGCGTCGTTGAAGCGCGCGTAGCCGACGAGGTTGACCGCCGCGGACAGCGCGACGGCTGCCGCGCAGGTCCCCACCGCCACCGCCGGTCGGACCCCGACCCACCGGCGCAGGCGGCGCACCAGGCTCAGGAGGGCGATGCCGGCCAGTAGAGAGGGCAGCGGGACGATGATGAGCAGGCGTGTATACGACGGCGGATCGAGCACGAGCACGCTGCCGAGGATCAAGGCCAGAATGCCCCAGAGAAGCAAAAACCGATAGCGCGCCGCGCGCCGGCGATGCAGTGCAAGCGCCATCCCGACCAGCGCGAGGAGCGCGGACCACGGCGCCAGCAGGGGTTGCCCGGTTCCGTACTGGGTGCTGGTGTCGCCAATCGAGGTGAAGCCGCGCAGGGTTTGGACGGTCTGGTGCCAGAGGATGCCGGCGGGCGTCGTGGCGTCCATGGTCGCGGCGATATGCTCGCGGTTCTCCGCCCCGAGCACCCATACCGATTCGGTACGGTCGGCGCCGAGCACGGTGGGGTCTTTGACATAGTTCAGCAGCAGCGGCGCGGCGGCGCAGAACAGGCCGAGGAGGTAGAAGGCGGTCAGCCGCGCGACAGGGCGCAGGCGACCACGGCCGATCAGGGTGGCGAGAAAGACCAGGGTGACGATCGGGATCAGGCGGCCGGCGGTGTACGAGTAGAGCGCCAGACCCGAGGTGGCACCGGCGGCGAACAAGGCCGCGGCGCGATCGCGTCGGATGCCGTGGGCGAGAAACGCGAAGGCGGTCAGCTCGTAGAAGAGCGTCTGGATATTCCACAGGCCGATGCGACTGAAGTGGATGGCGACGTGCGAAACGGCCACCAGCGCCGTGGCGAAGAGCGCCACGGCGCGGCCGAACCAACCGCGCGCGAAGAGATAGAGCGGCAGCAAGGCCAGGGTGCCGATGATAGCCGAGGGCAGGCGCAGAGCGAGGACGGTCGTACCGACGGCGGCATAGCTGGCGGCGTAGGGCAGGAAGCTCAGGTATGGCGTGTGATACCAGGGCGAGAAGTCGAACACATCGGCGACCTGGCCATGCAGAATGGCCAGGCCGCGCAGGCCGCACTCGGCGGTGTCGAGATGGACCATGGGCGGATAGTCGGACAGCCCGACGAAGCGCAGCAGGCCGCCGAGGGCGAGCACCGCGGCGAGCGCGGCGCGCTCGGTCCACGGCCAGGCGCGCCGGCGATGGCGCCGTGGCGGATCGGCGCGCCATGCCAACAGCGCCGTGGCAGCGAGCAGCAGCAGCCAGGCGGTCATCGCCAGCGCGCCGTGGAGGGTCAGACGGCCGATCACCAGCAGCGCGAGCGCCACGCCAGCGATGACAAGCAGTGCGTTGCGCACGCGGGCCGGCTGCAGGCGACGCGCCAAACCGCCGTGGCGGCGCGCCGGCGGCGCCAACGCGGCGCGGAAGCCGAGGCGCAGCAGCAGCAAATCGCGCAGCACCGCGATTGTGTCGAGCAGGAAGCGCACCGTGGTGGGCCCGCTGTCGCTGCGGTAGTGCACCCCGACCTCGTCGATGCGCAACCCCTCGCGGCGCGCGCGGGCGAGCAGGCCCAGATCGAAGCTGAACCCTCTCGGCAGCGGCACCGCGAACAGCCGGGCCGCGGCGGCGGCGGTGAAGCCCTTGAGGCCAGCCTGGGTGTCGGTCAGTCCGGGCAGCAGGATGGCGCGCACCAATGCATTGAAGAGTCGGCCGGAGAGGTGGCGGGCGTAGAGGTAGCGGAAGCGGGACGGACGCATGACACATTGCGAGTCGGGGTGGACGCGGCTGGCGATCGCGACTTCGGCCCCGGCGCGCAGCGCGTGGTAGATGGTGTCGATCTCACTGGCCGGGTAGGCGTGGTCGGCATCGAGGAAGATGACATAGGCGCCGCGGGCAGTGGCTACGCCGCGCGCGATGGCCGCGCCCTTACCCTGATTACTGGGGTTCTGCAGCACACGCACTGGGATGAGGCTCGCCTGCGCCGCCGCCTCGGCGCGGGCGGCCGTGTCGTCGCGGCTGCCGTCGTCGACGACCACGACCTCGGCGCGCCATGGCGCCGCGGTGAGATGTACGATCACGGCGCGCAGTGTGGCGTCGATGAATGACGCGCCGTCGTAGACCGGCAGCACAACGGACACGGTGGGGCACCGATGGTCCGCGTCACCCATGGCGCAGTCTCCGGTCAAAGCGGCGTCGGTCGGCCAGGCGGGGCGGCTCGCGGGCGTCGAGTCGGGCGGCGAGCAACCGCAGCGACCCCGCCGTGTGGCGCACCGCGGGGGCTGAGAGCTCGGCCAGCGCGCTGCGTACGGCGGCTTCCACTGTTCCGGCCACCACGGCCTCCTCCAGCCGGCGCCCCTTCGCCGTGAGGCCGAGCAGCGCACGCCTGGCGTCGCGCGGATCCCGGCGGCGGGTCAGCAAGCCCTGTCGTTCGAGGCGCTTGAGGATGCCCGTCAGGGTGCTCGGATGCAGGTGGAGAATCGCCGCGAGTTGCCCGGCGAGGATGCCGGGGAAGCGCCCGACGATGCGCATGGCCAAACGCTGCGGCCCGGTGACGCCGAGCGATCGCTCCATCCGTTTCGACGCGCGCTGCAGGGCGTGATCCAACGCCCAGATGAGGCGCAGGAACTCGAGCACTTCGCCCAGGGGCGGGATGATGACCGCCTTCGGCGCGGCCTCTGGCGGGCGCCTCATGGCCGCGGTCTCCACGCCGGCCGGTGATCGGTCCGCAAGCGCGTCAGGATCTCGATCAACGGATCGATCTGGCGCTGGTCGCGAATGCAGTATGCGGCCATCGACGTGCGCTTCGCGCCGACTCGGATGGTCAGGAGACGGCCCGGCTGGTCGAGGCGGAAGACGTCCTCGTCGGTCTCATCGTCGCCGACATAGATGGCGGTGTCGCAACCCAGGCGCTCGCGCTCGCGCTGGAGCGCGTCACCCTTGTGCGGCGCGTTCTCCGGCAAGACGTTGACCACCTGTTTGCCGCCGATGATTCGCACCGGGCCGAGGCTCGCCGCCGCGCGCAGCGCCGCGACACGCGCGGATCTCTTGGCGCGCGCCTGCCGGTAGTGGATGGCGAGCGACATCGCCTTGTCCTCGACCGTTACGCCCCGGCAATTGGCCAGCTGGCGCGCCACGATCTGATGCCAGCCCTTCACCTGCTCGGCGAAGCCGTTCGCGCCCTGCCACGACTCCATGCCGTGATTGCCGATGATGGCGCGCACCTTGATCCCGTCGAGCCGGGCGCGCGTATCGGCACGCGCGCGCCCGGAGACGACGATGCACGGGTAGAGGGCCGCCAGTTCGGCGAGCAATCGGCGCGTGCGCGGGCGCATGGCGGCGCGGTCCGGGTCGGCGACGATGGGCGCCAAAGTCCCGTCGTAGTCGAATGCGATCAGCACGCTGGACCACGCGAACTGGTCCAAGACCTCCCGGTGGGCGCGCGCGAGGATGTTCTTCATCCGCCGCTCCCCGCGGCGCCCACGACATGATCCGTCAGGCGGCCGCTGAGCCGCTCCCGGCTGCGCAGGCGGGCGGCATCGACGAGCATCCTGCCCGCCCAGCGGTAGACGTTGAACTCCGCGAGGAACGCGCGCATGGCCCGCATGCGGTCGCGCTGCTCCTCGGGCGACATCGCCAGCGCGGTCGCCAGCGCGGCGCTGGCTTCTTCCAGGTCGTAGGGGTTGACGATCAGTGCCTCGGTCAGCTCGCGGGCGGCGCCCGTGAACTGGCTCAACACCAGCACTCCGTGCTCGTCGTCGCGCGCCGCGACGAACTCCTTTGCGACCAGGTTCATGCCGTCGTGCAGGCTGCTCACGTAGCAGACGTCGGCGGCGCGAAAGTAGCGAAACACCTCGGGCGGCTCGTGGTGCGCGTGCCGCAGGATGATGGGCCGGTAGGCCCCGTCGGCGAATCGTTCGTTGATGCGCGCGGCGAGTCGCTCCACGCTGTCGCCAAGTTGGCGGTAGCGCTCGATGGCGGTGCGGCTCGGCGCGGCCAGCTCGACGAAGACAAAGCGCCCGCGGTAGGCGGGGTAGCGATCGAGGAGGCACTCGACCGCCAGCAACCGCTCCTCGAGCCCCTTGGTGTAATCGAGCCGGTCGACGCCGACGCCGAGGCAGATGTCGGCCGGCAAGCCGAGCTCAGCCAGAACACCGGCGCGACATTCCTCCACCGACGGGGCGGCGTTCAGCCAGCGATTGGGCCACTCGAGCGAGATCGGATAGGGACGCACCAGGGTGCTGTGTCCCTGTTGCACCACAGCGTGGTGCTCGCGGTCGATGCGCGCTTCGAGGAATCGGTCGGCCGAGTCGACGAAGTTGTTGCAGTCGAACTGGGTATGGAAGCCGAGAATGTCGGCGCCGAGCATTCCTTCGAGAATCTGCTTGCGCCAGGGACAGATGCCGAAGCGCTGCGAATTGGGCCAGGGGATGTGCCAGAACATGATCACCGTGGCGTGCGGCAGCCGCTCGCGAATCATGCGCGGCGCCAGGGCGAAGTGGTAGTCCTGCACCAGCACGATCGGATCCTCCGAGTCCACCTCTTCGCGAACGGCCTCGGCGAACCGCTCGTTCACGGCCCGGTAGCACCGCCAGTCGTCGCTGCGGAAGACGGGCCGCGCGTGGGCGATATGACACAGGGGCCACAGCCCCTCGTTTGCGAAACCATAGTAGTAGCCGTTCTCCTCTTCGCGCGAGAGCCACACGCGCCGGATCTGGTACGACGCTTCGCCGGGCGGCACGCCGACGCGGTCGTGCGCATCGACGACATCGCGATCCGCCGAGCCGCTGCCATGAGCGATCCACACGCCCGAGCACGCCCGCACCACCGGCTCGAGCGCCGTGACCAAACCGCTGGCCGGGCGGCGGACGACGATCGTGCCGTCGGCGAGACGCTCGTGAATGAACGGTTCGCGATTGGCGAGAATGACGACCTTCTCGCCTTCGAGATGGCGATTCAAGACGTGTTTGACGCGCTCGGGCGTCCAGGCCCCGCCGTCGGCACCACTGGCGCGCTCCGAGACGATCCGTTCGACGAGCTCGCGGACGTCGCGCAGGATCGGTTGGAACTCGGGTCGTTGCGCGCCGCCGTGCAGGACCTCGTGCACCGCGCGGCTCCAGCCGCGCCAAAACAGTCGCGCCGCGATCAACGTGATCGCGGAGGCGGCGGCCGCGAGAATGCCGAAGGCGAGGAGCAGCAGCAGCTGCGTCTCGCTCTCACGGCGCTCGACGAAGCTGAGATCGTGCACGAGGACCACGAAGCCGACGGTGCCGCCGTCATCGGTGACGGGAATGGCGCTCACGTGCACACTGCCGCCGCGCAGCCGCTCGACGCTCTTCCAGGGCATCCACGGGGCTCGAGTCGTGTCGCCGGCGGGCGCTACCCGCGCGAGGAGATCGCCACACGCATAGCGCTCGGGATACTCCGCCGTGCGCGTCAGCAGGGTGCCGTCGGCCGCGCAGGCCGCCAAACCCATGATGCGCTCGTCCTGCGCGATCTCGGACAGCAGGCCGCGCAGCGCCTGCCGCTCCGTCTTGTGCCAGTGCGCCAGCAGCGTCTGCCGCGCGCCACTGACGGCGAGCTGCGCCCGCAGGGCGGTGTCGCGCTCGAACCACGCCCGCAGGGTCTCGCGGGCGACGATCGAGGCGAGCCATGTCACCAGCGCGAGACCGAGCACCAGCGCGGCGGCGAATCGAAGGGCGGACCGCATGGCGGCGACAGTTAAGCACACATTAGTTTGAACGCAAACCATAACCTGTTACTCTGGCCGCGTGCGATTGGAGGACCTCGGTCTGATTGGCAACTGTCAGTTCTCGGCGCTGGTCGAGAACACGGGCGCCATTGTCTGGTGTTGCCTGCCGCGTTTCGACTCGGAACCCGTATTCTCGACGCTGCTGGATCACGAGGCGGGTGGGGTGTTTGTGGTCGCCCCTGGGGAGGGCGGCCGGGGGCGGCAACGCTACGTCGAGAACACGAACGTTCTCGAGACCCACTTCCAAGCCGATGGGGGGACCTTTCGCGTCCTCGACTTCGCGCCGCGTTTCCTGCTCTACGAGCGCGCCTTTCGCCCGACCCAGCTGGTCCGCATCGTCGAGCCGCTCGAGGGAACGCCGCGCATCCAGGTACGCTGCGAGCCGCGGTTGGGCTGGTCGAAGGCTGTTCCGGTCGAGCTGCAGGGCTCGAACCATGTGCGCTTCGAGGGCTTCCCTAGTCAGCTCCGGCTGACGACGGATATTCCGCTCGCCTACCTCGGCGGTCGCCCCTTCGCGCTAACCGAGCGCCGGCACCTGGTGTTGACCTGCGGGGCCCCGATCGAGGAGCCGCTGCAGCCCCTATGCGAACGCTTTCTGGGCGAGACCATCCGCTACTGGCAACGGTGGGTGAAGCACTGCAACATCCCGCCGCTCTATCAGCGGCAGGTCATCCGCTCGGCCCTGGTGCTGAAACTGCACTGCTTCGAGGGGACAGGGGCCATCGTCGCGGCGATGACGACGTCGATTCCCGAAGCCCCCATCAGCGGGCGCACGTGGGACTACCGCTATTGCTGGCTGCGCGATGCTTACTACGCGCTCGAGGCGTTTCGGTTGCTGGGCCACTTCGAGGAACGGGAGGAGTTCGTTCACTTTCTTCTCAACCTCGCCTCGGGGACGCCGGAGCTGGCGCTGGCCCCGCTTTACCGCGTCGACGGCACGTCCAGCCTCGACGAGAAGATCCTGCCCGATTGGCCGGGCTTTGGTGGTGACGGGCCAGTGCGTGTCGGCAACGGGGCGGCGCAGCAGGCGCAGAACGACATCTTTGGTGAGATGGTCCTCGCCCTGGCGCCGACTTTTTTGGACGAACGCTTCAGCGCCGAGCGGTCGAAAGCGACGCTCGAGCTCCTCTGCCGGTTGGCGCGCCGAGCCATCACCGTCGCCGGGAGTCCCGATGCCGGCATCTGGGAATACCGAACGGAGGCCAAGCCGCAGACCTTTTCGAGCCTGATGTGTTGGGCCGCCGCCGATCGGATGGCCAGGGTCGCCGCGCTGCACGCTCCGGCCATGGAGGCGGAATTTCGCACCGGTGCAACGCGCATCCGCGATGAGATCCTCGCCAGGGCCTGGAGCCCCGATCTCGGTAGCCTCGTCTCGACGTATGGTGGACACGAGCTCGATGCCTCGCTTTTGCAGGTCGCCACGCTCGGCCTGCTGCGGCGCGATGACCCGCGGCTCCACCGCACCGTCGAGGTGATCCGCGACGGCCTGTCGCGCGACGGCTGGTTGTTTCGCTACCGTGCCGATGACGGCTTCGGCGCGCCACAGGTTGCGTTCACCATTTGCACCTTCTGGCTCGTCGAGGCGCTGGCCGCCATCGGTCGCAGCGACGAGGCCAAGGTGGTGATGGACCGCGTGCACGCGGCGCTGTCACCGCTCGGGCTGATCTCGGAGGATTACGAGACGGCGAACCTGCGCATGTGGGGCAACTTCCCGCAAGCCTACTCCCATGTCGGCCTGATCCACGCGGCTTTCGCCGCGTCGCCGCGCTGGACGGACGTCGTCTGACCGTGGGGTCCCGAGGACCAGTCGCACCGACGCGCAGCGCCATGCGGCGGTGCGCGAGGCGTCAGTTGGCAATCGGCAACGCGGCGCTGGCTTCGGGCAGTCGCATGACGCCAATGAACAGTCCGCGGTAGGAACCAAACTCGCAGTCGTCGTCTCCCGTGTCCAGCGCGAGTGGGGGGCGCAGCGTCATGCTCAGCGCGCCGCGCCCGGGTTGGCGGCGATGCAGCGTCGCGGTTCCGTCGAGCGGCGCCGTAGCCGGGTCGGAATCCGAGGTGTAATCGACGATGCGAGCCTGCGTGTGTCGCGCGGCGTCGCCGCGCAATACCAGGGCGGGCTCGTCCGTGATGCCGAAGAAGACGTCGCGCACGGACGGCGCGCCGTCTTCGGCCGCCTCGCCCCTCGCTTCGGGCTGACCGTAGGTGCTCCAGATCAAGACCGCATCACCGTTGCAGACGGCCCCGCCGGGCGACGCAATGACGCCGCGATAGACGCAGTACTCGCCCGCCGGCATGGCCGTGCGGAAATCGTAGGGACACCGACGGGGTCTTGGCGCACCGTTGTCGGCGCCTGTCGGGACCGCGAGGGCTTCTGCGGCGAAGCCGATGACTGCTGCGGCTACCCCCAACCAGCGAGCTGTCTTCATGTGGTTCCGACGCGCCGCTGGGCGCACATATTCACTACTCTCGGGCCCGGGGCCACGGGGTTCTGCGCGGCCGGCGCCAGATGGCGCCGCCGCGATCGCGCGGTGTCGCGCCTGTACTGCCGCGCGATCGAGCGCCTCGGGCAGGCTCATGCCGGCTCGCTCGACCATGTCGGCATGACGCTCGAGTGCGCAAAGGTCTTGCATGCGGTGGGCGTGCCCCTTGACGCCCGCGATCGCTTCGAGCAGACGGATGATGACGGCGGCGCTCGAGCGGCCGTACTGCCGGATTTGATGAAAGGCGGCATCGACCAATCCTTCGAACGTCACAGGTTCTGCGAGGACGCGCACCACGCCGCGCCCGTCGGCCTGCTCGCGGGGGAGCGGCTGGTAGACCGCGACTTTACACAGCGCCGCCCCCAACCAGTCGACGCAAGCGACGGCGGTAAACGGATCGTTGATCCCGGGCGAGAGCGCGCGCACGGCGATCTCAACCAACTGGTTGATGGCGAATTCGACGTCCTGCGTCGGGGTGCGGACCGACCCGATGACGAACGCGTCTGCGATCGCGCGCAGAACCTCCGCGCCGGCGCGCTCGGGCGGCGAGGCCAGCGCGACGGGATTGTCGGCGACGACGAAGTGGCCCGGGCGGTGGATCAGGCGAAGGACGAGGTCGTGGGCTGCGGCGAGGTGTACGAGCGCCGCGCTGTCAATCGCCTGCACGTAGCCGCTGCAGGGGGCTTTCACGGGGGCGGCGCAGATCTCGCGGTCGGGCGGTGGCGCCATCGGAGTGGGACGGGAGTCGTGCTCGTCGCTTGCCCGATGCGCACCGAACGTGGTCTCGATCGCGTCGTCCAGGTCGCGGCGCACGGCCGCGATGACGCTCTCGGCGTGGATCGAAGTGGATACATGATGGATGAAGTAGATGAGCACGAGCAACGCGGTCCCGGCCAGTCCGAGCGCGACGGTGACGGCGAGGTGGGGGACGAACTCGTCGGGGCCGGCGCGCACCACGCGCAGCACCATCAGGCAATACATGAAGGTCGCGACGAAGGTCCCGAGCACGCACTGATTGCCGCGGTCGCGCATGAAGTTGGTCAACAGGCGTGGCCCAAACTGCGACGATGTCAGCGCCAGGGCGACCATGGTGATCGAGAAGACCACGCCCGCCACCGTGATCATTGAGCTCGCGATGGCTGACAGGAGGGAGCGCGCCCCCTCGGCGCCGCCCGTGTAGACCCAGCCCGGAATCTGCCGTGACCACGGCTGGGATCGGTCGAAGCCGACCAACAGGAGGGCCGCGGCGGTCGCCGCCGCGGTCATCAACACCGGAATGAACCAGTAGCTCGATCGCAGCCAGAACCACGCGGTGGCCAATCGAACGTTCACCGTCGCTGTCCCCCGGTCTTCGTCGCCGCCGCACGCCTCGGCGGGCATCGACCGTTGACGGCGTTCGGGTACGACCGGGAGACATCGATCAGGAAATGAGTCTGCTGCGTCGGGCGCATACTGAGCGCGGTCAGCAAGATTCACTCCGCAGCGCCAGGCGCTGTTGACCAGATGCCGCCGGGGCTGACGTGCAGAAGTTGCGCTCAGGCGTGCAAATTGTGCACTGGACGTGCGCCGGGAACGGCCCGGTGTCATCTCGTGTCGCGAGATCGCTGTCTCAAGTGGCTCGCCAGGCTGATCCGCAGTCCAATTGGGGTGATCAGGGTAGTCACCAGTACCATGAGAATGATGGCCGAGAAGGTCCCGTCGTCGAGCACCGGCTCGCCTGCCATCGACAGACGCGCGCCAATGCCGGCGAAGATGAGGCCGACCTCTCCGCGTGGGATCATGCCAATGCCCACTGCGAGCCGGTTCGTTCCCTTACCCGCCCCAGCCCCGCTGGCGAGTTTTCCCGCGATGGCGCAGACGACGAGCACGCCGCCGAGCGACAGCGCCGCAGGGGTGGCGAGACTCGCCAAGTGGACTTGGATTCCCATCAACACGAAGAACAGCGGCACGAACAGCGTCGCGAGCGGCTGCATCAACTCCGAGAGCGTTGCTTCCTCCTGGCGCGTGCGCACGCCGGCGCCGTAGGGATCGAGCAGCAGGCCGGCAGCAAAGGCGCCGATGATCTCGGCGAGGCCGATGAGCTCGGCGGCGAAGGCGAGCGCAAAACAGAGCGTGAGGCCGAAAACCAGAAGCATCCCGGGCTGGCCGGTTCGGCCCGCCAATCGAACGATCGGACCTGAGAAGAAGTGCCCGATGCCAATGGTCAGGCCGAGGAACAGGGAAGCGCGGAGGAGAATGCCGCCGATCTCGACTGGAGTCAGACTCGCGCCGCCAGCGTCGGCGGAGGCGATGGCGCCGGTCACGACCGCCAGAAGGACGAGCGCCAGGATGTCGTCGAGCACGGCGGCGCCGAGAATGATCTGGGCCTCGTGAGTCCGCATCATGTCGAGGTCCTTCAACACGCGCGCCGTGATGCCGATACTGGTCGCCGACAGTGTCGCAGCGACGAACAGATGCACTGCGGTCGGTCGGGCCGGGAGAAACCAGGCCGCCGCGGCCCAACCGAGCAGGAGTGGGACCGCCATTCCGATCAGCGCGACGAGCAAGGAAGCCCCCCCGACGCGCAACAGCGCGCGCAGGTCTGCCTCCAGCCCTACGTCGAAGAGCAGGATCAGCACGCCGATCTGACCCAGGACCGCCAGCGTCGGGTCGTCGCGCACGAACGCGATTCCGCCGCCACCGAGCATAGCGGGCAGCAGGTTGCCGAGGCCGACGCCGACCAGCAACTCCCCGAGCACGGCCGGCGCCCCTAGGGCTTCGACCGCGAGGCCTCCGAGACGGGCGGCAAAGACCAACATCGCCAGGCCGAAGAGGACCGGTCCAGCGCTCGCATGCTCGGCGGCACCCGACGCCAGGGCGGGTGCTGCACTCAACTCGACGGCGATGAGCGTCAGACCGGGACAAACGAGAGATGGTGCGCGCATGAAATCCTCAGTCTTCGTGGCAGTCTATCACCGAATTCTTCGATTGCTGTGCCAACGACGGCAGTCTGCTCTGCGCGTTGCCTTGACACGCGGCGACGGGCGTTCCTAGAAACGCAGCGGGGGGAGAACCGTGCGTCGATTCGATATCCATCGCGGCGCGTGTTGGGGAATGGCCTTGGCCGTCCTCTGCGCGGCCGTCCCGCAGCTCGCGACTGCGCAGCAAGGCGATGCGTTCATGTGTTACCGCAGCCGGACTGCCAAGGGCACGCCGCGCTTTGGCGGCGCGACGGTGGCCGCCACCGACGAGCTGCAGACGCGGCCGATCGATGTGAAGCGGCCGCGGCTGCTCTGTGCTCCGGTCGATTTGGGCAGCGGCGTGCTCGATCCCGCCACGCATCTGATCGGCTACAAGGCGCGGGCAGCGGAGGACAGCGCGCCCTACGAGACCGAGACCAACGTTCAATTCCTCAACAGTCTGGGCGAGATCTACGCCGACCGCGGTGCCGACCCGGAGCTGCTGCTGATGCCCGCCGCGATCGATCCCGCGCTGCCGCCGAGCCCACCCGATCCCGACGCCATCGAGGTCGATCACTACCGCTGTCACGCAGTGCAGCCGAGCGGCTTGGCATCGGGGCAGCAGGTGACGGTGCAGGAGCCGTTGGGTCCGATCACTTACGGCGTGAAGCAGCTGCGCCGGCTGTGCGACCCCGTCGACACGACGGGGCGGCCGCTCAAGCACGCCGCCAACAGCCTGACCTGCTACACCGCGAAGCGGGCGCGCGGGCAGGGCAGTGCGGCGCCGCGGCACGGGTTGCGCGCCGCCGACGAGCTCGGCGCGGCGACACTCGATGCGCTGGGCGAGCGCGAGCTCTGCCTGCCGACGCGCGCCATCGCGAAGTGCAACGGGGCGCAGGCGCTGTGCGACCGGCGCTACGACGCGGTGTCCTACCCGACGACGCACAACGCCATGTCGAACGCCGAAGAGGGCTGGGCGCTGCCGAACCAGAGCTTCGCCGTCACCCGCCAGCTCGACGACGGCGTGCGCGCCCTGATGCTCGACACCTGGTACTTCGAAGGCGCGCCCGTGCTCTGCCACGGCGGCGACATCTTCCCCTGCAACGTCAGCGGCATGAAGCCGCTGGCCGACGGCCTGGCCGAGATCAAGGACTTCCTCGATCGGCGCCCGAGCGAGATCGTATCGATCATCTTCGAGAGCTACATTTCAGAGGCCGACACGCTGGCGGCGTTCACCGCCAGCGGGCTGCTCGACTACGCGCATGTGCAATCGATGTCGGATCCGTGGCCGACGCTGCGCGAGCTGATCGCCGCCGACACGCGGCTGGTCGTCTTCACCGATCGCTCGAGCAGCGTGCTGCCGTGGCACCACTACGTGTGGGACTACGCCTGGGAGACGCACTACTCGTTCGAGAACCCGGAGGACTTCTCCTGCGCCATCAACCGCGGCTCGATGGCCAACAGCCTCTTCATCCTGAACCACTTCCTGACCCGTTTCGTGGGCGCCCCGGCCCTCGCCGAGCTGGTCAACCACGACCCCCTCTTCATCGACCGCGCCGAGCAATGCCAGGCCGAAAGCGGCCGCCTGCCCAACTTTGTCACCGTCGACTACTACAACATCGGCGACGTCTTCTCGGTCGTCGACCGGCTGAACGGGCTGACGCCGTAAGCCGCGACCTTGGAGCCTAGTCGTCGGTCTTCATCGACCGCTTGTCCCACAGACGGATGGAGTAGCCGTCGGGGTCGAGCAATTCGGCGCCGAAGCCCCATGGTGTGTCCTGCGGCGGATGGTTGAAGGGAACACCTCGGCTCGAAAGGGACTCGTGGGATCGACGAACGTTCTCCACTTGGAAGTAGAGGGCGAACTGCGAGGTGTGTACGGGTACGTTACCCTGAGCGAGAAAGATGGTGAAGTCGTGGTCGTCGCGCACCGCAACGGTCCGGGCGTCGGGGATCTCGAACTCGACCGTGAACCCCAGGACCTGCACGTACCAATCGCGCGAGATCGTCCAGCTTGCGACCGGTATCGTGAGGTGATCGAACTTCAACATCGAAGCTCGGTGGCCAACCGCTTGGCGACGAAGAATCGGACGTGACCGGTGGGAAAGTCGTTGAGACGACCGAAGACCTCGTAGCCGCGCTTTTCGTAGAAGCCGAGTGCTTGGAAATCGAACGTATCGAGCCTCGCGTGGTGGCATCCTCGCCGTGTGGCCTCGGTTTCGGCAAGAAGCAGAAGCTTGCCCCCCAGACCGCGTCGACGAAACGCGTCATCGATCCACAACTGCTCAACCTGGAGCCATCCCCACACCGTCGTACCGACGAGTCCGCCAACCGTGCCCCGTTCCGCATGCCGAAGGACAATCGCCAGCGGCCTGTGGTTTCTTGCCTCGATCCCGCTCTCCAGGGCGTGGGCGATGAGACCCTGCTCGATCGTCCGCAGGTCTGCTTCGGTTGGTTTCGCGTCGACGGTGGCGTCCAGTTGGTCGCCGAGCTCGTAGCTTGCGTGGGTCATCGCAATTGATCGACGAGGCGGTAGTACCTCAAGAACGCTCGTGTTTCCAAGGCTTGGCTCCTTGGTTCGACCATTGGGCTCACCGGATGGAGATGGATCGCTCCACCTCGAGCAGTTGAGCTGTCCGTTGGTGTGGTCCCTTGGCAGGACCCGACATCCCGAGGGTGAATCCAAGCCGCCGC
The DNA here is from genome assembly GCA_964455095.1 of uncultured Binatia bacterium (SeqCode). Lineage (GTDB taxonomy): Bacteria > Desulfobacterota > Binatia > HRBIN30 > CADEER01 > CAYVUV01. The sequence goes on from CAYVUV010000114.1 coordinate 72,195, forward strand.
ACGAAGACCGTGTAACTTCGACTTCTGCAGTGAAACTGCCGTCCATCATTTCGGAACAGGCGGAACTCGGCAACCAACCTGGTAGCCGGATACCCGCTGATGATGGCGTCTGGCGTCGCCTCTATGACCTGCAGGTTCTCGAACGATCTCACGAGATGCTGCCGCTGCAATTCGAGCACTTCCCGGCGGTCCGGCTTTTTCGGGTCGACCAGCGGGCGACAGGTGACCTGTACGGTCGGGTAGGCGAAGCGGTCGTCGCCGTGGTTGAAATGGAAGTACACGAACGGAACGCTCGCGAGCTTCATAACGCGATCCAGCTCCTCGTCATCCGGGTCAATCTTCTTCCGGAAGGAGAGGGCCCATTGTGTGGGGAGGAAGTTCCAGTCGTCGGGCTTGGTGATTGCGAATCCCAGCTCGGCGTTGGCGTAGAGATTGCTCTCGATCATCTTGCGGGCAAAGGCGACGGCTGAGGAGCGGCCGCCAAAGGCGTCGTCACGAGCGGCAGGGAGTGCCCCAGTAGTGACAGTCGCCTGCAGCCGCCTTGTTCGGCCTGGCCTGACTCACAGAACGAGCCCCGCCAGCGTCATCAGCCCAAGCGCAATCAGAAGCACACCGGAGCCCACGGCGACGAAACTCGCGCGTCGAATCCATGGGATCGCCTTTGGCAATGCCCAGTATGGAGCCAGGGGGTGCGACGACCCGGCTGCCATCTGTTGGTACGACTCAGGGTTCCGATACATTCGGATGCCCATGTGGAGGTTGTACGGTCCGATGACGAAACCGAGCAGGAGCAGAAGGATCAGATCCATCGGCTGTGACTATCCGAGCGGAATCTCTTAGGACTTCGCTTTCTTCGAAGGTTTCGACTTACCGGAACTGTTGAGGGCGACCGCTTCGCGAATGAGCGCCTTGAAGGCGGACTCGTCGACCTTTTCTCCTTCGTGGATGTCGATGGCGCGGCGGACGTTTCCGTCGAGACTCGAGTTGAAGAGACGGGCCGGATCCTTCAGCGACGCGCCCTTGGCGAAGGTGAGCTTCACGACCTTCTTGTAGGATTCGCCGGTGCAGATGATGCCGTCGTGCGACCACACCGGCGTGCCCATCCACTTCCACTCCTCGACGACGTCCGGGTCTGCTTGCTTGATGAGCTTGCGCATTCTGCCGAGGGTATCGCCGCGCCAGTCCCCGAGTTGGGCGATTCGTTCCGAGATGAGCTCCGATGCCGATTGGCTTTCGCTCGCGTCCGACTTTTTCATGTTCCCATCCTATGAGGTGCGGTACAGGTGCGATCCTCAATCTGGAATCTCGGCCTCGACGAGTTGCGCCAGGAGGGTGAGCGACTCTTGCCACCCGAGACAGCAAGCCTCCGGTGGAATGACGTCCGGGATGCCCTCCTGCACGATGTTCAGCTCCGTTCCGCAGGACACCTTTTTCAAGGTGATCATCGTCTCCATCTCGCCAGGTAGGTTCGGATCGTCGAATCGATCCGTGTAGCGAATGCGT
>CAYVUV010000115.1:0-79307 GCA_964455095.1 uncultured Binatia bacterium (SeqCode)
GGCGGCGTGTGCGACATCGAGATGCAGCCGATCGCCGGCGTGCCCTAGCGCCAGTCAGTGCTCTCCCTTCGCGTGACGAGAAACAGGCGAGCAATGAACACGCCGCCTTGAAAGCCTCTTTTGATCTGGCTAGTCTAGCTCCGTGAAAACCGCCCCAGTAACCGACCTGAAGAACCGGCTGAGCCATTACCTCCGCTTGGTCGCGCGCGGAGAGACGGTGACGGTGCTCGACCGCGGCAGAGCGGTCGCCCAGATCACGCCGCCGGGCGAGGCCGCAGGGGAGCTGCAACGACTGGCGCAAGCCGGGCTGGCGCGGTTGCCGCTCCGCAAGGCGCCCGGTGATCTCTGGACGCGGCGCCTGCCAGAGTCGGACCGATCGGTGTCGGAGGCGCTGCAGCAGGATCGCGAAGACCGTCTCGGCTGACCGGATGCGCTATTGGGACGCGTCGGCGCTGGTGCCGTTGGTGGTTGCCGAGTCGTCCAGCGCGCGCCTGCGCGGTCTGGCCCGCGACGGCGACATCGTCACCTGGTGCCTATCGGCAGTCGAGATCAGCTCGGCGATCGAGCGCCGCGCGCGCGAAGGTGCGCTGCCCGCCGACGGGCGGCGGGCAGCCCTGGACACGCTGGCGGACATCGCCGCGGTGTGGACCGAGATCACCGCCATCGCGCAGGTCAGAGAGCGGGCCTGTCGGCTGCTCGCCGTCCACTCCCTGCGCGCCGCGGATGCTCTGCAGCTGGCGGCGGCGCTGGTCGCCGTCGGCGATCGCCCCGCCGGGCACGAGTTCGTGTGCGCCGACGGCCGCCTGGCCGAGGCCGCGCGGCGCGAAGGCTACCGCCTCACGCCTCCCGTGTCATGAGAATCGAAACCCGATGTTCGCGAGATCGCCGCAATGAGCGACTTTGAGTGAGCGCAGACCTCGCGCTCACACCTCCCACTCGATCGGCGCGCGCGGGTCGGGAGCATACGAGCAGAAGGTGCCGGTGCGGATCGTGCGCGCGAAGTGCTCGCCGAGGGCCGGGTGTTGCGCGGCGATCTTCTTCAGCGCCGCGGCGATGGCGCGTGTGACATTCACTCGCGCTCGTTCCGCGTGCGACCCCGCCACGCGCGCGCGGCCGCCGAGGCCGACGGCGCGCGACAGCTCGCGGGTGAGGAGCTCCAGCTCCTCGCGCAGACGTTGGATGCGACCCGAGTCGTTGAACCGCTCGGCTTCGTCCAGCTCCTCGCGCAGCTCACCCAGACGCTCTTTGTAAGCGGAACGCGCCTGGGCATCGAGCAGCTCTCCCGCGTCGCCGAGGCCGGCACGCACCGTCACAGCCGATCCCTGCTCCGCGGTCCGAGCGTCTTCCTGTCGCCCGTGGCGACCGGCGCGCACGACGAGCTCCACCGCCGACACATCCTGCCCGGGCACCCGCAGCAACTCCGCCAGGAAGCTCAACCCCCGGCTGTGCGTGAGACGGAAGGTGATCTCGCCCTGCGTGATCCTCCACAACTCGCCCTCGACCACGAAGGCGGCGCGGGCCGGCGCGACTGGCGATGTCTGCCGTGACGGCGCTGCTCGCGCGGCTCGTCCCAGCTCGCCATCGAGCCGCTCGGCGCGCCTGATCCAACCCGGCATTTCGAGCCCGCGAAATTGCTCGACCGCCGCCGCCAGCAGGTGCGCGGCCCGCGCGCGATCGCCGGCCGCGCCCCGGCGCGCGTACATCAACGCCTCGTCGTGGTCGGCAATCGCGCGCAGGGGACGCGCGCCCTGCGCGTCGAGGACGACTCGCGCCCTCGCGAACCAGTCGCTCGCCTCCTCGCAGTCGCCACTGAGCGCCCGCAGACGCGCCAGCGACAAGCGCCCGTCGGCCATCGGATAGTAGAGGTCCGGCCCGATCACCTTCTCTCGCAGGCCGCTTTCGACGGCGTGCAGATGATCCGTCCGCTCTGCCAGCCACAGCGTCTCGGCCGCGTCGCAGGTCAGCTTCACATAGTTGGGCGCCCAGCAGGGCGCCCGCTCGATGGCGGGGATGACCGAAGCGAGCCGCCGCAGGGCGTGATCGAATCGCCCCATGCGTGCGTGGGTCCGCGCCGCCGCCGCCATGACCGAGGCGCGATACCACTGCAACACGGCGCCGGTGCCAAAGCCCGGCCCTCCTGGTATCGGCTCGTCCCACCCTTCGTCCGTGGCCATCCGCCATTCATCCACGGCGGTCGCGAGCACGGCCGAATCGTGCGAGGAGCTGGGAAGGCGCGCGATCAGCGCGGCGCTGCGGTCGCGCGCCGCACGCGCGTCAGCAAAGGACCCGAGCGCGGTATGCAACCGCCCGCAGTTCGCCCACAACGCCGCGGCGCTGGTGATACGACCCGCGGCTTCGTTGCGCTGCGCCTGCTCGCGCAATGCCCGGACCTCTCCTCGGTACTCGCCGGCCGCGAACGGGCGCCACAGAGAGAGCGTCGCCAGCTCCGCCTTCGATCGGTAGGCGATGAAGATCTGCGCGTACAGCGTCGATGAGTATGCGGAGTACCGCTCCTGACCTTCGAGGGCGCGCGCAAGGATTGGACCGAGTACCGCGCGCTCGGGGCAGTCGAGGGGAATACCGGGGAAGTCGACGCGATCGATCTGCCGCCCGATCACGTCGAGCGCGCTCAGCAACGCCCAGGCGAATGACCCATGCGGCGGATCGAATGCGAGCCCTTCTCGGGCGAGCTGAAAGGCGCTGTCGTGGAAGCCGCTCTCGAAGAGCCGCGACGCCAGGCTGGACAGGAAAACCGCGGCCGCCTGCGGCGACTCGTGCTGCGCGATCAGCGCTGCCCCTTCGCGACCCGTTTCCCGCGCCGCGCGCTCGTCGGAGAGCGTGCAGTAGGTGAGCCCGAGCTCCGCCAGCACCCGCCCCCGGCGCGGGTCTTCCGCCAACATCAACTCCAGGGCGACGGTCGAGCAGCGCGCGACCTCCGTGTAGGCATGGCGCGCCGCCGCCTGCTCTCGGGCCTGCAAGGCGAAGCGCGCGCCGCGCTCGGCGTCGCGGAGCGTACGGCTGCGATGATAGTGGGCGGCGATTTCAACGGCGTGCTCGCTCGCCCGCTCGCCATAGACCCGCTCCATCGCCTCGGCGATCTTGCGGTGCACGCGCACCTGCCGCGACGGGTTGAGCGCCTCGCACAGCGCCTGGCGTACCAGCGCGTGCACGAATCGGTAGCTGTCCGGCGTGGTCACGCCGGCAATGAGCTGCGCCGCGAGCGCTTCGTCGACCACCGCCAGCGCGCGCGCTTCATCCAGCTCCGCCACCGCCGTCGCCACGTCGAAGCGAAACGTCGCCCCGATCGCCGCGCCGACCGTCAGCAACGACCGCGCCTCGGGGCTCAGCCGCGCGAGTCGCCGGTTGAGCACCTGGCGCACGCCTTCAGGCAGCCCGATCTCAGCGATCGGTGCCGTCGCGCGCCAACTCCCATCGTCTGCGCGGAGCGCGCCCTCCTCCAGCAGATGCAAGACGACGGAGCGGACAAAGAACGGATTGCCATTCGTCTCCGCCAGGATCGCCAGGGCCAGTGCGGGCTCGATGTCGGCGGCAGCGGAGCCGACGCGGCGCGGCGCGGCGAGCACCCGCAGTAGCGCGCCGACTTCGTCGAGCGCAAACCCCCGCAGCCCGAGGCGCTCGAAGCTCGTCTGCCGGCGCAGCACAGCCAGCGCCTCGGCTAGCGCGCCGGTATCCTCCACCTCGCCGGATCGATATGCCGTCACCAACAGCAGGCGCTGTTGCCCGACGCCGCGCGCCACGTGACGCCACAACGCGATCGTGTCGTCGTCAGCCCAGTGCAAATCGTCGAGCAGCAAGGTCACCGGCGCGCGCCGCGAGAGCGCGATCAGCAGCTGACACACCGCATCGAACAGCCGCGTGCGCTCCTCTGCCGGCTGCAGCGCGACGGGCTCTGCGAGGTCGGGCAGCGAGGCGCGCAAGCGCGGCACGAGTCGAGCGAGCACGCCCGCATAGGACGCGACATCGGCGCGCAGCACGTCGCCTTCTGCCTCGATGACATAGCCGTCGAGTGCCTCGACAAACGGCCCGTAGGCGCGCCCACTTTCCCCTTCCCAGCAGGCGCCGCCGAGCACGATGCCACCGCGCCGGCGCGCGCGCCCGGCGAGCTCCTCCATCAGGCGCGTCTTCCCGATGCCGGGCTCGCCGGCCACCATCGCCACCCGCCCGCGCCCGGCTTCCGCCTCGATCAGCCACTGCTCGAGAAGATCGATCTCCGCGGCGCGCCCGATGAACGTCGAGTGGGCAATCCCTGCGGGTCCCGCGTCCGTCCCTGCTTGGTCGCTCGTCTTCACCGCCCCGCGCCTTGCGTCTCCTCTACGCCGCTCGGTTCCGCCAATTCAAGCGCCGGGACAGAAGGACGACGTCAAGGGTTTCCCCTCGACGCAATCGGCTCGCAGAGGCGGCGAGGGAACAACTGTTCGCCGGATTGTTACGCCGTCCTGGCAGAGGACGATGTGATGAACAACTACAGACAGGTTCGGTTGTTGGCGTTGGCGGTTGTGCTGTGCGGGTACGCGCAGCAGGCGCGCGCCGGTTCTTTCACCACTTTCGAAAGTGGACAGGTGCGCCCGTTGGCGCTGTCGCCCGACGGCACGCGGCTGTTCGCCGTCAACACGCCGGATGGACGGCTGGAGATCCTGACCGTCAGTGACGCCGGCCTCGCACGGCGCAGCTCCGTCCCGGTCGGGCTCGAGCCGATTGCGGTCGCGGCGCGCGGCGACGACGAGGTGTGGGTGGTGAACCACCTGTCGGACAGCGTCAGCGTCGTCGACGTCGGGTCGGAGCCGCCGCGCGTGGTGCGCACGCTGCTCGTCGGCGACGAGCCGCGCGACATCGTCTTCGCCGGGCCAGGCGGCAGCCGTGCCTTCATCACGGCGGCGCACCGCGGCCAGCACCGCCCATTCGATCCTCAGCTCACCACGCCGGGCGTCGGTCGCGCCGACGTCTGGGTCTTTGATGCCACCGCTCTCGACGACACTGCCGGCGGCACGCCGCTCACCATCCTGAGTCTCTTCGGCGACACGCCGCGCGCGCTGGCGGCAACTCCCGACGGCCGCACCGTCTTCGCCGCGGTCTTTCACTCCGGCAACCAGACGACGACGGTCTCCGAAGGCGCCGTGTGCGACGGAGGCGCGGACGCTCCGCCGTGCGTCGTGCGCGGCATCACCATGCCCGGCGGCCTGCCGGGTCCGAACACCAACTTCGAAGGCATCGCGCAACCGGAGACGGGCCTGATCGTGAAGTTCAACCCCGCGACCGGAGCGTGGGAGGACGAGCTGCGGCGCGATTGGAATGCGGCGGTGCGTTTCACGCTGCCCGACCAGGACGTCTTCGCCATCGACGCCGCGGCCGACCCGCCGGTCGAGAGGGATCGCTTCGCCGGCGTCGGAACGGTGCTCTTCAACATGGCGGTCAACCCGCGCAGCGGGACGCTGTACGTCTCGAACACCGAGGCGCGCAACGAGGTCCGCTTCGAAGGGCCGGGCACTTTCGCCGGCCACACCGTGCGCGGACACCTGCAGGAAGCGCGCATCACCGTCGTCGATCCGTCGAGCGGCAGCGTCGCCCCGCGACACTTGAACAAACATATCGACTACGACGCGCAGCCGAGTCCGCCAGGGGTGAAGGAGAAGAGCCTCGCCACACCCCTGGAGATGGCCGTCACCGCCGACGGCGGCACGCTCTACGTCGCGGCCTTCGGCTCGCACGCGATCGGCGTGCTCGGCACCGAGGCGCTCGAGAACGACGCCTTCGTTCCCGACGCCGCCGACCACATCCGCGTCAGCGGCGGCGGACCGAGCGGCCTGGTGCTCGACGAGCCGCGCGGGCGACTCTACGCGCTGACGCGCTTCGACAACTCGGTCTCGGTGGTCGACACCGCCGCCCGCACCGAGCTCGCGCACGTCGCGCTGCACAATCCCGAGCCGGCGTCGGTCGTCGAGGGGCGGCCATTTCTCTACGACGCCGCGCTGACGTCGGACAACGGCGAGGCGTCGTGCGCGAGCTGCCACATCTTCGCCGACCTCGACAGCCTCGCCTGGGACCTCGGCAATCCGGACGACTCCTTGTCCGACATCCCGAACCCGAGTCGCGGCGACGACTTCGGCGCCCCGCTCGCGTTTCACCCGATGAAGGGGCCGATGACGACGCAGACGCTGCGCGGCCTCGCCAACCACGGCCCGATGCACTGGCGCGGCGATCGCACCGGCGGCTACGACCCGGGCGGCGATCCGCTCGATGAAGCGGCGGCATTCATGCAGTTCAACCCCGCGTTCGAGAATCTCATCGGGCGCTCGGGCCGCCTCAGCGAGGCGCAGATGCGGGCCTTCACCGAGTTCATCCTGCAGGTGACGCCGCCGCCCAACCCGATTCGTGCCCTGGACAACTCGCTCACGCCCGACCAGCAAGCGGGGCGCAATATCTTCCTCGGCTCCATCCTCACGGCCGGAGACCTGTCCTGCACCAACTGCCACGTGCTGCAGCCGGACCAGGGCTTCTTCGGCACCGACGGCTTCTCCAGCCAGGACATCAACTTCGACAACGAGTTCCTGACGCTGAAGATCCCGCAACTGCGCAACCTGTACCAGAAGATCGGCATGTTCGGCGTGCCCGGCGTGTCGTACTTCTTCCCCTCTCCGGGCGACGACCAGTCCACCGGCGATCAGATCCGCGGCTTCGGCTTCCTGCACGACGGCAGCGTCGACACCGTCTTTCGCTTCCTGCGGCTCGGCGGCTTGTTCCGCCCCGGATTCACCTTTCCCGGCGGCGATGTCGCGCGGCGGCGGGTCGAGCAGTTTCTCCTCGCCTTCGACGCCAACCTGGCGCCGATCGTCGGCCAGCAGGTGACGCTGACGAGCGCCAATGCCGGCGCCGTCGGGCCGCGCATCGACCTGCTGATCGCGCGGGCGGCGAACCGGGAGTGTGGCCTCGCAGTCCGCGGCGTCGTGGCCGGCGAGCAGCGCGGGTGGATGTTGCAGGCGGGTGAGGGCGAGGCGCCCGCAAGGTTCGTCGGCGATCGCGCCGCCGATCCGCCGCTTGGCGATGCCGAGCTGCGCGCACTGGCGGCCGTCGCCGGCCAGGAGCTCACCTACACCTGCGTGCCGCCGGGCTCCGATCAACGCGTGGCACTCGATCGCGACGAGGACGGCGTCTTCGACCGCGACGAGATCGACTTCGGCGCCGATCCCACCAACTCGCTCAGCACGCCGTCGGGCTGCGGCGGCGATTGCAACAACGACCAGGTGGTCAGCGTCACCGAGTTGGTGATGGCCGTGACGGTCGCCCTCCACCACGCCCCGGTCTCGGCGTGCTTGCCCGGCGACACGAACCGCGACGGGCAGGTGACGATCGACGAGCTGATTGCCGCCGTGAGCCACGCCCTCCACCAGTGCGCGCCGCCGGCGCCCACTCTTTGATGCGAAACTGGCTCGCGATTGCCCATCTGGAAGCTACCTCACACCTCCCACTCGACCGGCGCGCGCGGGTCGGGGCCGTAGGAACAGAAGGTGCCGGTGCGGATCGTGTGTGCGAAGTGTTCGCCGAGCGCTGGGTGCTGCGCGGCGATCTTCTTCAGCGCCGCCGAGATCGCGCGCGTGACGTTGACGCGCGCCCGCTCCGCGTGCGAACCGGCCACACGCGCGCGGCCGCCGATGCCGACAGCGCGCGACAGCTCGCGCGTGAGGACCTCCAGCTCCTCGCGCAATCGCTCGCTGCGGCCCGTGTCGTTGAACCGCTCGGCTTCGTCGAGGTCCTCGCGTAGCTCGTCCAGGCGGCGTTTGTAAGCGGCCCGCGCCTGCGCATCGAGCATTTCCCCGGCATCGCCGAGGCTGGCTCGCGCGGATGCGGGCGGTGGCGACGATGGCGTTGTGGCGTTGCTTCCGGCGCTCGCCACCAGATCGGTCGCCCGGATCTCCCGGTTCGGCTCGCGGAGGAGCTGGGCCAGAAAGAGCAATCCGCGCCCGTGCTTGAGCTGGACGGTCACGCCGGCATACTCGATGGTCCAGAATTCGCCCTGGGCGCGAAATAGCGCGCGAGTGGAAGTCGGCCTTCTGGCTTCTGCGCCGACAACTTTCCCCGCCGTGCCCAGGAGGGAACCAGGAGGAGGCCGAGTCGTCGACGGCGCGGTGTTCTCGCCGGCCGGCCATTCCTCGCCCGTCGTCAGCAGATGCTCGGCCTGGCGAATCCAGCCGGGCATGTCGATGCTGTGGAACTGCGCCAGCGCGGCGCGCAGCAACGGCTCGGCGCGCTCGCGATCGCCGTCCGCGCCGCGGCGCGCACACATGAGCGCCTCGTCGTAATCGACGATGGCACGCAGCGGACGCGCGCCCTGCTCATCGAGGACGAGGCGCGCCTGGTTGAACCAATCGATGGCCTCGCCACTGTCGCCGCGCAACGCGCACAACCGCGCGAGAGAAAGACGTGCGTCTTGCATTGGGTAGCGCAGGTCGGGGTCGAGCACCTTCTCGCGCAGCCCTCTTTCCACCACGTCGAGGTGGTCGGTGGTGCGCGTGGCCCACAGCGCCGACGCCGCGTTGCAGGCCATCACCGGATACCCACGTGCCCATCCGGGTGCTTGCTCCAGCGCCGGGAGGATCTGTGAGAGCAGCTGAAGCGCCGATGGGATGCGGCCGAGCTGGGCCGCGATAACGGCGGCCAGCGAGCGGAATGCGGCAACGATCCACCAATGCTCCGGGTCGGGGTCTCGCACGAAGGCCTCCAGACCGCCGAGCGCATGCTCCCAACCCTCACCCCGTGCCAGCAGCAGATCGTAGTCGACCATGGCCAGGCTCGCGACGGGCACTGACCCGGCTTCGAGCCGTTGCATCGACCCCCGCGCGCGCTCCCGGACGGTGCTTGCCCGCTCGAACTCTCCCAGTGCGTTGAGACATCGGGCCCGGTTAGCCCAGCAGGTCACAGCGTCGGCGATGCGTCCGACGCGTTTGCTCTCGGCGGCGCGCAGGCCAAACAAATGCGCCGCCCCGCGCAGCTCTCCGCCACCGTGCATCAGCCAATCGGGCTCGTCGCCGAACAGGGCCAGCGCCTCCGAGCGAGAGGTGGGATTGCGAAATCCGTTCATGCCCAGGAATAGCCGTTCTCGTTCGGGGAAATTGAGTCCCCAGGCGATCCGGCGCACCTCGCGTCGCTCGTTGCTGTCGACCAGCAGGCCCGGATGGTCCGCGTTCTGAGCCTCGCGACGCGCGATGTCGGCCGCGATGAGGCGTACCCAGGTCATATCGCGTCGCTCCGTGCGCAGATAGTGCATGCCACGCGTCGCAACGGCATGCGCTTGCCGCGGGAGACCGGCCTGAAACATCACCTGCGCCGTTTCGGCCAAACAGTCGGCGGCAGCATCTGCGCCTTCCACATCGGCGACCAGCTGCGCGCCACGCAGCGCCGCTTCAACGGCCTCGGCGCTGTCCGGCGTCAGGATCAACGCGGCAGCCAAGCGCACGCAGGTTCGCCCTCGGCGGGCGTCCGCGGCAGGGAGCAGGTCGAGCGCCTTGCGCAGCAGCGCGGCGGATTCCCGGTGCGCCGACGCCGCCGAGGTGCGTTCGGCGGCAGCCACTGCGAAGGGAAAGCCGCGCTCGGCCCCCGCCAAAACCCGACTGCGGTGATAGTGCTCGGCGATCTCGGCGACGTGCACGGCGCACAGTCCTTCCATCGTCTCGGCGATCCTGCGATGCAGGCGCACCTGGCGCGACGGGTTGAGCGCCTCGTACAGCGCCTGGCGCACCAGCGCGTGCACGAATGCGTAGGTGTCGGGAACCGCCGTGCCGGCGATGAGCTGCGCCACGAGCGTCTCGTCGACGACCTCCAGGCCGCGCTCTTCGCTCAGCTCCGCCACCGCCGTCGCCACGTCGAAGCGAAAGGTCGCCCCGATCGCCGCGCCGACGGTCAAGAAGGATCGGGCCTCCGGGCTCAATCGGCCGAGGCGTTTGTTGAGCAGCTGGCGCACGCCATCCGGCAGCCCGATGTCCGCGATCGGCGCCGTTGCGCGCCAGCTCCCGCCGTCGACGCGCAATGTGCGTTCCTCCAACAGATGCAACACCACCGAGCGAACGAAGAACGGATTCCCGTTGGTCTTGGTGAGGATCGCCTGCACCAGAGCGGGGTCGACCGCGGCGGCGAGAGAACCCGGGCGGCGCTGTGCGGCGAGCCCCTGCAAGAGCGCGCCGACTTCGTCGAGCCCGAAGCCCTTCAGCCCGAGGCGCTCGAAGCTCGTCTGCCGGCGCAACACCGCCAGCGCCTCCGCCAGCGCGCCCGCTTCTTCCACCTCGCCGGATCGGTACGCGCTCACGACGAGCAGGCGCTGCTGCCCGACGCTGCGCGCCACGTGGCGCAGCAACGCGATCGAGTCGTCGTCGGCCCAGTGCAGATCGTCGAGCACCAATGTCACCGGCGCGCGTCGCGTGAGCGTCAGGAGCCACTGGTTCACCGCATCGAAGAGGCGAGCGCGTTCCTCGCTCGGCTGCAGCGCCACCGGCTCGTCGCTGCCCGGAAGCCGTGTACGCAAACACGGCGCGAGCCGGGCGAGCACGCCCGCGTAGGGCCCCACCTCGCGCAGGGCCGACGCCGCGTCCCCGGCCGCGTAGCCGTCGAGCGCCTCGGCGAACGGGCCGTAGGGGCGATCGGCTTCCCCCTCCCAGCAGGCGCCGCCGAGTACGATGCCGCCGCGCCGGCGCGCGCGCTCGGCGAGCTCCCCCACCAGGCACGTCTTGCCGATGCCGGGCTCGCCCGCCACCATCACCACCCGCCCGCGACCACCCTCCGACTCGGACAGCCACTGCTCGAGGAGGCCGATCTCCGCCGCGCGCCCGACGAACGAAGGTCGTCCGAGCCCTGGGCGCTCCGCTGTCGAGGCGCTCGCCCCCAGTTCGCTGATCTTCACCGGACCGCGCTCACTGCCTTTTTCCATTAGGACGCGGCGTCCGACCTTTTCAAGCTGCGCGAGTTCGTCTCCGCCGACGACCGCTAGCCAAGGCCACCGGGCACAAGGGGCACCGCCTTCCGCTTTCGCAGAATGGCTCAAAACTCCTTGACACCATTGGCGGCACGCAATATAGGAACCGTAGTTCCGGTTTCGATTGATGCCTGCACCAGCCCTCGCCCACGCGCCCGCCATGCTCGAGTGGATCCGGCCGCCGCAACAGGCCCGGACCCACGAGACGCTCAACCGCCTGCTCGATGCAGCGGAGGCCATCCTGTCCGAGAAGGGCTTCGAGGCGACCGGGATCGCCGAGATCGCCGAGCGCGGGGGCTCCTCGGTCGGCGGCTTCTACCGCCGCTTTGCCGACAAGCAGGCGCTGCTGCACGCGCTGCACGAGCGCTTCTGCGAGGAAGCGCGGGTGACGGCCGAAGTGGCGCTCGAGCCCGAGCGCTGGGCGGCGGCTTCGACGGCGGAGATCGTGCCCGAGTTCGTCGACTTCCTCGTCCGCACCTATCGCGACCGCGAGGGCCTGCTGCGCGCCTTCCTGCTGCGCGGTATCTCCGACCCGCCGGTGCGCGAGCGCACCCGCGGCCTCTTCGACTTCATCGCCGCCAGGCTCGCGTACCTGCTCGAGCAGCGCGTCGGCGAGATCGCGCACCGCGATCCCGCCTTCGGCGCGGCCTTCGCCCTGCACGTCGTGCTCGGCACGCTCAACCACACGGTGCTCGGACCGACGCGCTTCGAGCTCAACGACGCGCGCATCTCCGCCGAGCTGACGCACGTCTTTCTCGCCTACCTCGGCGTCCGCAACCCCGCACACCAACCCACCACGGGAGGACCTATCGCATGACCGCCATGGAACGCCTGCACCCACAGCACGCCGTCGAGGAACTGCGCGTCCCGCAAGACGTCCGTTACAACTGGGAGTACGACTCGACGCGCACCAAGTTGATGCGGCTCTACGAGAACGCCAAGCGCGATCAGTGGAACTCGACGACGCGCCTCGACTGGTCGATCGACGTCGATCCGCAGTCGGAGCTGGTGCCCGACATGGCGATCGGCATCTACGGCACCCCGATGTGGGAGAAGCTCTCGGCGCGCGAGATCGAGCGCCTGCGCCACGAGGCGATCACCTGGCAGCTCTGCCAGTTCCTGCACGGCGAGCAGGGCGCGCTGCTCGCCACCGCGCAGATCGTCGACACGGTGCCGTGGTACGAGGGCAAGCAGTACGGCGCCACGCAGGTCATGGACGAGGCCCGCCACGTCGAGGTGTACCGCCGCTTCGTGCAGGAGAAGCTCGAGCACGAGTACCCGGTGAACCCCGAGCTGAAGAAACTGCTCGACCTGATCCTCGCCGACTCGCGCTGGGACATCAAGTTTCTCGGCATGCAGATCATGGTCGAGGGTCTGGCGCTGGCCGCCTTCGGCACCATGCGCGACACCACCACCAACCCGCTGCTGCGCGACCTCACCGCCGCGGTGATGGAAGACGAGTCGCGCCACGTCGCCTTCGGCGTGCTGTCGCTGCGCGAGTTCTGCAAGGAGATGAACGAGCACGACCGCCGCGAGCGCGAGGACTTCGTCTACGAAGCCGCCGTCCTCATGCGCGACCGGCTGGTCAACCGCGAGGTCTGGCAGACGATGGGACTGGACGCCGACGAGTGCGTCGCCATCTCCCTCGCGTCGCCCCTCGCGCAGGAGTTCCGCCGCCGGCTGTTCTCGAAGATCGTCCCCAACGTGAAGAGCCTCGGCCTCCTTTCCGACCGACAGCGCGCGCGCTTCGCCGCCCTCGGCATCCTCGAGTTCGAGCACGAGACGACGTCGGACGTCGACCAGGCGATCGAAGAAGAGAAGCGCGGTCAGGACAGCCAGGTCGCCGCCTGAACTGATCCCCAGTAGGACAGGCCCCCCCGCCTGTCCCGCAACGGGCGCCCCTGCCGACCCCTCCCCCCCGACAGGCAGGGGCGCCTGTCCCCCCCACGCGCAAAAGGAACAACTGTTCCGCGATTGGTTACGCCCCGCCTTCAAATGGGGGTGTAGCCTTGGACGACGCAGGGGAAATCGCCGGGGAGTCGGACTGTCAAATCATCCGCCGCGAGGGGGAGTACTGGACGATCGTCTTCGGCGGCGTGACGTGCCGGCTCCGCGACGGGCGCGGGCTGCACCATCTGGCGCTGCTGCTCACGCATCCCGGCGCGCGGGTCTCCGCTCTAGCACTGGAACGCAGCAATGGTGACAGCCGGCAGTTGGATCAAGCGCCCGTAGCGCCCCACGACGCGCGCGAACGCGCCCGCGTCAATGTCACCCGGGCGATCACGACGGTGCTCAAGCGGCTGGACACCCACCATCCCGCCCTCGCCCGCCATCTCCGCGCCACCATCAAAACCGGCGCGTTCTGCAGCTACACGCCGGACGAGCGCCATCCGACGCGCTGGACCCGGTGATGGGGGGGGGTGGCGCAGGGGATTGTCGCCCTCAACTTGTTGCTCCGTAGCGGCGGGTGTAGATGGAACACATGCGGAACCGCTCAGACTGGCCGCCCCTGCAACCTCCGCCGTCATGGCGGACGCGATCCGTCACCGAGCGCGATCGCGGGATCATCGCAGCATGCCGCACCGCTATGCAGCTTCTGCAGGGAATGCCCGATCGCGCCGCCCGCTTGGCGCGGGTTGACCCGGTTCCACCATCGACGCGCGCACACTTGCGCCGGCTCGCCGCGCGCAATGGCTGAGCCGGAAAGCGCCGCCGAGCTCGCCCGCACCCTTGCCGATGCTCTCGAGCAGCATCAGCTTCCCTATGCCATCGGCGGAGCGATCGCGCTCGGATACTACGCCGTCCCGCGTGCCACGGTTGACGTCGACGTCAATGTCTTCGTCGCGCCAACAACGGAGATCGACCGAGCACTCGCGGTGCTCGTCGCAGTGGGCTTCGTGCCGGACGAACCCCTGCCAGCACTGCGCGCACGGGCGGTTGAGGAGGGTCAGTTTCGCGGTATCATCCGCGGGTTGCGCGTCGACGTGTTCGTGCCCGCGATCCCGTACTACCAAGCACTCGCCCACCGCACGCGCGTTGTCCCACTGCTGGGCCGCCCGGCAACCATTCTTGGTCCCGAAGATCTGGGCGTCCTCAAGATGATGTACTTCCGCCGCAAAGACCTCGCGGATGTCGAAGCCCTCGTGCGCGAACAAGGAACGGCGCTCGATCGCCACTTCATTCGTCGAACCTTGGTCGACCTGGTGGGTGCGGACGACGAGCGCGTGGCGACCTTCGACATGATAGTCCGTGACATCGACGCGGCAGGGTGAAAGCGCCGGCTACTCGTCCTCGTCTTCGAACAGCGGGTCGGCGTCGAGCGGCCAGAGCGGGCGCAGGATGCGCAGCCGCGCCGCCATGGAGGCCACTCGCATGGCCTGGACCGGTTCGGTCGCCAGGTTGTTGAGCTCGAGCGGGTCGTTGACCAGATCGTAGAGCTCGAGCTCGAAGCCCGTCATCGGGTTGCCTGGATCGGTGGGCAGCTCGGTGTACTTCCAGTCGTGCTCGCGCACCGACGCCCAGACGTGGTTGCTCGGCCAGCCCTCGGTGAGGAAGTCGCTGCGCCAGGTCGGCGCCGTTCCGTCCAGCCGGCGCACCAGGCTGACGCCGTCGAAGACCAGCGCCGGGTCGGGATCGGTCGGCCGCAGCGCCAGCTCGGCGAAGGTCGGGCAGAGATCGATGTTGAGCACCAACTCGTCGTCGACGCGCGGTAGCGGCGCCAGCTTCGGATAGCGGACGAACATTGGCGAGCGGATCGACTCGTCGTACGGCTTGTTCTTCGCCTTGGTGCGGTGCTCGCCCCAGTGCCAGCCGTTGTCGGCGAAGTACACCACCAGCGTGTTGTCGGCGACGCCGAGGTCGCGCAGGTGCTGCATGAGGCCGGTGATGCCGTAGGTCGCGCTGCCGCCGATCGCTTCGTCGACCGCCTGCAGCATCTCGAGCTGCTTGATGCGCGTGTTGTCGAGGTCGGCCTGCTCGGCCGGCGTCAGCTGGGCGGTGTTCTGCACCCAGGTCGGCTTGTCGGAGACGTCGGGCTCGTTGTAGCTCGCCGGCCGCCACGGCGGCAGGGCGGCGAACATCCCGTCATGGCGCGGCGCCGGCTCGAACGGACCGTGCGGCGCCTTGAATGACAGATGGACGAAGAAGGGCTGCCCGAGCGCGACCGAATCGGTGATGAACTGCTTGGCGCGCTCGCGCAGCACGTCGGTCGAGTAGTCCGCGGCGGTCGAGCCGTACGCCACGGGGACGCCGTTCTCGATCAGGTCGTAGTCGAAGTACTTCGGATTGCGGAACGCGCTCCACACCGTCCAGCCGGGTGGGACGTAGGGGGTGCTGGCGTCCGGCCACAGCTGCGGATAGCCGTTCATGTATTTGCCGAAGAAGCCGGTGCGGTAGCCGGCGCTCTGCAGAATGGTGCCGATCGAGACGGTGTCGACGAAATCGTCGGCGCCGCCCTTCACGCCGGAGTTGGTGTAGACGCCGGTGGTGTGCGCGTATTGGCCGCGCAGGATGCTCGAGCGGCTCGGACAGCACAGCGGCGTGGTCATGAACGCCTCGACCAGCTCCACGCCGTCGTCTGCCAGCTCGCGGCGCACGCCGGGCATGATGTCCTGCCCCGGCACCGGTGAGTGCGTGTCGTCCGTGGTGTCCCAGCGCTGATCGTCGGTGAGGATGAAGAGGATGTTCGGGCGCAGCGGTTGCGGGTCGGGGCCGTTGCGGTCGACCCACACCTCGCCGAGCTGGCGCAGGCAGGCGCGCAACGCCGTGACGTCGACCGCGCTGCCGACCGCGCCGATGGCCGCGGCGCACTGCGCGCCGACGCGCGGCAGGACGATCCCGGTGCCCACATCCTGCGCGACCGTGACGGCGCAGTAGTCCGGCAGCTTGTCGAGGTGCTTGATCGCCTTCGCCTCGGCCTCGGCCGCCGTTTTGCCGCGCGCCAGGTAGCGCAGCTTGGTGCCGACATAGTGGGCGACCGCCTTGCCGATGCGCTGCTGGCACTTGAGCTGGTCGCGGAGCAGCCGCGAGTCCACCTCGTCGAGCGCCGCTGCCCCGTAGGCGAGGTCGTTCGCGTCGGCGACCAGGGTATCGGCACAGGCGGGCGACGGGTTGACCGTGCAACTCGGGTCGGCACCCGAGCGCAGCGCCTTGTAGTCGCAGCGCATCGCCTGGCGCACGCTGCGCTTGACCGCGCTCGCGTCGTTCGGCGCGACGCAACCGCCCTGCGCGCCCTCGGGCAGCGCGGCGCCGACCAGAGCGGCACAGACCACCAACAAGCTAGCTCGCAGATATCGGGCCATGATCTCCCTCCCCTTTTTGGCGGCGCGAGGCCGACCTGAAGACCGGTGCGAGTGCTGTCTGAATAACTCTATCCCTCCGCCTTGAAAAGGAAACCGCGGCAACGCAAGGGGAGCCTTCTCCATCCTTGTGAACGCGAACCGATCCCCTGTATGAGCACCGTATGGGCGGTTCGCTCGACACCGAGCTCATCTACGATCCCGAGGACGAGCGCACGCAGCTCGATCCCTACCCGGTCTACCAACGCCTCCGCGATGAGTGTCCGGTCTACCAGCAGACGCGGTTGCGCTTCTGGGCGCTGAGCCGGTTTGAAGACGTGCACGCGGCGCTCAACGACCACGAGGCGTTCTGTTCCCGGCAAGGCCTGACCTGGGACCCCGGCGCGGCCACGCAGGCCGGTGTGCTGCCGATGATGGTCACCACCGATCCGCCCGACCACACCAAATTGCGCCGCTTGATCAACCGCGGCCTGACGCCGAAGCGAGTGGCCGACCTCGAACCGGAGGTGCGCACCGGAATCGTCGAGAGAATCGACGCCCTATCCGCGGCAGGCGGCGGCGATCTGGTGGCCGACGTCGCCGTACCGGTGCCGACGGCAATGGTCGGGCGTTTCCTCGGTGTGCCGGAGGCCGACCGCGCGCGCTTCCATCACTGGGCGGGCGCGGTCATCGCCGGCACCAGCGGCGCCGCCTTTCACGACGAGCACCACCGCGCCGTGCGCGAGCTCTACGCCTACTTTCACGCCCTCATCGAGCGCCGCCGACTCGAGCCGACCGACGACCTGATCGGCACGCTGATCGCCGCGGAGATCGATGGCGCGCAGCTGACCACCGGAGAGATCCTCGGCTTCTGCTTCAACATCGTCGTCGGCGGCATCGAGACGACGACCAACCTCATCGCCAACGGCATGGCGCTATTGGCGGCACATCCCGACAGCGCCCGCCGCCTCGCCGCCGAGCCGCGACGGATCCCGCAAGCGATCGAGGAATTCCTGCGCCTGGAGACGCCGGTGGCGGGGCTGTGCCGCACCACCACGCGCCCCGTCGCGCTGCACGGCGTCACCATCCCGGCCGGCGAGAAGGTGCTGCTCATGTTCGGCGCCGCCAACCGCGACGAGCGCGAGTTCGCCGACCCCGACCGCCTCGATTTCGAGCGCGGCGCCGAGCGCCATCTCGCCTTCGGCCACGGCGCCCACTACTGCATCGGCGCGGCGCTGGCGCGCCTGATGGGCCGCGTCGCCTTCGAAGAGCTCACGCAGCGCCTCGAAGACTCACGCGTCGACCCTGCACTTGGCCGCCGCCTGCGCGCCGCCGTCAGCCGCGGCTGGGAGTCGCTGCCAATCGTCGCGTGAGGCATTCTCTCCCCTTCGTGTCTTCGCGCCTTCGCGTGAGACTCATTTCTGACTCACGCGAAGCCGCGAAGACGCGAAAAAAGACAGACTAACCGGGCAATGCCTGAGGCGAGTCCGCAGCCCGTTCTCGGGCGTCTCGCTCGGGCGGATCGGCTGCCGGCGCGCGTGGCGCGGGTTTACTGAAGATGAGGGCGCCGTCCTCGAGCGCGCCGAGGCGGATCATCTTCTTGTCGCGCGTGTAGTTCTGCGGGTTGATCCACGGCTCGTGGTCGCCCTGCTTGGGGAAGCGGTGCATCATGCGCTGCATGTAGCCGGACGTGAACGAGTCGATCCACGGGCGGGCCGGCATGTCGCGGTCGATCTCGCGCAGGCGCGGCGTCGCCACGCGCGTGCCGGTCGCGTCCATGTGGTTGAGCAGGCGGCAGACGTACTCGGACGTCAGGTCGGCGCGCAGCGTCCACGACGCGTTGATATAGCCGAACGTGCAGACCAGGTTCGGCACGTCGGAGTACATCATGCCCTTGTAGGTCCAGGTCTGGGCGAAATCGACCGGCGCGCCGTCGACCGTGAACTGCATCTCGCCCAGCACGACCAGGTTGAGGCCCGTCGCCGTCACGATGATGTCCGCGTTCAACGTCTTGCCGGACGCGAGCACCAGACCCGTCTCGGTGAAGCGCTCGATCTGGTCGGTGACGACCGACGCTTTACCCGAGCGGATGGCGACGAACAGGTCGCTGTTCGGCACCAGGCACAGGCGCTGGTCCCACGGATTGTAGCTCGGCGTGAAGTGCGTCTTGATGTCGTAGTTCGGGCCGAGCTCCTTGCGCACCAGGTCGAGGAGCTTCGCCTTGACCTGTTTGGGATGCGTGCGCGTGCGGCGGTAGAGCCATTGCTGCATCGCGACGTTCTTCCAGCGCGTGATCGCGTAGGCCCAGTGTTCGGGCAGCACCTTGCGCAGCGTGTTGGCGATGACGTCCTTGGCGGGACGCGACACGACATACGTCGGCGAGCGCTGCAGCATGACGATGTGGCCGACGTCTTTCGCCATCGCCGGCACCAGCGTCATCGCCGTCGCGCCGGAGCCAATCACCACCACCTGCTTGCCCTTGTAGTCCAGGTCCTCCGGCCACTGCTGCGGATGGATGAGGGTCCCCTTGTACCGCTCGATGTCCTTGAACTCCGGCGTGTAGCCGTGCCGGTAGCTGTAGTACCCGGCGCACATCAGCAGGAGGTTGCAGGTGAAGCGGGCGGTGTCGCCGCTGTCCTTGCGCAGTGCCTCGACGGACCAGGTGGCGTCCGCGCTCGACCAGGCGGCTTTGGTCGCCAGGTGCTGGTAGCGGATGTGCCGGTCGACGCCGTACTCGGCGGCGGTTTCCTTCACGTACTCGAGGATCGCGGGGCCGTCGGCGATCGCCTTCGCCTGGCGCCACGGTTTGAAGCGGTAGCCCAGCGTGTGCATGTCGCTGTCCGAACGGATGCCCGGATAGCGAAACAAGTCCCAGGTGCCGCCCATGGACGGGCGGCCTTCGAGGATGAGGTAGCTCTTGCCCGGACAGCGCTCGTGCAGGTGAACGCCCGCCCCAACGCCGGACAGCCCGGCGCCGACGATGATCACGTCGAAATGTTCTGCGCCCATGTCGAAAGTCCGCTCTCAATGTACCAGCGCCGCCCTCCGAGCGCTACTTGCGGCGGTGACCGGATCTGTCGGAGCCACGGCCCAGCGTGGTAGGCTGCGCCAATGCAACCGCGCACTCCTTCGCGTGCGGCCAGTGTCGACGACGCCGAGGCCATCGGTGTCGATCTGCAGCGGCAGCGGTTGCGTGCCATGACCATCCCGGAGCGCCTGGCAGTAGCCGCGCAGCTCTACTGGGCGGCACGACAGTTCAAGGAGGCAGGGCTGCGCAGCCTGCATCCCGATCTCTCCGACACGGAGATCAAGGCGAGAGTGACGCGAGCCTTCCTCGATGCCCGCGACTAATCCGTTTCTCATCTTCACCGACCGGCTCAATCAGCTGCGGGTCCGCTACATGGTGACGGGGAGCGTCGCGAGCATGGCCTACGGGGAGCCACGCCTGACGCATGACGTGGACATCGTCATCGAGATCTCACGCGAGCACTGTGCGCGTTTCGGCGAGCTCTTCCCGGACGAGGAATTCTATTGTCCCCCTGTCGAGGTGCTGCTGATCGAATCCGCGCGCCCGCAGCGCGGCCATTTCAATCTCATTCACCACGACACAGGTCTCAAAGCCGACATCTATCCCAGCGGCCGGGACCGTCTGAGTGCGTGGGGACTGGACCATGCGCGCAAGCTCGTCGTCGATGTCTCCGAGGTGTGGATCGCCCCGCCCGAGTATGTGATCGCGCGCAAGCTGGAGTACTACGCCGAAGGAGGCTCGGAGAAGCACCTGCGCGACATCGAGGGTATCCTGGCGGTATCGGGCACGGCCATCGATACCGTCGTGCTGGAGCAGAACATCGACATCCTCGGCGTTCGCACCGCATGGGACAAGGTGCGGCCCCTCCCCCGCAAGGAATAGGAACTTTGGCAGGGCGAGCCTCCCGGCGAGCCGGTTGGTTTTGGGCAGCGCGGCTCGGCAGGAGCCTCGCCCGCCCGCAGGACTTCCTGATCTACAGCTTGCAGATGTAGTTCACGGCGACGTTCTTCGGGCGCGTTTCGGTTGAGGTCGCGCCCGAGGTCGGTGAGATGTTCACCGGGCTCGCCGGGATACCCACAGAGTGTTGGTGCGCGCCCGCCTCAAACGTAAAACGGACGCTCGTTGTAAACCTGAAGGTTTCGTCGACCGCTTGGTCATCGGGGAGGCCGGGAGAATCGCTCAGATTGAAATTGGGGCTCTCTCGATGGGAGTGGTTACCATCGACGCTGGTGAAAGCGGTCGAGGGAACCACCTGTCCACTGAGGGGCACGATGGCGGTGCCCTGCGTCGAGCCCACGCTGCGGCTGGCTCCGTCAGGATCGACGCTCCCGCTCGTGTCGAGGCCACGCAGGAACTGCCCGCGCAGGTCCGGCACCTTGAACATGTTGCCGCTGCCGCCGAAGCTGAGGCCGATGGCGTCGAAGAGGCGGTTGAACTCGGGCAGCGTGCCGTCGTACTCCGCACCGTCGCACATCACCCATCCCGGTGGGGCCGTGCTGCCGCCGTAGGGCATGATCGCCCCCGGGGGTAGCAACACGGTGGGATCGATCTTCTCTGTCGTCACCGCACCGTCCTTGAGTTGTGGGGTGTCGACGCCGCCATCGACCGTGGTGTCGGCAATCCGCGCATGGAACGATGGCACCAGCTGGTGGCGCGGAACCATCTCCTGATTGGTGTCGGCGCCGACCTTGATGCCGAGGTAGCGCGGCCGCAGGGTCTCATCGAATGCGACTGCATCGCCGGGGTTCTGGTCGCCGTTCGGATCGTCCAGCGACACGAGGCTGCCGAGCAGGACGTTGATCTGGCCGCCGATGACGCTGACGTCGGTGTGCGACTCGGTGTACAGCGCCTCGCCGCCGGTCGCCTCGTCGTAGATCGTGAAGGTGACGCGAAACACACCCTGCAACGGTTGGCCGCCGCCGTCGGTGACCCGTCCCTGGAAGGGAATCAGGCGCGTAGCTGATACCGGTGCGCTGAGCAGCACCGGCAGCACCAGTGCTCCCAGCACAATGCGGCGAAACGATCTCGATGGTGTCATCATGGTCACTTCCTTCGCGGCGAGCGTCATTGCGGGAATTGCGGGAAATCGAACTCCTGCGGCCGGCCATAGGCGTAGGTCAGGAGGATCTCGATATCGTCGAGGTTCTCCAGATTGAGCGTATTGTTGATGCCGCTATCCCCTTGGATGCGGAGCTGCCAACGCGACACGGCCGGGCTGCGATTGGCGAGCTGGCAGTTCGACTGGACACCGGGGAGATGCCCATCCACCGGATTTCCCTGACCGTCGATGCTGGCCTGAATCGACAACGCGGCAAACTGCGACTGGCCCAGGTCGCGGGCGCCCTCGAGCTTGATGGTCAGGAAATCATCGTCGCCGCCGCTGTCGAAACGAGAGAAAAACGTCCGCACGACGGCCTGATCCTGCATGATGAGGTCGACCAGGGGTGGATTGATCGACGAGGTCGTGCGCAGGCTGCGTCCGGGAACGGTCTTCAGATTCACACTGAGCCCGCCCTGGCAGAAACTGGTCACGCTGGGATTGAAGATCTTCAGATTCGGGCGCGCCGGCAGCAGCTTCTGATCGCCGACCTGGATCGGAAACTCGACGAGCAGGTCGTCGGCATCCGGGTTGCGGCCGGGACGCCGGCTCTTGGAAATGCGGTCGCGGAAGGCGAGGCGATTGAACGCCTCGTCCGGGCTATCGTAGCCGAAGATGTCCTTCTTCAACGAAATGCGCACGGTCTGGCCGGGCTGACGCGGCCCACGCAGCTGCCGCATCTTGATGTCCCACTGCTGCAACGCCTGCACATAGGTCTGCAGCGTCGGTGAGGGCGACCCCGGGCTGCCCGCCGAGGCAACCGCGAAGACCGATTCGGCACGCACGATGGGGTCGAACTTGCTCCCTCCGCCGATCGGTTCGGGCAGTGTCCCGTCCAGCCGCGCCACCGGATTCGCCAAGCGCTCCGACCACTCGTACTCGAGCGCCTTGGTCGCTTCGTAGCCGGCGACCATGGCGGCTTCGAATGCGCCATCGGCGTCTTGCTGCGCCCGCACGAGCTGCAGGCGATACGCGGGGTTGGTGAAGTACGCTTGCGCCAGCTCCTCGCGCGTGCCGGCGGCGTTGCGGATGAAGCGCACCAGATCGCCGATCGAGGCGGTGTAGTTGCGGTGCGCTTCGCTGACGGCCAGCTTGGCACGTTGCACCGCGATTGCTTGCGTCAGTTGTTCGAGCAGCAGGTTCTTGATCGTCGCGGCGGACGCGGTTTGCTCGAGCGAGATGTCTTGCCCGGCCTGGAGCGCCGTCCGGCCGGCGTTGAAGACTCCGTCGACGGCCGCACCTGGCGCGAACGAAAACGTCGGCACCCCGAGATCCATCGGATCCCACGAGACGTCGGGTATGGCCCCCCGGGCAGCGCCCTGGGCGATATCGAGCGCGGAGAGTCCCAGGGAACCGTCCTTGATCGTACGGGTCACCGTACCGCTGCGTTCCTCTTCGACGCGTATCTGCTCGGTGAAGTTCTGCATCGCCCGTTCTGCCTCGCGCAGCTCGATCAGCGCGCCGGTGTAGGCCTGGTAGTTGGTGCAGATCGTCGCGTCGCAGCCGCCCTCGTCCGCCGTCGCGCTGCAATCGAGCGGATCGAGCGCGGCCTGCGGGCCGCAGAGGAACACCGGATTTCTGGTCAGCGCCAGGATCGTCTCGCGATCCTCCGGTTTCGTCATGTCGCAGTTGGTCTCTTCCGGCGGGTTACAACTGGCATCACCAGGACGAATGACGGTGCTGATCAGGATGTCGAGCTGATCGATGAACTGGATGGTCTGATTGCGCAGCTCCTGCGTCAGCGCCGTCTGGTCCTCGTCGTACTGCCGGTTCGTGCTCAGCGCTGAACCCTCGGCGGTCTTTGCCGACAGGACGAGCTCTCTGACGCCCGCGAGCAGGTTGTCCGCCGACTGGTTCGGCACGAAGTCGCCGCGCAAGGTCAACGGATTGAACCCGGCCAGGATGTCGTCGAACACCTGCTGCGCATCGTTGACCTGGCGCTTCACTTCGGTGCCATTGTTGGTCTGGAAGTCTCGCCGTGGCTGCGCCGCGGCCAACAAGGCCGAGCTCAGGTAGACGGTTTGCGCCGTGCGCTGGAATGTCGCCGCGGCGTTGGCGCGCTCAGCCTTGGTGTCGTTGCCGAGGAAAAAGGTGCGCTTGGCGAGCGCATTCCCGGCCAGACCATAACGAATAACGAGATCGGTGAAACGGAAGTAGTCGGACTCGACCACCTCGCCCTGGGTGCCAGCCGTGCGCGGCGTGTTCTCGACGAAGAACGGGAAGTTGGCATTCACCGTCCCACGGCTACGCAGGCGCTCCGGCCCTTGGCGAATTCGCTCGGCTGCCAGCTCGACGGCGGTGCGGAAGATCTCGTTGGCCTGCGTCAGCAGCGTGCGCTGATCCGGGTCTTCCGGGTCGCCAGTCCCGGGAAAGCGCGTGCGCAGTCCCTGCAGCAGCCGGTTGTTCCCAAGCAGGGTTTCACCGGCCATGATCTCGCTCAGCGCTTCGCGAAACCCGCAAGTCGCTTCGCGCACGACGCTGGGGCGTGGATCCTCGAAGCCGGCGGCGAAGTCGTCCAGCACCGCGAGGAACTCCGCCTGCTGCGCCGGGTAACCGTCCAGGAGGTCCTGGTACGACTTGTTGCCGCGCTTGCGCGTGATGCCGCCATTGTCGGGCTCTGCAAAACCATTGCGGTAGCCGCGCGCGGTATCGAGGCGCGACCACTCGTCGGCGAAGGTCGCCGTTCGCGTACATTCCTGGGCGCGCGCGGTGCCGCCAATGGCGAGCAGTGCGATGGCATAAAGAAGCACCCGGCTCATGGGTTGGCTCCCACCGACAGGCGCAGATTGCCCTGCACGCTGGTGCCAATCACCGGCAGGCCGATGGTCATGGTCACGCGTCCGGAGTTGGGCCCGTCCGGTCCATCCGCGCGGCCGTTGATTCCCACCGTGTTCGACATGGTCAGCGGATCCACGTCATCGAGGAACGCGTTGGTATCGGGACCTTCAGGAAAGGTGCCGACCGGGGGACGATCCACGTCGTACGTGGTGGCGTCCAACACATACTGTTGTTCGCGCACGGGCCGCATCGGGTCCGGCGGCGAAGCGAATGGATCCCCCACGGCACCGGCGCCACCGGCCGTCGTCAGCGAAACGAACGCGGCAGTGGCGCTGCTCGGCAGCGTGATCGGCGAGGGCATGAACGGCGCCGCGCTCGGCGGCGTGATCGACACATCGCCACGATCGCTGCCCGAGAGCGGGACGTCGCGACTGACGGTCTGAAATCCGGACTGCAGAACCGTGATGCGGTAGACGCAATCGACCAGATTCTTGAACGAGAAGGTACCGCCTGCGCCGGTCGTCGCCAGGCTGGTCACACCGCAGCCGGTCAGCACCAGGTTCGTCCCCGGCGGCACGCCGGCGATGGTGCCGCCGAGATCGTGCACCTCGGTGCCGCGGATGCTCAGGTTCCAGTTGCGCAAGGTACCGGTCTGCCCGGCTTGCTGGTCCTCCACCCGCAAGGTGTAGGTGCCTGCCGCGAAGGTGCCGTTGAAGATTTCGAGGCTATCGACCGGCGTGGCGAAGCTATCGTACATCACGCGTCCGACTACGGCGGCGCTGCGGTTGCGCAACACCGCCTCGGTCCCGTCCGGTCCGATCAAGGTCACGACCAGATCCTCGGGCCGCTGGTGCTGCAGCTCGACAGTGACATCGAGCTCGGTGATCAGCACCTTGCGATTGATCTGGATGGTGCGCTGCAATGTTCCGTTGTCCGGGATGTTCGCGCTGGTCGTATTGCTGGCATCGACGATGTCGCGTGCGCTGGGCATCGAGCCGGTGCGCTCGGCGGTAAACGTGCCGACCAGAGAGATCGGCTCGGACGTCACATTGCGAATGGTCTCGAAGTACTCGCCCTTGAGATCGAGCGGTCCGAGGGTGGTATCGGCCTGGACGAGCGGATCGCGCCGCTGGCCGCGCAGGGTGAGATCGCGACGAATCGCCACGCCGTAGGGATTGCCCGGATCGTCGGCATCCATTTCGTAGCTGCCGGAGACCTGGAAGCGAGCGGAGCCGGTCTCGATGAAGCTGCCGCTCAAACGCAGGCGCTCAGAAAAAAGCAGCGTCGCGCGTTCGTTGACCACAACCTTCAGGCCGTCCGTGTCGCTATACAAACTGATCTCCAGCTTGGGGTCGGGGAGATCGGCCGGCTTGTCGTTGACGGTATTGATCTGGGCGGTGAGCTGATAATCGCCGTCCAGCGCGGCCACCGACATATGCACGGCGATGGTGCGCATCGCTTCGGCCGGCGGCGGCAGATCGGCCGCGTTGGTGGTCAGCTTGACCGCCCCTTCGAGCGCCCCGGGGGGTAACCCGACGCGATCGACGGTAATATCGACGACGTCGGTCTCGGACGCGACGCTGCCGCTCAACGCGGTGACCAGGGTCTGCTTCTTGGTGTCGGGATCGAGCACGCGCAGGCGCAGCCATGGCGTGCTGTCGGGATCGACGATCTCGAGGCGCCAGAACAAGACGCCGGAGCGGTTGTTGAAGATGCTGATCGGCTGAATGGTTTGCCGTTCGCCGAAATCGATGGCGCGCTGGCTGCCGGTGCGATCGTAGAACCCGTCACCGGCGATGTCGACGTCGCCCGCCGAACGCGTAAACGGCTTCGGAGCGAGCTCGCCAGTTGTACCTTGCGCACCCGAACCCGCAGCGACCAACGGCGGCACATCGAGGTCGGGCGGCAACCCGGTGCCCAGCACCGGCGCCAGCGAGACCGCCTGATTGGAAAATAACCAGTAGCCGCGCCCCGCCTCGAGATTGACGAAATCCTCGCGCAGTACGAGCCCCTGCGCGTCGATGACGACGCCCAAGAACTTCCCCTGCACGGCGTCGAACGTCCAGATCTGGCGGATCGCGGCGTTGGTGATGATCCGTTCGTAGGGGGCCGGCTCCTCGAGCGAGAAACCCACCAGGTTCCACCCCGGCGCGAGATCGCCCGGACCGGTGGCCGTGCCCATCTCGCCGGCGATGTTGAGCTGAGCCGCGCGGCTCACCTTGAGCCAGTAGCCCTTGCCTTCCTGGATCGTGTTGAACGTCGGGCCGCCGGCGACCGCGGCGGGAAATCGGCTCCAGGTGCCGCTGGCGGCGTCATAGCTCCACAGCGCTTCGAAGTTATCGGCCGCGATGAGCGGACCGAGGACGCCCAGCGCCGATGGATCCTCCGGGGTGAGCGCGATGGAGATCAGGTTCCAGCCCGCGCTCAGCGTGATGCGCTGCGTCGCGGCGTGCGCCGGCACGGCGACGAGGAGGACAAGGAGCACAGCGGAGACGAACCCGGCAAAGGGGTTCCTCTCCCTCAGGGAGAGGGCAGGTGAGGGGATGAAATGATGGCTTCGACTACTGATTTGTCGAAGAGTTCGTTCAATCCCCTCACCTAGCCTCTCCCGGAGGGAGAGGAATCGGAGTCGAGACGATCGGCGTCCGGAAGGACCCATCACGGAACCTTCTCCCCGACTGGAAACGACGGCGGGCGGGCGGCCGCGGCGAGGTCTTCCGGACCGACCTTGAGGAGCACCTCGCGGTCGATGGCGATGTCGAGGTGCTGGCGCAACGCGGCGTAGCGCTCCTCCTGGAGCTGCTGCCGGCGCTCGACCGACAGGCGCTCGCGGATGGTGGTTTCGACCTGTGCGAACGGAGCGACCGTGCCACCCTCCGTGGCAGTCAATCGCACAATGCAGACGCCGCGCTCGGTTTCGACCGAAGCGACGCCGCCGACCTGATCGATCGTGAACAGCGCGTCGACGACGGGCGGATCGAAGCGAAAGACGGTCGTCCCCTCGACGATGAAGCCCGTATCGCCGCCGGTGCGGCGCGTCGCGAGGTCATCCGAATGGGCGGCGACCAGGGCCGCAAAGGCGCGTGGGGTGGCACCCTTCGCCTCGGCGGCGATGCGCTGTGCCTTGGCGCGCACCTCGGCGCGCTCGGCGTCGGCGGCGTTCAACTTCCAACGCAGGGCGATGACCGCACCGCGCACCCGTTTGGGCGGCGTGAACTCCGCCCGATGCTGATTGTAGAACGCCTGCGCCTCTGCGGTGGTCACGGCCGGCACCTGCAGCGCCTCGACCTGGTCGCTCCAGTATTTCTCGGCCAGCAGGCGGTTCACGCTGCGGCGAATCTCGGGACGATCGAGATACCCTTCCTCGCGCGCCTTCTGCGCCAGCACCTCGACCCGCACCAGCTCCTCGACAACGGCCTCCTTCGCCTCGGGCTTGGCGAAGCGGGGCAGGAAGTCGGCGCCGTGCCGGACCATCTCCCAGCGCACGGCGTCGGCGTCGATCGCCACGCCGTTCACCGTCGCCACCGTCGGGTTGGCCGCCTCGGCGCCCGGGCCGGAAACGGTTTCCGCGAACGCCGGCACGAGCGCCGACACCACGAGCAGCGCGCCCAGCATCTGTCCGCACCGCGCGGTCATGGGCACCCGCTCAGCGCGTTGTCGACTGCCGTGATGAGCTCGTCGACTGAGATGTCGCCGCTCTCGTCGCGATCGGTGGCGCGGCAGGCATCGGTGCCGGCGTTGTCGAGCGCGATGCCGACGCTCATCACCAGCTCGTCGATGGTGACGCGTTCGTCGCCGTTGCAGTTGCCGACGCAGGACGAAAAGTCCGGCGTGGCAGTCGGCGTGGGAGTCGCCGTCGGCGTCGTCGACGGGCTCGGTGTTCCGGTGCGTATGGTCGGGGTCGGTGTGCGTGTCGACGTCGGACCACGCGTCGGCGGAGTGGGAACGACGCGCTGGGGATTGAGCACCGCGTTGGGCGACGGCGTCTTCGCTGGGTTGGGAATGTCGAGGCGGAAGATGGCGCCGCGCTCTTCGAGGCTGACGCGTCCCTGGGCCACGCCGTCGACGAGAACCGTGGCCGTATCCCCGACGTAGGCGGTGCCCTCAGGCGGCAGCGCCGGTGTCGGCGTCACGACGGGTTGCACGAGCTGGACGGTGAGCACGTAGGGATTCGCCGCGCCGGCGGTGGCCGAATCGAGTGGATCCGAGGCGCGCTCGATGGAGATCACGCTCCCGGCGGGGATGCTGCCGAAGTAGGTGATGTCAGGCTCAGGGATGGGCGCGATACCCTGCGCGTGCACCGCTAGCGGAAACAAACAACTGGCTGCGAGGAGGGCGAGCGCGAACGATTGCCAATCACTCTGCCTGTCTACGCGCCGCCTGTTCAGATCCCCCCCGAGGGGGCGCACAGTGCCCGTTCAGTTCCTTCTTGTCCAGGGGAGGCGAGCGAATTGTTGGTTGCGCTATCCTTTGCCCTTCCCCACGCGCTTGTGACAGGTTCGGTGGCTAGACGAACCAGCAGCGCGAGAGGGGCAGGTCATGACAGCACAAAACGCGGCGGCACAAAGCGATGCCGACGACGTATTCACGAAGCTCTTCCTCACGGCGGAAGGGCGCATCGACCCGTACCCGCTCTACCACCGGTTGCGCCAGATCCAGCCGGTCCACCACACCAAGCTGGGCATGTGGGTGCTCAGCCGGTACGACGACTGCTGGGCGGCCATGCGCGATCCGCGCCTCGGCAAGGACTACGCCCGTCAGATCGAACAGCGCTTTGGTCCCGACTGGCGCCAGCATCCCTCGCTGACCTCCGGCGAGCACTCGATGCTGAACACGAGCGGGCCGGAGCACACCCGGCTGCGCAAGCTGGTGACCAAGTCGTTCACGCCGCGCATGATCGACAACCTCAAGCCGACGATCGAACGAGTGGTCACCGAGCTGCTCGAACCCCTGGCCGCCGCCGGCGGCGGCGACGTGCTCGAGGCGGTCGGCTTTCCGCTCCCGGTGACGATCATCGGCGAGATGTTGGGCGTGCCGGAGGCGGACCGGCCGCAGTTCCGTGAGCTCGTCGGGGA
The DNA here is from genome assembly GCA_964455095.1 of uncultured Binatia bacterium (SeqCode). Classification (GTDB taxonomy): domain Bacteria; phylum Desulfobacterota; class Binatia; order HRBIN30; family CADEER01; genus CAYVUV01. The sequence goes on from CAYVUV010000115.1 coordinate 29,234, forward strand.
TCTGGTGGCGATCTTCGAGATGCAGCCGACCGCCGAACAGCTGGCGGCGGCCGATGCCGCGCAGCTCGCCATCCGCGACTACTTCCTGGAGTTGATCGCGGCGAAGCGGCGCGCGCCGGGCGAGGACTTGTTGAGCAAGCTGGCCACCGCCGAGGTCGGCGGCGATCGCCTGACCGACGACGAGCTGGTCACGCTCGCCTCGCTGCTCTTTGCCGCTGGCTTCGAAACCACCACCAACCTGTTCGGCAACGGTTTGCTCGGTCTGTTGCGCCACCCGGACCAGCTCGCCCTGTTGCGCCGCGACCCATCGTTGATCGCGAACCTGCCCGACGAGTTTCTGCGCTACGACGGCACCGCCCAGCTGGTGAACCGGGTCACCGAAGCCAGCGTCGAGGTCGGCGGCGTGACGATCGCCGCCGGCGAGCAGGTATTTGCGCTGCTCGGCGCCGGCAACCGCGACCCGGCGCGCTACGCCGATCCCGACCGGCTGGACGTGACGCGTAAGGAGATCCAGCCGCTGACCTTCGGCGGCGGCGTCCACTTCTGCCTCGGCGCCGCGCTGGCGCGAGCGGAGATCGAGATCACGTTCCGCACGCTGCTCGAACGCTTCGCGCACATCGAGCTCAGCGGCGACGAGCCGCGCTTTCAAGATCGGCTGACCCTGCGCGGCCTCACCGCCCTCCACATCGCTTGCCGGACGTCCGCCAGTCCGCAGGCCCGCGGCGCCGCGGCAGCGCCCGTCGCCGTCGAGTCGGCTGCGACACCGGCACCGACCCCGCACGCCGGGCGCGGGCTGCGACCGCGCTCGGGTGATACGGACGCCGACCTGCGTTGGCGGGCCGAGTTGCGCCAGCGCATCGAGACCGACCCCGCGCGGCGCGACTCGGTGCCGGTGCGCACGGGCGAGCGGCTCGCCGCCACGGTCGCGCTGCTGCAGCGCAACAGCCTGTTCGCGCACTGCAGCACGTCGGAGCTCGAGCAGCTCGCCGCGACGGCGTACCCGATGAGCTTCGAGCCCGGCGACATGCTGTGTACGGAGGGCGGCGAGTCGCCCGAGTGCTACATCGTCGAAGTAGGGCAAGCCGTCGTCACCATCGGGCGCAAGGGCGTCGCGACGGTCGGCGAGCACGACGTCGTCGGCGAGCGCGGCGTGCTGCTCGACACGGTGCGCTCGGCGACGGTCACCGCGATGACGCACATGATCACCTACGCCATCTCGCGCGAGCGCCTGCGCGCCCTCGTCAGCGCCAACCCGACCGCGCGCGATTGGATGCTGGAGGAGATGCGCCGCCGCTATCCGAACCTCGGGCCAGCAGCGTGAAACGAGGCGATCAGCCTGGCGCCGCTCCGGCGCGGGAGGGCGAGCTAGGAACCGGAGAGGGGCCGTAAGAGTCAGCACGGCGCGAATGCGTTGACCAACGCATTCGGCGCGGACTAAGAGCCCGTCATCCCCGTCTCGCAGCCGCAGGAGTCGCTGATGTTGCTCGCGCACCCCGTTCGCCGTCTGGCGACTCTCGCACTGCTGGCCTGGTTGCCACTGGTCGCCGCCTGCGGAGACGATGACAGTTCCACGCGCGCACCAACGCCGACTGCGACCCATTCTCCGTCGCCGACAGCCACGCAGGCGGCGGCCCCAACGGTCACCGCCACCGCGCCGCCGACGCCCACGTCGACATCCACTGCGACGCCCACTGCGACGGGCACCGCAACCGCAACCCCCACCGTCACTGCCACCGCCACGCCAACCGAGCCCGAGCGCTTCGCCGGGACCGTCGACGAGTTCTACTTCGTGCCCGACCCGCTGCCACCCGGAGAGCCCGGTGCGCTCATCCGCGTTCAAGACGTTTCCGCCGACAGCGAGCGGACAACCCTGCGCATCATGTACCACTCGCGCGACGCGCTCGATCGCGATCGGGCGGTGACCGGCATTCTTACCTACCCCAACGCCGCGCCGCCTGCGGAAGGCTGGCCGGTGGTGTCGTTGGCGAACGGAACCGTCGGCCTGGCGTCGCCGTGTGCGTTGAGTCGCATCGGGCGTGTCGCGCCGACCTTCGGGCTCGACGCGGTCGGTGTGGTGACCGACTACATCGGCCTGGGTCCGGTGGGAGAAACCCATCCGTACCTGTCGCGCCCGAGCGAGGGGCACAGCGTCATCGATGCGGTGCGCGCGGCGCGCCACCTGGCGGAAACCGGCGCCGGTTCGCGCTGGCTGGCGATCGGTCATTCGCAGGGCGGGCACGGCGCGTTGTCCGCCCACGAGCTCGGCGAGGCCTACGCTCCCGAGCTCGAATTGTTGGGCACCGTCTCGCTGGCGCCGGCCGCCTTGCTCGATCGCACGTACGGGGTCTTCGACGAAGCCGTCGCGCGCGTCGTCGGTGTGATGGCGCTCTATGGCGCCGCGTCCGAGCACCCCGAGATCGATCCCAACGACTACGTCGGCCCCGCCACCGCCGCGGCGGCCGCCGCCGTGCTCGGCGACCACTGCCTGGGCGACATCATCCCGGCCTTCGTCGTCATTCCGGCCGAGACTTTCTACATCAACGATCCGATCGAAACCGAGCCGGCCCGATCGATCGTGCGGGCCAACGACGTCGGCGGCGTCAGGGTCGACGCGCCGCTGTTCCTCATCTCGGGTACGGCGGACGACCGCGTCGTCGTCCAACGCGTGCGCGATCTCCTCACCAAGCTCTGCGACGTCGGCCAGGTTACCGAATACCTCGAGATCGAAGGCGCCACGCACGAAAACGAGTACAGCCTGGCCGCCGGGCAAATCGAAGCCTGGCTCGCGGCTCGTCTCGCCGGCGAGCCGGCGCTCGACTCCTGCGAGCAGTGAGGGTTCGCCGCCGTTGACGAAGCGCCTGGAGGGCCGTACACAACCTCCAAATGGAGCAACGGCGGTTCCACAAGTGGGGCCATCTGCGCGTATGGGTCGCATGGATGGCCATGCTGATCGCCTTGGAATCGGCGGCCGCCGCCGTGACCTACACCTGGACCGGTGGAGGTGGGGCGAACACCAACTGGTCCAACACCTCCAACTGGGGTGGCACGGCGCCGGCCAACAATGAGACGGACGTCGGGTTCGTCTTCCCCGCGCTGAATGGTCCGTACGCCAGCCACAACGATCGGACCGGCCTCCAGGTGACGTCGCTCGACATCACGACGCAGCTCGGCGATGGCGATTACCTGTTCACCGGCAACGCGATCACGGTGAGCGGTCAGGCGACGATGGCGAGCCCGGCCTCCGGCGACCCGAACCTCGTCTGGCAGATTCCGATGGCGCTCGCTGGCGACTTCACCGTCAGCGCCTCGGGTCGGCAGACGCAGCTGCAGGGGGCGATCAACCTCGGCGACCACACGCTCGCGCTCGACGCGGCGGGCGACATCGTGCTCGCAGGCACGGTCGGCGGCAGTGGCAACCTGATCAAGAACAATGGTTCGGCCCTGACCATCACCGGCACGAACAGCTACACCGGCGCGACCATCGGCAACCGCGGGGCGCTCTACATTGCCAACGCGGCAGCCTTCGGCAGCACCGGCACGGGCACCACGTTCACCGGCGGTTTCCTCGGCTTCGTCCCCGGCAGTGCATTCACCGTCTCCGAACCGTTCGTGTTCGACGGCGGCGCCATCCTCGCCTACGGGACGCCGACGATGGCGGGGCTGGTGACGCTCAACACGACGATCGACATCCAGGCCTTCGACGCGCTCGCGGCGCTAACCATCGCCGGCACCATCACCGGCCCCGGCGGGTTCAACAAGACCGGCCCGGGCCTGCTGGTCCTCAGTGCACCGGTCGATCCCTACGCAGGTGCAACCGCGGTCAACGGCGGCACGCTGCAACTCGATGCGGCCCTCACCAGCACCAACCCCGTCACCGTGAGGAGCGGCGCCACATTGAAAGGCGACGGCGCCAGCCGCGGCACCATCGCGGTGCAGAACGGCGGCACGGTGGCGCCGGGCGCGAGCCCCGGCGGGATTTCCAGCTCGGGGTTGAGCCTGGCCGCCGGCGCAACCTTCGCCGCCGAGATCGACGGGCCAATCGTGCTCACCCAATACGACACGATCGCCGTGCGCGGTCCGGTCAGCCTCGCGGGCGCAACACTCGCGGTCGCACTGGGATTCACGCCGTCCGAGGGGCAGCTGTTTCGCCTGATCGCCCAGCTGCAGGACGACGCCGTCATGGGAACCTTCGCGGGCCTCGCCGAAGGCGCAACCTTCGAGGTCGGCGGTACGACGTTTGGCATCACCTACAAGGGCGGCGCGGGCAACGATGTGGTCCTCGTCGCCGCGCCGACGCAGACCCCCACCAGCACGCCGACAGAGATCGTACCGACCAACCCGCCGACCACCACCCCGACCGCGACGGTCGCGATCGCTCCAACGCCGACGGCCACCGCAGTGGCATCGGCCTGCACCGGGGACTGCGATGGCGACGGCACGGTGTCACTCAACGAGCTCGTGCTCGGTGTCAGCATCGCGCTCGACGACAGGCGGAGAAATCTCTGCCCGCCGCTCGACGCCGACCGCGATGATCAGGTGACCATCGCGGAGGTGATCGCAGCGGTCGAAAATGCGTTGACCAGCTGTCTCAGCATCGAGCAACCATAGGATACGAGCCGGTCAACTGCCGTTGGCCGTCTCGGCTCGCCGCGCGATCGCGCCGATCATGCGGCTGAAGACGAGGGCGTGCAGCGGGTAGACCCCGTACCAGTAGAGCAGGCCGGCGAGTCCGCTCGGGTGAAAGATCGCGGTCTGTCGGATGCGCGCGCCGCCCGGCGCGGGCTCCACTTCGAATTCCAGCCACGCCCGCCCGGGCACGCGCATCTCGGCGCGCAGGCGCAGGCGGCGCGGCGGGTCGTAGGCCTCGACGCGCCAGAAGTCGAGCGAGTCGCCGGCGCGCAGCTCGCGGTTGGCAGGCCGACCGCGCCGCAAGCCGACGCCGCCGGTGAGCAGATCGAGTCCGCCGCGCAGGCGCCAGAGGAAGTTCCACGCGTACCAGCCGTTGGCGCCGCCGATGCGCCGAATCGGCTCGAACGCCGCGCGCGGCGGCACGGCGACCACGCGCTCGCGCACGTCGAGCAGCCGGCCCCGCACGCTGATCCCGCCGAACGCGCCTGACGGCGCGCCGGAAGACGACAGCGCATCGAACCAGTGTGTGGCGGCGAATTCCCGATCCTCGTTGCGCAGCGCCGCCGCGATGGCCGCCGCGACGCCCTGCGGCTCGACATCGAAGAACCGGCGTGCGCTGTCGTCGCGCACGACCGTGGGGTGGACGATGCTCTCGATCAGCTTGCGGCCGACCCTTGCGTAGAGGGGCGTGACGAGACCGAGCCAGAGACTGCTCAGGCGCGGCGTCAGGACCGGCACCGGCACCATCAGTCGGCGCAAGCCGCGCTGGCGCGCGTACTCCACCATCAGGTCGCGGTACGACACCTGGTCGGCGCCGCCGATCTCGAACACCTGGCTACCCGGCAGGGCGATCTCGATCGACTGCATCAGGTAGGCGAGCAGGTCCTGAATCGCAATCGGCTGCGACAGCACGCGCACCCAGCGCGGGGTGATCATCACCGGGAGATGCTCGGTCAGTGAGCGCACCATCTCGAACGACAGACTGCCCGAGCCGATGACGATCGAGGCGCGCAGCTCGACGACCTCGACACCCGACTGGCGCAGCAGGTCGCCCACTTCGTGGCGGCTGCGCAGGTGGTCGGACAAGTCGCTGGCGTCTTCGCCGAGGCCGCCGAGGTAGACGATGCGGCGCACACCCGCCGCGCGCGCCGCGGCGCCGAAGTTGCGCGCCCCGATGCGGTCCTCCTCGACGAAGCTGTGCGCCGAGCCCATCGAGTGCACGAGGTAGAAGGCGGTGTCGACGCCGGCGAGGGCGGGCGCCAGCGACGGCGGGTCGAGGACGTCGCCGCCCACCACCTCCGTGCCGGCGGCGACGCGCGCGGCGAGGAATTCCGGATTGCGCGCCAGACAGCGCACCTGGTAGCCCGACGCCTCGAGCGCCGGCAGCAAGCGCCCACCGACGTATCCCGAAGCCCCGGTGAGAAGAATGCGGCGCGCCACGAGCAGGAGTCTACTCGCGAATCGCCCCCCCGCAACGGAGGGGCGGCGCGCGAACGCACGGCCCTGCCTTCCCAGACTGGATAGGGCTCCTGAGGGGTTGTCCCTATTGACTGCCAAGTCACCGCTGGCGATGGTGCGCACATGAAGAGACGCGTCCGTTGGAGTGGTCTGGCCGCCGTGGTCAACACGTTGCTGCTCTGCGCCCCAGCGGCGGGACAGCCAAGGGGGCCACTGGCCTACGCGAGCGCTGCAACCGGTCTGGCGATCATCGACACCGCGACCAACGGCGTGGTGGGCTCGATCCCGCTCGCAGAGCTGCCGTCGTTCATCTCCATCTCGCCGGACGGCACGCGCATCTACGCGACGTCCGAGAGCGCGTCGATCGCCGCGGTCGACACCGTGCAGAACGAACTGCTGACGGTGATCACCGGGACGCCCAAATACACCGGCGTGGCCTTCTCGCCCGACGGCAACACGGCCTACGCACTGCGCTACCTGGGCGACCCGGTCTCGAGCATTTCAATTGTCGACACGGCGACCAATGAGATCACCGGCGACATCCCCCTCTCCCAGGACATCTTTGCCCGCATGGCCGTCTCCCCGGACGGCAAGACCGGCTACGTTCCGCGCAGCTTTTCCCTCGGCAATGCGCTCGACGTCACGGTCGTCGACCTCGAGCACAACGCGGTGGGCTCGCCGATCATCCTGCCCTGTGCAAGCGCCTCAATTGACCTGGCCTTCGCCAACGGCGGGCGGCGGCTCTACATTCCCGTTCTCGGCGGCGGGTGCCTCGGTGGCGGTGGCGGGGCCGCCGCCGCGCCGGCGGGATCGTGCACCGGGGATTGCAATGGCGATCGGGCCGTCACGATCGACGAGTTGATCTCCGGCGTGCAACTCGCGCTGACAGGCCGCAGCGCCGGAGCGTGCGCCCGCTTCGATCCGAATGCCGACGACAGGGTTTCGATCGACGAGCTGGTGGAAGGAGTCGAACGCGCAGTGAACCGCTGCCCCGGCGCACCGCCACTCCCGGACGGTGACTTTGCCGCCATCATCGACACGCGCACCAACTCCGTGTTCGAACTGCTCGACTTCGGCAGTATCGGCAGCGGCGGGGCAGCCGCCGCAGGCCGGGCCGCGGGCGTGCCGACCGGCGACGGCCTCCCCGGTCTCGGCATCGAAGTATCCCCCGACGGGCGCTTTGCCTACGTCACCAGCTGCGGCGATGGGCTGTGCGTGCTCGACACCGCTACCCAGAAGATCGTCGACACGGTGGCCATCCCCGGGTTCCCGTACAACATCGCGATCACACCGGACGGACGCACGGGCTACGTTACCGACAACGGCGACGGCCCGATCACGATCGTAGACCTTGAACAGCGTGCCGTCGTCGGCACTATCGACCTCAGCGGGGCCCTCGACATCGTGGTGGCCCACTAGGCTCACAGCGCCGCACCGCAGCGCTTGCAGTAGCGCGCGTCCATGTCGTGGCCATCGACTCCACAGGCCGGACAGGCCTGCGTACTCACGTGGCGCTGCGCACTGGCGAGCTCGACGGAGACGATGCCGGTCGGGATGGCGATGATGGCGTAGCCGGTGATCATCAGCAACGAGGCCAGCATCTGTCCGGGGACCGTCCGGGGCGCGATGTCGCCGTACCCGACTGTCGTCAACGTCACGATCGCCCAGTAGATCGACTGCGGAATGCTGGTGAAGCCGTGCTCCTCGCCTTCGATGAGGTACATGAGCGCGCCGATGATGACGACGATCGTCGACACCGACCACAGAAACACGATGATCTTCGGGCGGCTGGCGCGCAGCGCGGCGGCCAGCACGTCGGCCTCGCCGACGTAGCGGGCGAGCTTGAAGACGCGAAACACGCGCAGCAGGCGCAGGGTGCGAACCGCCATCAGCGAGTGGGCACCCGGGATCAGCAGGCTCAGATAGCTCGGCAGGATGGCGAGCAGGTCGACGAGGCCGAAGAAGCTGATCACGTACTGCATCGGCCGCCGCACGGCCACCAGGCGCAGCGCGTACTCGATGCTGAACAGCGCCGTGAAGGCCCACTCGATGAGACGTAGGTGCCGGCCGTAGTCGCTTCGCACCGCGGCGACGCTCTCCAGCAGCACCGCCAGTACGCTGATCAAGATGGCGGTCAGCAGGACGACATCGAAGGCCTTACCGGCCGGCGTATCCGCCTCGAAAATGACCTCGTGCAACCGGGCCCGCCAACGGGCGTTCGGACGCTCAGCCACGGCGTTTGGCCATCTCGACAATGTCCCACACGCCGGCAGGGTACTATCATCCGGCGACAAAGTCCCCTGAGCCAGGGGCCCTCCCGCACGCTCGCATGATTGTCGTCGCTGGGAGGCGCAAGGGCAGCGTGCAGGTCGGGCTTGACCGCCGCGTGCGACGCCGACTATCGACGCGGAGTGAATCGCATGGTCTCGGCGCAGTTCGACGCGCCCCTCGACGACGCCGCCCTGCGCGAAATCGTCGACGGTATCGCCGGCGAGACCGGCGAGGCGTTCTTCGCCGTGCTGGTCAAGCACCTGGCGCGCGTGCTCGGCACGAAATGCGCCTGGGTCACCGAGTGGCTGCCGGCGGAGCGCCGCCTGCGCGCGCTCTCCTTCTGGGTGGCTGACGGCTATCACGGCGACTACGAGTACGCGGTCGCCGACACGCCGTGTGGCGTGGTGATCGACAATCGCCGCCTGGTGCACGTGCCGGACAACATCGTCGAGCTCTACCGCGACGACCCCGACCTGCGCCCGCTCGGCGCGGTCAGCTACATGGGCATCCCGCTGCTCGACACCGACGATCGCATTCTCGGCCATCTGGCCGTCATGCACGACGCGCCGATGCCGGAGAACCCGCGCGCCGTCGCCGTCTTCAGCCTCTTCGCCGGCCGCGCCGCCGCCGAGTTGCGCCGCCTGCGCCGCGACCGCGATCTGCGCCAGCGCGAGCAGCGCCTGTCGCGGCTGATCGCCAGCGCGCTCGACGGCATCATCGAGGTCGACACGGCGCTGGTCATCGCCGCCGTGAACCCGGCCGCCGAGACCATCTTCCGCCAGCCCTCGAGCGCACTGGCGGGGAGCCCCATCGAGCGCCTGCTGACGCCCGAATCGGGCGCGACGTTGCAGCGTCTGGCCGCCGAGCTGACACGCCAACCCGCGCACAGCCAGTCGCTGTGGATCCCCGATGCGCTGCACGCGCTGCGCCCGGACGGCGAGGTCTTTCCCGTCGAGGCGACCCTGTCGCGCTTCGAGCTCGGCCAGCGCGCCTTCTTCACCGTCATTCTGCGCGACGTCAACGAGCGCTGCCAGGCCGAGGCGCGCATCCGCTCCTTGTTGAATGAGACGGCCTCGCTGCGCGAGGAGCTCGAGACGCTGCGCGGCTTCGAGGACCTGGTCGGCGACAGCCCGGCGCTGCGCGCGGTGCTCGACGACGTGCAGCGCGTCGCCGCCGCCGACACCACCGTGCTGATCACCGGCGAGACCGGCACCGGCAAGGAGCTGATCGCGCGCGCCATCCACCGGCGCAGCGACCGCGCGGCGCGGCCGATGGTGACGGTGAACTGCGCCGCCATCGCCACCGCGCTGCAGGAGAGCGAGCTGTTCGGCCACGAGAAGGGCGCCTTCACCGGCGCCACGCAGCGGCGTGTCGGGCGCTTCGCGCTCGCTGACGGCGGCACCATCTTTCTCGACGAGGTCGGCGAGATGCCGCTCGACTTGCAGGCCAAGCTGCTGCGCGTGCTGCAGGAGGGCGAGTTCGAGCCGGTCGGCAGCTCGCAGACGACGCGCGTCGACGTGCGGGTCATCGCGGCCACCAACCGCTCGCTCGCCGACATGGTGCGGGCCGGCGCGTTCCGTCAGGACCTGCTCTACCGCCTGAACGTCTTTCCCGTACACGCACCGCCGCTGCGCGAACGCGGCGACGACGTCATGCTGCTCGCCGAGGCCTTCGTCCGCAACCTGGCGCGGCGCCGCGGCGGACGCGCGATGGCCATCAGCGCCGCCGATGCCGAACGCCTGCGGCGCTACGATTGGCCGGGCAACGTGCGCGAGCTGCAGAACGTCATCGAGCGCGCCTGGCTGACGTCCGTCGACGGCCGCCAGCTGAACCTGGCCCGCGCGCTGCCGGATGCCCCAGCACCGAAAGCCGATGCGCCGCCGGCCGCGACGCTTGCCGAGCGTGTGCTCACGGCAGCCGAGATGCAGGAGCTCGAACGCCGCAACATCGTGCGCGCCCTCGAGGCCGCGGGCGGCAAGATCGCCGGACCCGGTGGCGCCGCCGCGATGCTGGGCCTCAACCCCAACACGCTGGCATCGCGCATGAAGTCGCTCGGCATTGCGCGTTCCTCCTCACGATGACTCGTGAGTCGCGCCCCGAGATCTCGTGAGCAACGAGATCTCGGACCACGCTGCGCGCCACGCCTTCGCGGCCGGGCGTTCTGAACGCCGTGGCACAGCGCTTGAGATGACCCTCCGGCAGGACGCGCAATTGAGCGCGACAACATACCGAGGAGGGATCACATGCAAGCACAGGCCAAAGTTGAAACGAGTCGGACGTTGAACGGGCTCGACACGACGCAGATGGTCGAGACGGTCGCGGCCATCAAGCGCCAGCCGAGCCTGGCGCGCTTCGAGTTCCGCGCCAGCAACGAGTGGATCAACGGCGGCGAGAACGTCTCGACGATCAAGGACTTCTACGGCGCCGGCAAGGAGGACACCTCGCGTGCGGTGCCCTTTGTCTTCACCAACGGCGAGCCGCCGGTGTTGCTCGGCGCCAACGAGGGCGCCAACCCCGTGGAGTTCCTGCTGCACGCGCTCGCCGGGTGCGTCACCACCACGTTCATCCTGCACGCCGCGGCGCGCGGCATCCGCATCACGTCGCTGTCGACCTCGCTGGCCGGCGATCTCGACCTGCGCGGTCTGCTCGACCTCGACGACTCCGTATCGCCCGGCTACGAGCAGATCCGCATCACCATGCACGTCACCGCCGACTGCAGCGACGCCGAGCTCGACGACCTGCTCGCCTTCGCCCAGCGCCACTCGCCGGTGTGCAACACCGTCTGCCGGCCGGTTCCGGTGGTGATCGAACGGGCAAAGGTAGCGTAGGCGAGACAGGTCTCGACGGTCGAAGCGACATTCAATCACCCCCACCTCGATCCTCCCCCGTCGAGGGGGGAGGCCGGAGACGGAAATCCTCCCCCGTCGAGGGGGGAGGCCGGAAGCCGAAAGCCTTCCCCCCTTGCGGGGGAAGGTTTGGATGGGGGGTATTGAGACAACCGCGAAGCGCACCCAAGGTCTGAAGAGCTTTGTCCTCACGCCCGCCGGGCGACGAGATTCTCCAGCATCTCCTGGCGGCCCGAGCGCGGGCGCGGGTCGAGGCCGCGCGCGTCGACCAGGGCGGCAAGGTCGGCGAGGCTGTGTTGGCCTTTGAGAATGGCGCGGCCGAGCTCGCCGTCCCAGCCGGCGTAGCGCTCGGCGACATGCGCCGCGAGGCGCTGGTCCTCGATCAGTCGCGCGGCGTGCAGCAGTCCGCGCGCCAGCGTGTCGACGCCGCCGACGTGGGCGTGGAAGAGATCCTCGGGCGCCATGCTCTGGCGGCGCAACTTGGCGTCGAAGTTGAAACCGCCGGTGGTGAGTCCGCCGGCTTGCAGAATGACGTAGAGCGCCAGCGCCGCTTCGTCGGCGCTGTTGGGGAACTGGTCGGTGTCCCAGCCGAGCTGCGGGTCGCCGCGATTGATGTCGACGCTGCCGAGCAGATCGTGGGCGGCGGCGTAGGCAAGCTCGTGTTGAAAGCTGTGCCCGGCCAGCGTGGCGTGGTTGACCTCGATGTTGAGCTTGATGTCGCGCTCGAGCCCGAAGCTGCGCAGAAACGCGTGCACCGCCGCGGCGTCGCGGTCGTACTGGTGCTTGGTCGGCTCCATCGGCTTGGGCTCGATGAGAATGGTGCCGCCGAACCCGATTTTGTGCTTGTGCTCGACGACGAGCTGCATGAAGCGCCCGAGCTGCGCGGTCTCGCGGCGCAGGTCGGTGTTGAGCAGCGTGTCGTACCCTTCGCGGCCGCCCCACAGGACGTAGTTGGCGCCGCCGAGCCGGTGCGTAACCTCCAGCGCCTGCTTCACCTGCGCCGCGGCGTAGGCGAACACCTCGGGATCGGGATTGGTCGCCGCGCCGGCGGCGTAGCGCGGGTGGCTGAACAGGTTGGCCGTGCCCCACAGGAGCTGGACGCCCGTCTGTGCCATCGCCGCAGCGATCTGATCGGCGATGCGGTCGAGGTTGGCGTTGCTCTCGGCCAGCGTCACACCCTCGGGCGCGACGTCGCGGTCGTGGAAGGTGAAGAACGGCGCGCCGAGCTTGGCGAAGAATTCGAACGCCACCTCGGTCTTGCGCGCCGCGAGCTGCATCGGCTCACCGGAGCCGAACCACGGGCGCTCGAAGACGTCGGCGCCGAACATGTCGGCGCCGGCCCAACAGAACGTGTGCCAGTAGCAGACGGCAAAGCGCAGATGGTCCTCCATGCGCTTGCCGAGCACGATGCGGTCGCGATTGTAGAAGCGGTAGGCGAACGGGTGGTCGCTCTCCGGTCCCTCGTACTCGACGCGGTCGATGCCGGCGAAGAACGGTTCGGCCATCTAGCGATCGTCCCGCGTAAGCACTGCGCCGTCTCGCGCATGGGTTCCTTCTCCCGGATGGGAGAAGGTCAGGATGAGGGGGATGCGATTGATTGGCGAAGCCATCCCCAGCCTTGGTGGCTCCGTCACGGAAGAGAACTTCGTTGGTGGCCTTCGGCCCATTGAATCCCCCTCACCTGGCTTTGCACAAAAACCTTTCACCCCCGATCGTGCCTCTCCCGTCGGGGTCGGAATCGGTATCGGCGTCGGAATCGATTCCTCTCCCAGGGATTCCGCGGTTCCTGGCGGATCGCATCGACACAGGCCGCAATTCATTTTGTTGCCCTCGATCCCGATTCCGATTCCGACCCCGACTCCGACCAGAGCGCCGTTCAACGGTGACTTTGTGTGCAAAGCCCCCTCACCTTAATCCTCTCCCATCCGGGAGAGGAAATGGGCAGCAGCCTCCCGCTCAGCCGAGGAGTCGGATCGCCCACCAGGCGTAGATCAGCATCTGGGCGAAGAAGAACACGGCGCGGATCTGGACGGCGACCACGCTGGTCGAAGCGATGTGGACCACCGACTGACCGATGCGCAAATACAGTACCCACATCGCGAGCGGGTCGAGCACGTCGAGTCGGCCGGCGATGTTGGCGCCGAGCGCGAGGGCGACAAACAGCGGCAGCGTCTCGTAGCAGTTGTCGCGCGCGCGGGTGATGCGCCGGCCGAGCGGGGCGAGGTCCGAGCCGTCGGTGGCAAAGCTATTGGGCGCCTTCTTGCTCGCCTGGATGACCCACACCCGGTAGAGGCCCATCACGACGCTCAGCAGCGCAAACCAACCGGCGAATCCAATCAACGCAGTGGCGGTGGCTCCCATGCTTCCCTCCTCGTGAGTTGGCGCCCGCGGTTCAGTCGGCCTTGAGCGGGCGGATCAGGACTTCCTGCGAAACGGTGGCGACATGCGTACCGTTCTGGTCGAAGATCGATCCGATGGCCAAGCCGCGATTGCTGAACAGACCGCGGCAGGTGAAGTCGTGCAGATGCCACTCGCGCGCGCGCACCGGGTGGTGAAACCAGATGGCGTGATCGAGGCTGGCGTTCCAGAACCGCCGCGGCGCATCGCGCGGCGCGCGGGCCGGGTGGCGGGCGACAACCGCATCGCAGGGCAGATCGTCGGAGAGATACGCCAGCGCGCAGGCGTTCAGCACCGGATCGTCGCCGATCTCGTCGTTGAGCCGCATCCAGGCGCCGACGCGGCCGGGCGCGAGGTCTTCGGGCAGGAAGCGGCGCTCGATGAGCGGGCTCCAGCCGTCTGCCTCCAGCTCCGCGGGGGCGGGCACGCGCGGCATGGTCTCGCACTGCACCTCGGCGGTTCCCTCCGGCACCTGAAACGACGAGGACATATTGAGGATCGCGCCGATGGACTGGCGCGCCACGACGCGGCGGGTGACGAAGGTGCGGCCGTTGCGGATGCGGTCGACCTCGAGCCGGATGGGCTCGGCCGCATCGCCGGCGCGGATGAAATAAGCGTGCAGCGAATGCAGGTGGAAGGCCGGATCGACGGTGAGCGCCGCCGCGCGCAGCGCCTGGGCGACGATCTGACCGCCGTACAGGCCCCCCCACGGATACTGCGGCCCGGTGGCGACGAACGTGTCGGGCCCGTGCGGCTCGAGTGTCATCATCGCCAGGAAATCCATGTGTGCCTTCCTCTACTCTCGCTCGGGCGCGGCGGCCGGCGGCGGCGTGGCAGTGGCCTGCAGGGCGGCGCGCAGCGCCGCGACGGAGTCGACGGAGTCGACGTGTTCGACCGTCAGCGCGCGCAACTGCATCAGCGTGACCTTCTTGTCGACGGCGGGAAACGCCGCGGTCGCCGTGCCATCGCGGTCGAGCAGCATGCGGTACGCACGTTTGCGCATCGCCGGCACGGCGAAAAGCTTAGAGATGATGGCGGGCATGCGAGCGATGTCGGCCACGTAGACGGCGCGCGCCGATTCGAGCAGCGCAGCGCCCTGCTCGGCGAGCGCTTCCTTGACGATGTCACCGGCGTCCATGTCGCGCGTGAACACCACCAGCCGCACGCTCGGCCCGATCGTCCCCGCCGCATCGTGCTGATCCGCCAGCGTGATCTCCGGCATGCGGCTGCCGACGGCCAGCGGTTCGACGCCATAGGCAACGGCCGCAATCAGGCCGAGGGCGACCGCCACCACGTGCAGCCGGCGCCGGTGCATCGTCAGCACCGGATGGGTGTTCGGAAGCTGTCCGTTCATCATCGGGTCTGCTCGCGCACCAAGACGCGCGCAGGCTACTACGCGCGGCGCGACGATGCCAAATCACTACGGCTCGGGCCCGCGATATCCGTGCTCGCGCGCCAGGCGGCCGAGGATGCCGCGCACGATGACGTCGAGTTGGCTGCCGGCGCAGTAGTCGGCCGGGGCGACGAAGTGCACGCGGTCCTCGGCGATGAGGCGGTAGATGTTCGCCTGCGAGTGCGCCGGTTGCCAGCGCTCGGGGTCGAACACCGCGATGGCTTGCCCGCCTTGCTGGCGGACGGTCTTCATCGACGGGATGTCGGTGTCGCCGTCGCCGATGAAGATCATGTGCGAGAACGGAATCGGCCGCTCGTGCATTGGCATCCAGCGATTCACGCTGGCGTTGTCCCAGCTGTTGAGCACGCCCTTGTTGATGCGGAAGAGAAACTGCGTCTTGGTCGTATAGTTGACCGCCACGCCCGGCCAGATGGCGCGCCCGGAGTCGTCGTACACGAAGCTCGACGCGAACACCTTCTTGAACTGCGCGAACACGGCGCAGCCGGCGATCATCTCGAGGATGCCCGAGGAGATGACGTAGTGCTCCAGCTCCAGCCCGCGCGCCGCGGCGTAGGCGTTCATGCGCGGGAACCATTCGGGCACCCCGGCGAAGAGCGGCGTGGCGGCGCCGTGGCGGCGCAGCAGCTCGCGTGTGATCGGCACGTTGCGGCGCGCGGAGCGATCGACCATCAACCGCATGTAGGTCAGGATCTCGTCGGCGTCGTGCCGCTGCGCCTGCGCCCGCACCTCGGCCCAGAACGCATCCGCCTCGATCCCGAGCTCGCCGATGAACGTGTGCTCCTGGATGTTGCCCCGCGCCAGCGTCCCGTCGAAGTCGTAGACGAGTGCGGTCCTCGCCGGCGCTGCCGACTCCGCGGTTGAGCTCACGGGCGCATGCTACCTCGATTGATCCCGCAGTTGAAACTCCCGCGGCGAGTCGGCTAATTCAAAAGACATGGCGACCAGTCACGAGATCCCGGTGCGCAAGATCGAGCTGCCGTTCGACGCGGACATCCCCAACCACTGGCTCGGCGGCAGCTCGGTGGCGACGCATTTTTTCAACGGGTTGAATCTGGTCTTCCCCGACGGCGAGCGGTTCTTCATCCGCGCCGTGCAGGACCACGTCGACCAGATCACCGACGAGCGTCTGAAGGCGCAGATCAAAGGCTTCTTCGGCCAGGAGGGCCGGCACGCGCACGAGCACGAGCGCTACTTCGCCACGCTCACCGAGCAGGGCTACCAGATCGACACCTTCCTGCGCCGCTTTCACCGCTTCATCAAGCTGAGCAACCGTTTCATCCCGGCGGCAATGCGTCTCTCGGTCACCGCCGGCGCCGAGCACTACACGGCGACGCTCGGGGCGAACGCGCTGGAGAACCCGTTTCTCGAACAGGCCCATCCGGTCATGCGCAAGTTGATCTACTGGCACGCGCTCGAGGAGATCGAGCACAAAGCGGTGGCCTTCGAGGTATTGCGGCAGACGCATCCGAGCTACGTGCTGCGCATTGCGGGCTTCGCGGTGGCGACCATCTGTCTGGTGATCTGGACGCTTGCCGGCACGCGCATGCTGCTGCGCCAGGACCACATCGGCCGCGACGCCGCGCGCGCCGAGGAGCAGCGCCTGCGCCGGGTGACCGGCGATCAAATGGAACGCGCCATTCGGCGCGGCATCCGCGCCTATCTGCGGCGCGATTTCCACCCCGACCAGCAAGACGACTCCGCCGCTTCGCGCCGCGGCCTCGCCGCGATCGGCGAGCCGGTGGCCGCCTAGGCGGGAAAGTCACGCGCGGATCGCCTCGATGACGTCGGCCGCCATGTCCCACTTCGAGAACGGCGGCATCAGGTAGATCCCGCCGACGAGCGGGCGCAACTCGGCGATGATCTCGAGGGCGATGCGCACGCCCTCGTCGCGGCCGCCGGCGGCGCTGCGCGCGCGCAGCGCCGCCGGGATTTGGATGCCGGGTACTTCGTTGTGCAGGAAGGTCGCGTGCCGGGCGCCGTAGAGCGGCAGCACGCCGGCGACCAGCGGAACCGCCAGTGCGCCGTGCTGCTCCTGCCAGCGGGCCAGGAAGGCGCGCGCGACCGCCGCGTCGAACACCGGCTGAGACAAGACAAAGTCGGCGCCGGCATCGAGCTTCTTGCGCAGCGCACGGATCTCCTTGTCGACGTCGGCGGCGCCCATGTTCAGCGCGCAGCCGACGAAGAACGACGTCGGCTCGCCGATGCCGGTACCGGCGTGGTCGACGCCGGTGTTGAGTCCCTGTTTCACCAGGCGGATGAGCCCGGACGGGACGACATCGTAGGCATCCATCGCCCCGGGGTGATCGCCGATCGCCGTCGGATCGCCCATGACGGCGAAGAGGTTGCGGATGCCGAGGGCGTGGGCGGCGAGCAGATCGCCTTGCACGCGGAGGAGATTGCGGCCGCGCAGCGGAAAGTGCAGCACCGTGTCGAGGCCGACATCGGTCTGGATCAAGTGGCACAGAGCCCACGGCGACATGCGCATGCGCGCGCGCGGCGAATCGGCGACGTTGATAGCGTCCGCCCCGGCTTCCTTCAGCAGATGCGCCCCGGCCAGCAGCGCCTGCGTGTTGAGCCCCTTCGGCGGCGACATCTCGACCGTGACGACGAGCGCGCGGGCGTGCAGGCGCTGCGCCAGTGGACTGGCCGGCATCACCATCTGCACGGAAGCGCGCTCGCCCGCTGACGGCACCAACGCGTCGCGCTGCGAGAGGCCGGGGCGAAACCCGGGGCGCAGACCAGCCTCGTCCAGGGCGCGCCGCATGGCGGCGATGTGCTCCGGCGTCGTGCCGCAACAGCCGCCGAGGATCACCACGCCGGCGTCGGCGAATGGGCGAACGTAGTCGGCGAAATACGCCGGCGTGGCGGGATAGGCCAGACGCCCGCTGCTGGTCTGCTCAGGCCATCCGGCATTCGGCTTTACCGCGAGCGGCAATTGCGGCCGCGCGCCGCGCATCTGGTGCAGGAGCCGCAGGGCCTGCGCCGGACCGGCCGCACAGTTCACTCCGGCGATGTCGGCGCCCGCGTCATGCAGTGCCAGCGCCACCCGCGCGGCGGGTTCGCCGAGCAGCGTGCGGTCGTCGCGCGTGAACGTCATCGTCGCCACGAGCGGCAGATCGCTGAGCCCCCGCGCCGCCCCGAGCGCCTCGATCAGTTCGCGAATGTCGGCGAAGGTCTCGAAGAGCAGCAGGTCGACGCCGGCCGCCAACAGCGCGGCGATCTGCTCGCTGAAGATCGCGCGCGCCTCGCTCGGTTGCGTGCGGCCGTAGGGCGCCAGGCGGGCGCCGAGCGGGCCGACGTCGCCTGCGACGAGAACGGTCCGCCCGGCGTCGGCTGCCACGGCACGGGCGAGGTGCACGCCAGCGGCGTTCGTCCGCGTTACCGTGTCGCGATCCACCAGATCCTCGAATCGCCGCCGGTTCGCCGCAAAGGTGTTCGTGCAGATGAGGTCGGCGCCGGCGGCGACGTAGGCGGCGTGCACGTCGCGCACTTCGTTCGGTGCGATCAGATTCAGCGCCTCGACGCCCCCGTGCTCCGCCTGGCCGCGCGCCACGAGCATCGTGCCCATGGCGCCGTCGGCGAGCAGCGGGGCGCGCGCGAGGAGCTCGGCGAGGGTCATGGCGGCAGGCTAGTGGAACCGCTGGAGCCGTCGCAACTATTTCCCCACCGCGACGGCTGCCGCCGCCTGGCGAAGGAATTCCGTCGCTGGTCGATCTGGATTGAGCTCGCCGAGAAACTGTCCACGAGTGGCGCGCAGGCCCCACACGGCCAGCGGTTGTCCGGGGTGCGACGCGCTGGGCATCTGGCCGAAGAAGCTGGCCCAGGCCGCAAAGGAGCTGGCGCCGGGAGTCAGCAGGACCTTTGCCTTGCTCAGGATCAGCAGATCGCTGATCGCCGTCCCGGGTCGCGCGAACGTAACGTGCTCCATCTCGAGCAACGGCCGCAACGCTGCCCGTGTACCGTCCGACACCACCACGGCGCGCACCGGCTTGCCGGCCGCTTTGCGGATCAGCTCCAGGGTCGCCATGTACCACTTGAGTGGGGTCTTGTCGGCGTGGCCCAGGGGACCATAGTCGAGACTGCTCGGCTCTCGATAGTCGTTGCCGCAGCGCACGCAAATCCCGATCGGAACTTCGCCGACCGATTCAACCAACCGTAGATACTTCTCCCGCACGATGGCGCGCAGCTCAGTGAGCAGAAAATCGTGCCGGCCGTGGAGCGGAGCGAAGAAGCCGTCCAGATCCTTGAAGACCACCACCACCTTGCGATCCGGGCCGGACGTTGCAGCCGACGGGTTCCGCAACGCTTCGCGTTCGTCCAACAGACGTCCGCCGCGGGTCCGGACGAACCCCGACAACAGGCTGAGATTGGCTGAGTTCCCCTTGAACAGTCCGAAGAGAACCAACTGCCGAAGATAGCTGTGGTAGTCGATGCCGCCGCGAAAGAGCTGCCCGATGGCCGGCCGCAGCCAGATCGGGTTGATCATGGCGGCACCGTGGGCGCGCGCGAACAGCAGACAGCGGGCCCAGGGGAACAGGCGGTTGCCGAGCCCCGTGCCCGGCTCTAGAACCGCCCTGCAATACAGCTCTGACATTTGCGCCCCGCGTATCGCGCTGGTCCGCGCCGCGCGCCCAGAGCGCAAGTACCCTGCCCATGCGACCGGGGCAAGCCGCTGCGGGCTGCGTGAGCGCGGGCAGAACGATGGACCATTGCCGAGACAGCTTGACGGTCGAATCGGGCCTGGGCTAGCGTCGCCGTCGTCTGACCTGGGGCGCGCCAGACATTTCTTCCTGCGCCGGGGGAACCATCACGATCACGGCCGGCAAAACCGTCATCTCGAGGGGCGCGGCGCGGTGGATCGTGCCGGCGGTCGTTCTGTGGCTCACGGCGCTCCTGGCGCCGGGCGCGTTGCGCGCGGCGGAGCAGCCGCTGCTGAACGGGCGCAGAGCGCGCTTTCACGCCGCCCCTTTTGCGCCGCGGGCACGCATCGAGTTCCGCGGCGATGCGGGCCTCTCTTCACTCGGGGATCCCCGCTGCCCAGCCGTGTCGCGTCTGCGACTGACGACCTCCGTCGCGCAATTCACACAGATCGACTTGCCGTGCCAGAACTGGCGCCAAGTGACCGGCGGCTACTTGTACGTAGACTTCGCCGGCATCGCGGGCGGAGTGCGGCGGCTGTTGCTGCGCTCCGACCGGCTGGTTCTGCGGATGGATGGTGCGCACTACACACCCGTCAGTGCGCCAATACCGTTCGCGGAAGCGACGATCGCGGTCGGCGGGAACAGCGCCTGCGGCCGCTTTTCGGCGTTTCGGTTCAACTCCCCGGGGCATGTCGTCGCCGCGGCCGGCTCAGAGGCGTGCCACCCGCGGCCGAACTTCCTCATCGTCAACCTCGACGACTCGCGCGCCGACGGCATCGATCGGATGCCGACGGTGCTCTCGCGTCTGGCCGCTGAAGGGATCTCCTTCACCAACTCGTTCGTCGTCGAGGCGTTGTGCGCCCCCAGCCGCGCCTCGCTGCTGACCGGCTCGTCCGCCCGCCGCCACGGCGTCCGCGCGGTGGCCGGAGACATCGGCGGTGCGCACGTGTTCCGCGAGAACGGTGCCGACCAGCAGACCATTGCCACGTGGCTCCGAGCGGCCGCCTACGAGACCGGCCTCTTCGGCAAGTACATCAATGCGTACAGCGCGACCGAACAGACCGCGGGACCGAACGGGACGTTCTACGTGCCGCCGGGCTGGAGTCGCTGGCGCGCGATGATGTCGAACGAGCACTATGGGGGAATACTCGGACAGACGTACAGTGTGGTGGACGAACTGGGCGGGGTCACCACCTACGACGACCACACCACCGACGAGCAATACAGCACCGATCTGCTCGCGGTCGAAGCGCGGGCGTTCGTGACCGAGACGGTGAGCGCCGGGCGCAACTTCTTCGTCTACTACGCGCCCTATGCCTCGCACTCGGACACCCCCGAACTGGTCCCCTACCCGGCCGCACGCCACAGCGGCACCTTCACCACCCTGCTTCCCCCTTGGCGCCCGCCGAGCTGGAACGAGGGGGACGTGAGCGACAAGCCCTTGTGGGTGCAGAGCACCCCTTTGGTCGAACCCATTCCAGCCGCCGTGAACGACTTGATTCGCGACCTGGCATACGAGTCGCTGTTGTCGGTCGACGAACAAATCGGGCTGTTCCTCGAGCAGTTCGAGGCCCTCGGTGTCGCCGACGATACGGTGATCATCTTTACCAGCGACAACGGCGTCACGTGGGGCGAGCATCGTTTCTTCGGACAGGGAAAGCAGTGCCCCTACAATGAATGCCTGCGCGTGCCGCTGATCGTGCGCTACCCGCGCTTCGCCACCCCGGCCGTGCGTGAGGCGCCGGTACTCAACATCGATATCGCTCCGACCATTGTCGCGCTCAGCGGCGTACAATCGCCCGGAACGGTTGACGGCACCAGCTTCGCGGGCTGGATCCTCGACGACCCGCCGCAGCCGCGCGACGATTTTCTCTTCGCCAATTGGCGCGGAACGTACAACGATCGATTGGACTACACCGGACAACCAACCGACGGCGATCAGATTCGCGTGCTGTACGGCGCCTCTCGCCCGCAGCCGCGGCCCGCGGTGCTGTTCGAATTCGACGACGGCAGCGGCTTGATGACACCCGGCGCGGTTCCAGTCGCCATCGGCGCCAACGCGGACGTCACGTTCTCCAATCTCGGCAACGCCATCGCCGCCGCCGTCCCGTTCACCTCCAAGTTTCTGAATGCCCCGCAGAACCGACTGACCATGGTCGATCTCACCCCCGACCACACCGGCGTCTACTTCCTGATCGAGCGCGACCAGAACAGCGCGATCCAGCACGAGTATCCCCTGCCGGATTACTTCGGCGTGCGCGATGTCACCAACGGCTTTACGTATGTCGAGCACGAAACCGGCGAGGTCGAGCTCTACGACCAGGTCGCCGACCCCTACGAGCTCGAGAACGTCGCGGCCGACCCACGCTACGCCGCGGAACGCAGCCGACTCGCGCAGCGCCTGGCGGACTTGCTCGCGGCCGGCGCCAGCCCCTGACCTCGTCGCCCCGGAAGACCCGCAACCGGGTTCCAAAGGCGGATGCCTTCCTGATAACGTCGCGGCCGTCTGCGGTCACTGGTTGTCATAACGGCACCCGGTTCGGCTGGAGTTTCACGAGGAGCGACGGATCATGAGGAATCGCGACGGCTCGATCTCCAACCGCATCGGTTGTGCGCTCCGGCTCGCGTTGCTGGGCGTTCTCGCATGGAGCGCGATCGCAGCGCGACCGTCTTCTGCCGTGGCCCAGCCCTGTGCCGGCGACTGCGATGGAGGCGGCTCGGTGAGCCTGGACGAGTTGATCACGTCGGTAAACATCGCGCTCGGACACGACCCGCTCGCCACCTGCGACATCCTCGATGCCAACCTCGATGACGCCGTCTCCATCAACGAGCTCGTGAGCGCCGTCAACTTCTCCTTGAACGGGTGTCCCGAGCCCAAGCCGAACGGATTGACCTGCGTGCGGGAGGAAGAGTGCGCCTCGTCCAACTGCGTCGGCGGGTACTGCTGCGCCGATCCCGAGTGCCCGGACGGCCAGTTCTGCGGCACCGGTGTCTGCATGGGTGGACCGACGTTCACCCCGACCCACACGCCGACGTTGACGCCGACGCGCACGAGCAGCGCGACGGTAACCGCGACCGCCACGCGCACCGCGACGCCGACCCGAACGCGGTCGGCGACCAAATCCCCTACCGTGACACCGACCCCGTCCCAGACCTCCACCGCGACGCCGTCCGCCACCAGCACCATCGTCGCGGCGCCCGCGCGTGCCAAAGTCGAAAGCGCAGCGCGTATTCCATCGATCACGCGCGACACACTGCTCATGATGGACTTCGGTTTCGTCTCAGGCGGCAGCGGCGGCGCCGGGGCCGGAACCACGGTGGGCACGGTGATCCCGTGTAGTCTGGGTGGCACGCGGGAGGCGGGAGCGTGCGTCCCGACTGGCGACCGCGCGGCACAGACGACGACCTTCACGAATTGCAGCGAGCTCGACGCCACCGGGAACACGGTCACGCTCAACGGCAGCATTGCGCAGGTGGTATCCGACCCGGCTTTCTGCACCTCCGGCGAGATCGGCAGTGAGGTCGAGGTGGTGGCGACGTTCAGCAACTTCTCCGAAACCCTGACGCGTGCCGGCGGACGGTCCCTCGCGGTCAACACCGCGTCGTTCGTCCTCGAGCGGCGCTTCCCGGAGGGCCCGGAGGTGGAGGTACAGTTCCTCGACGGCGGCCTCGTGCTGGAAGACCTCGAGTCGGGCGAGGCCTTCACGCAGATCTTTCGCCACCTGCGTGTCGCCAGGACCGTGCACGCGGACGGCACCATCGGGCTCGACATCGACGGTGTGATCGCGCTCGACTGCGTTGGCGAGCTGGTGCTCGAGACGACCGAGGAGCTGCGCTTCGCGCCCGCTGCCGCCTGCCCACACGCGGGCATCTTCCACCTCGCGGACTCGACCGGCGCGGTGCTGGCCCCCGCCGCCGCGCTGCCGCTGGCCGTGCAGCCGCAGCGCAATCTCGGGCTCCAGCAGTTCGTCTTCCGCGCCTCCAACGGCCAGGTCTATCAGGTGGTGCAGAACCGCGGCGGCCAATTGAGCGCCGAGGATCTCCAGATAACCAGTGTGGTCGGTGCCATCTCGCCGCCGCGGGCCTGTGGGCCGGTCAACGGAATTCTGCTCGAGGCCGGCATCGGGCTGGACCCCGAGCTGGCGGCGGGCCTGTCGAGCGACGGCGCCGTCAAGTCACGGCTCGTCGCGGATGCTTCCACGCCTTGCTTCAACGCCAACGCCGGCGGCGGCAGCGGCCTCGTCTGCGTCGGGCCGGGCTGCGCCGAGGATTGCTCGTGTCCCAACCCGGTTGCCTGCGTCACGTTCGCGATCGCAGACGATGGGGCGACACCGATCGACGAGCCGGACGCGCAGATCCCGGCGGCGCAGGTCGTCGACAGCCTGGGATGTATTCCGGGCGGCGGTACGACTCTCGCCTTCGGACCGGGGGGTCCGACGAGCCGGCTGGAGCGCTGCGACGCGCCCCCTGCCGACGGCTTCACGTTGCCGAGCGCGGCCGCCGAGCTCGCCGAGGGAACGGCGGGGAGCACGTTGATCTTCGCCTATGATCCGCCGCTCGGCGACTTCCACGCCGGGGTCGCGGGCTTCGCCATCGACAGCGATGGGAAGAACGACTTCGACTGCGCCGTGTCACCCGCCGCGCTGCTCTCCGGCGTCGCGGTCAACTCGCTTGCGCGCCCGAGCGTGCGCTTCCTTCCCGGCGGTGTGGCAATCGATCTCGACAGCACCGATCCGCACATCGACAAGGTGCTCCCGAGCTGCCTCGTGTCGCTCCTCGATGGCTGCACTGCGCCACCCCCGACGGTCACGCCGGGGCCCGACACCTGCCCGCAGGGGGAGCTCACGAGCGAACCGTCGGCGTCGGTGTCTGGCTCGACAGACACGGCCTTCAACCACCTGAGCGCCGCCAGCTGCGGCGATGGCGGCAACGAAGCACCCGATCGTTCCTTCCTCTACAGCCCGTCCGAAACTGGCTTCTACCGCATCGACACGATCGGATCTGAGTTCGACACCGTCCTCTCCGTGCGCGAAGCGAGCTGCAGCGGCGCCGAGCTCGCGTGCGACGACGACCGGCCCGGTTCGCTCCAGTCGGAATTGCTGATTCAGCTCGAGGACGACGAGTCGTACATCATCGTCGTCGACGGCTTCGGGCGCTCGAGCGGCGCGTTTGCGCTCAACATCACCCGCATCGCGGACAACGCAACCCCGACCGCGACGCCGACGCCGACGCCCGGGACGCCCCTGCCCGACCTCGTCGTCGACGACCTCGACGTTGCGCCGGTCGCCGTGATCGGATCATTCGTCGCGGCGACGGCCTACGTTGGCAACGAGGGGGACCAAACCGTCGCCCTGACCGATGTCGTCTTCTCCGTGCACCGCCTCGACACCGATGTGCAATTCGACCTGGGAGCCTGCGCCGTCAGCAACATCGCTCCGGGTGCCGTGCGTCCCTGCATGGGTTCCTTCCTCGTCTCCGACACCCTGGTGCCCGGTACGTATGTCCTGACGGCGACGGCGGATCGCCTGAATCTCGTCACGGAGTCGGACGAATCGAACAATCGACTCTTCGGCTCGCTCATCCTCTTCGCTACGGGCGGCATACCGACTCCCGCGCCGGGTTGCCCGTTGGCCGACCTGGGAAGCGGCGAGCCGATCAGCGTTCAGGACACCACAGGCGGCCGCCCGAGCTCGGTGAGTGGAGCCTCGTGCGGAGGCGGCGGAGGGCGAGCGCCCGATTTCTCGTACCGCTACACGGCGCCCGAGCCGGGTTCCTACACCATCGACACCTTCGGCTCGGCCTACGACACGCTGCTCTATGTGCGCGCGACCTGCGACGGGAGCGACATTGCCTGCAACGACGATTCGGGAGCTGGCCTGCAGTCGAAGGTCGTCGTCGATCTCCAGGCCGGACAGGAGATCATCATCGTCGTCGACGGCTACGGCGCCTCGCGAGGCGACTTCACCCTGACCATCCGCCGCAGCGCCGATCCGACGCCGCCCCCAGGCACCTGATCAAGGATCTGTTGGCTCCTACTCTGTCGCCTACGGCACGACCGTCTTCGCCGAGGGAGCACAGAGCACCGAGGCGCTTTTCAGTTCCAACTGAACGGTGCCGAACTGATCCGTCGCCTCGACCCGCGGTCGCTGGCCGGCGGGGATGTCGACGTCATCTGTGATTCTGTAACAGGTGAGGTGAGCCGTCGGGTCGAGCATCGCCTCGCCGTTCTTGGCGGTCGGGTTGCACAGAAACAGAGGCCTCCTCGCCGTGGAAGTCGTGGTGAGGAACTGATCGCTCAACGACAGCGTCACCGCCTCGAACTTCGGCTGCTTGAGGTCTGCGGCCTTGTAGCATTGGAAGTGGTCAATGCCCGGAGGGGCGGAATATCGTTTGCCGAAGATGCCACTGGACGAGCCGTCTTGCTCATAGCTCTCCCAGACGACCACGAACCCGCCGGGGACGTCGGCCGCGACCGATGGCTTCTCCTGAATGCCGACTGTGTAGGTGTTGACCTGGAAGTCGCCACCGATCGATGTGCCGTTTGGTGCGAAACGTCTGGCGAAGATGCCGCTGTTCGATCCATCGGTGGCGGTTCGCACCACCGCGAAGTTGCCGGCCGAATCGGCCGCCGCGGCGACGCGAGAATTGAAGGCGAAGTTGTCGCCGACGGTGAGCTCGGCCCCGTGCGGCGTCGCGTTCGCATCGAAGAAACGCGCGCGCACGACCGCCCCCTCGATCCACACGAGAAGCAATTCGCCCGTCGGCGCGGCAGCGACGGCGCTCCGTTCCTGCGCACCAACCGTGACCGTGTTGACCTGAAACTCTCCGCCGATCGGGGCGCCGTTGCTGGCGAACCGTTTCGCGAACACGCCCGGCCCGTCCCCGTCCTGTGCCACCGGCGCTGCCGGTCCGGGACCACTCGTCCACGTCACGACGAATCGACCGTCGCCGTCGACCGCAACCTCGGGACGGTCTTGATGGCCGAGCGTATAGGTGTTCACCATCAGCTCGCTCCCGAGCCGACTGGCGTCATCGTCCAGCAGCTGGGCAAAGATGCCGCCGGCTGACGCGTCCTGACCCGCGGCTTCGTAGCTCACGCCACTCTGCCAGACGACGAGCGTCCGACCGGAAGGATGACGAGCGGTCGCCGGCACGTCCTGCTGCGCGAGGGTGTACGTGTTGACCTGAAAGTCCCCGCCCAGTGGCTGTGCGGTGCCGTCGAAAAGACGCGCAAAAATACCGCCGCGATCGCCGTCGCGCTGGTCGCGCCAGGTGACCAGGAAGTCTCCCAACGGCTCGACCGAGATGGCCGGCGCGTCCTGGAAGCCGAGCGTGACGGTGCTGACGCGAAACGGGGCGCCGAGCGGAAGCGTCGTGCGGTCGAAGCGCTGGCCGAGCACCTCCCAGCCGGCGGGGTCGTATGAATTGACATCGCTCCAGACGACGACGAAGTTTCCAGAGCCATCGGAGCCGACGCGCGGCGCCAGCTGCGCGAACAAGGTGAAGGAGTTGACTGGAAAGCCGGGGTTGTCAGAGGCGACGCAGGCGCCGGCCATGCAGACGCCGTCCGGTGGGGGTCCCGCCATCGAGCAGGGGTTCGCGTCAGATTTGAACTGGCAGCTGAAAGCGGCACAACACGTCCCTGCGCCGGCCGGCACGCCGCCGTCGCACTGCTCGCCAGCGTCGACCACGCCATTGCCACAGAGCGTGCGCGCCCCTGTGACCGCCGTCACAAAAAGCGTGCACCCGCCGAGTCCGGCGAACAAATGAACGGCCAACGTACCCGTGAAGGTACTCGACGTCGCAGTGCCAATCAGCGTATCCGAGCCGCCGCATATGCCGTTGGCGCTCATGCTGAACGCGCCCGTCACCGGGTCGATCGTCCCGCTGTAGTTGGGGGTGCCGGGAACAACGAACAACATCACCAGGTTCGAGCCGAACTGATGGAGATCGACTTCCACCGCGCTCGCCGGAAAAGTCGTCACCAGTTCCCAGCGCCCGGTGAGGTCGATATCGGCAGCGGCCGGTCTGGCGGTGGTGATCGCCACGACCATCAGGACGACGACAGGCAAGACTTGGCGCGCCGCTCCAGGCCAACCCCCGCGCAGCGTAAGCATGGTCCGCCTCCCCTTGTGAGGCCCAACGTTAAGTTCAGGCAGGCTGACCAGTCAAGGGAATTGCAAGCGCGAGTCACTCACGGTTCCGCCCAGTTGCCCGTGCAATCGCCGAACAGGATGGCGCGGAAATCCTGCTCGGCGGCGGAGGCGGACAGCGGTGTGTAGGTGATGGCGCCAGGCGCGCAGACGCCGCCGCCAATCGCCGGCTCGATCGCCGTCTGCCCGGGCACCGCAACAGGCTCGGGAACGAATAGCCAATCGCTGTCACACTGCGCGGCCACCGGCAGGCGGTCGATGATGTGGACCATGAACTGCAGGATGCGCGCTGCATCGAGCGAGGTGACGGTGCCGTTGCCGGTGACGTCGGCGGCGACATACTGCAGCGCGTCGAGCTGGCGCAACCCGACCAGGGCCTGCAGGATACAGGTCGCATCGGCGGAGGTGACCCCCAAACCGCTGTCGCCTTGTTTGTCGGGCTCGACGCGATAGTTCCCTTCCGGCAGTCCGGAGAGCGCGTAGTCGCCGCTGTCGATCGTCGACGTGCTCATCGTCACGTCGCCGGTCAACTGCACCGTGACGCCCGGCACGGAGCGGTCGCCGGTGCGGTACAGGATACGCCCGCCGATGTCGCGGCCGGTGGGCGTTGCGGTGGGGGTGCTGGTCTGGGTGGCGGTCGGTGTTCCGGTCGCGGTACGCGTTGGGCTCGCGGTCGGGGTCCGTGTTGCGCTCGCCGTCGGTGTACGCGTCGGACTCGCCGTCGGCGTGCGCGTCGGGGTCCGGGTCGGCGTGCGGGTCGGAGTGAAGGTTGGGGTGCGCGTCGGGGTCCGCGTCGCGGTCGAAGTCGCCGCCGGGACCGTCGATGTCGACGCCGGCGTGCCGGCGGCAATCGACTCGTACGCACCGATATCGAAACCGCTGCCCTGCGGTCGCGCCACGCCGTCGAGATCGGTCGGCAGGTCGACGAGCGAGGTGCCGGCATCGCGCGCGGGACTGGTGGCAGCGAGGTGGTAGTCATTCGCCGCCGCGTTGACGAACACGGCCGCGGCGGTCGAGACGATCGAGTGCGCGTCGAAGCCGAAGGCTTGCCATTCCGCCAGTGTGAAGAACGCGTCGTCGTCCGAGAAGCGGTTGACGACGATGTTATAGTCCGACACCAGCCCCTGCTGACTCGATGGGTCGACGTCCAGGCTGCCGCGCGCGCCGGGGTGGATGATGACGTTGTTGAGAACCGTGTTGCCGAAGCTGGCGTTCTTCAACGAGATGGCGAAACGGCCGTTGCTGCTTTGCAGGATGGTGTTGCCGACGATGCGATTGGCGCGCGTGCCGTACTGCAACGACCCTTCGCCGTCGTCCCACCCCGCGATGCCGGTCGACACGTTGGCGTAGAGCAGGTTGTTGCGGATCAGCGACGTGCGCACCGAGGCGAGGTTGATCGCCGCCCCGCCGATGCTGCCGTTGTCGTGGATGACGTTGGCTTCGATCAAGGCGCCCTCGATGATGCCGTCGCCTTGCGGGTCGGACGGATCGTCGCCTTGTTGCAGGGGGTCGGCGTTGAGCTGGATGCCGGAGGCGACGTTGTGGTGGGCGTGGTTGCGGCGCACGATCGGGCGGTCGCCGGAGTTCGAAACATAGATGCCGTGCTCGATGGCGGAGTAGGAGGTCTCGTTGTCCTCGAGCACGAGATCGCGCGCGAAGCCGGTGAAAATGCCCCAGCGGCTGTTGTGGTGACAGTGGCAGGCGCGGATCACGACGCCGTCGACGTTGGCGTCGGGCTCGCCCTGGATGGCGATTCCCGCCCGCGGCGAGCCGGAGCTCTCGAAGCCCTGGATGACGACGTAGTTGACGTTGCGCACCCAGATGTTGTCGTTGTTGGAGTTCGACGGCCCCGGCGTCGTCACCACCACTCCCGGCTGGGCGAGAAACCGCACCGGGCTTTGCGCCGTACCCGACTTGCGTGGGCGGAAGCCTTGATAGGTGCCAGGCAACACGATCACGTCGTCGCCCGCGCCGGCGATGTCACCCGCCTTCTGCAGCGTCAGCCACGGGGCCGCCTGGCTGCCGGCATTGTTGTCGTTGCCGGACGGTGCGACGTAGTACGTCGCCGCGTGCGCCGCCGCCGGCGTGCCGGCGAATGCCAACGCCAGAGCGGTGAGCGCCGCAAATTGGCGAACGGCAATGCGGACGAACGGGTGCATGCTCAAAGTGCGGAGCAGAATCCGTACCGGGGCGGCCGAGTTGTGGCTAGGTCACTTTGGGCAGCGACAGAGGGGTCGATCAGCCCTCGGCACTGACGCTTGTTGGCGTAGGACTGGAGTGGTGACGCTCCCCGCCGGTGCGCCCACTCGAAGGTGAGAAGAAGCCGAGAGGCTCAGTCGGCTGCCGCAAACGCCGGGCGCAGGTCGCGGTAGAGGTGGCGGAAAGTGGCAAGCCGTTCGGCGTAGCGGTCGCGCAGAGACGGGTTGGGCTCGACGACCCGCTGTACCGGTGGCGCGGTGCAGACGGCGCGGAAGTCCTCCCCGGTCACCGCCAGGCGGGCGAGGCGCGCGGCGCCGAAGGCCGGGCCGAGCTCGGCGCCGCTGTGGTACGACAGCGGCCGGTCGAGCGCGCTGGCCAGGATGCGGCCCCACAGCGCGCTGCGCGCACCACCGCCGATGACCGCCACGCGAGCGATCGCACTGTCTGCGGCGAGGAGGGCCTCTTGCCCATCGGCCAACGCAAACGCCACGCCCTCCAGCACGGCGCGGCCGAGGTCGGCGCGCGTCGTGGAATGCGTCAGTCCGAAAAACACGCCCTTGGCATGCGGATCGTTGTGCGGCGTGCGCTCACCCGACAGATACGGGAGAAAAACCGCGCCGGGATCGCGGTCCGCCGCCTCGATCTCGGCGAGCAATGCCTCCTCGCTGGCGGCCCCGCACAGCCCGCTCACCCAGGACAGGCAGCTCGCCGCGCTGAGGATCACCGACATCTGGTGCCAGGTGCCGGGCGCGCAGTGGCAGAACGTGTGCACGGCGCGATCCGGGTTGGGCGCAAACGCCGACCGGGCGACGAAGTACACTCCCGACGTGCCGAGCGACAGGAACGCATCGCCCGGCGAAACCACCCCGACCCCCACCGCGCCCGCCGCATTGTCGCCACCGCCGGCAGCAATCGCGACGTCGGCGCGCATTCCCCATTCTGCCGCGAGGCCGGGCCGCAGCGTACCGGTGGGCGCAGGCCCTTCGAACAGTTGTGGCATGGCGCTCTCCGCCAGCCGGGTCGCCGCGAGCATCTGCGGCGACCAGGCGCGACGGCCGACGTCGAGCCACAGCGTGCCGGCCGCGTCGGACATATCCGACGCGTACTCGCCCGACAGGCAAAGGCGCAGGTAGTCCTTCGGCAGCAGCACGCGCCGCACGCGCGCAAACACCTCCGGCTCGTGCGCGGCCACCCACAGCAACTTGGGCGCGGTGAATCCCGGCATGGCCAGATTGCCGGTGATCGCCCGGCTGTCTGGCGCGCGCGCC
Organism: uncultured Binatia bacterium (SeqCode); assembly: GCA_964455095.1. Classification (GTDB taxonomy): domain Bacteria; phylum Desulfobacterota; class Binatia; order HRBIN30; family CADEER01; genus CAYVUV01. Next base: position 60,509 of record CAYVUV010000115.1, read on the forward strand.
TCCAGCTCGGCACACTGCGCGGCGCTGCGCCCGTCGTTCCAGAGGATCGCCGGCCTGAGCACGCGATCGCGCTCGTCGAGCAGCACGGCACCGTGCATCTGGCCGGCCAGGCCGATGGCGCGCACGGCGGCCAGCTCTGCCGGCCGGCGCTGCCGCAGTGCGTCGACCGCGCGTTGCGTCGCCTGCCACCACGACTCCGGATCCTGCTCCGACCACAGCGGCCGCGGCCGCTCGACGGTCAGCGACGCGCTGGCCTGGTCGACCTCGCGCTGCGCGTCGTCGACCAGAAGAACCTTGACGGCCGAGGTGCCGAGATCGATGCCGAGAAACATGGCGCGCCTTCAATCACCCAGCTCGACCTCGATCACCGTCGCCAGTTGATCGATCAACCCCTCCGGCACCGCGACGGTCAGCTCGCCGAACGGGTCGGCGCTGAACATCGTGTCCAAGACGGCGCAGCGCGTGCGCGTCTCGAGCTCGGTGCCCGTGCGCAGCTCGCGCGCGCCGCGGATGCGGTTGACCGGCAGGCCGCGCACCGTGATCGTGTCGTACGGACGCATCAGCAAGTGCAGGAAGATCGAATTGCCCTTGCGCGTCGACGGGCCGTAGAACTGCCACGGCTCGAGCCCCGCTTCCGAGTCGGCGATGGCGGCGCCGTTGCCCGCCATCCAGCCCGCCAGGGCATCGAGCCGCTCGCACTGTTCGGGCGGAAGTTGTCCGTCGCCCATCGGGCTGACGTTGAGCAGCAGGTTGCCGCCGCGACCCGCGACCTCGCAGAGCGTGTGCACCAGCTCGCGGGCCGACTTGTAGCGCGTGTCGGAGGGGTTGTATCCCCAGCTGTCGTTCATGGTCATACAGGTCTCCCAGGGCCGCGCCGGCGGTTGCGGCGGGACGAACTGCTCGGGAGTCTCGAAGTCGCCGCAGCCGGGCAGGCGATCGTTGACCAGGATATCGGGCTGCAGGGAGTGGATGAGATCGAGCAGCGCCGGCGCGCGCCATTGGTCCATCGTGCGCTCCCAGCCGCCGTCGAACCAGAGCAGGTCGATCGGTCCATAGTCGGTCAACAGCTCGCGGATCTGCGCGAAGAGATAGGCCAGGTAGCGTTCCCACTGCTCGGGGGTCGGCCGCGGCACCATGCCGAAGCGGTAGGGGCGTGCCGCGTCGGTGAACGCCGGGTAGTCGGGATGGTGCCAGTCGGACAACGAGTAGTAGAGCCCGACGCGCAGCCCCGACTCACGTGCCGCGTCGGCGTACTCGCGCACCAGATCGCCGGCATAGGGCGTCGCGGCAATGGAGAAGTCGGATACGCGGGTGCGGAAGAGCGAGAAGCCGTCGTGATGTCTCGCCGTCAGCACCGCGTAGCGCATGCCGCAGCGGCGCGCGTATTCGAACCACGCGCGCGGGCTGTCTTGTGTCGGACAGAACGTCGCCGCGCTGGCGTGGTATTCAGCGGCCGGGACGTCCTGACACGCCGGCAACGCTTTCAACCCGCCGACCAACGGCCACGACAGCTCCCAACCGCGCTGACTGATGTGTCCCCAGTGAACGAACATCCCGCAGCGCGCACGATCGAACCAGCTCGGCATCCGGGCCACCTCCTCAACTCGGCTTGAAGAACTCGATCATCGCCTGGCTGGTGCGCTCGGGCTCCTCGTGCAGCAGCCAGTGGGTCGCGTCGGGGAGCTCGATCACGCTGGCGTTGACGCAATGGCGCGCGCTGGCCTGCAGCATCGTCGACGGAAAGAACCGATCCTGCATGCCCCAGATCAGACGGGTCGGCACGCGCACCAGGCCGTCTCCGGATGGGTTGTGCGGATACCGAAAGGCGGCGCGATACCAGTTGATCATGCTGCGCGCCGCGCCGGGGCGCGACCACGCCGATTGGTAGTACTGCATCTCGGTGTCGGGGAAGGTCCCCGGTCGCGCCGTATCGCGCAGGGTCTTCGCCGTCAGCCACCAATTGCCGGCCGGCGCCAACAGTTCTGGCAGCAGCGGCAGTTGAAAGAACGTCCGGAACCAGGAAATGGACTCTTCCTTCGGCGCCCCCTCCTCGCGCTCGCGCCAGGCGAGTGGGTGCGGGGAGTTGAACATCGCCAGCCGGCGAAAGCGCAGCGGGTACTCGAGCACCAGGTTCCAGGCGATGGCGCCGCCCCAGTCGTGCCCGGCCAGGGCCGTCTCCTCGAGGCCGAAGTGATCGAGCAGCCCGATGACGTCGCGCATCAGCGCATCGATCCTGTACGCCTCGATGCCGTCCGGCTTGTCAGACGTGTTGTAGCCGCGCTGATCGGGCACGATGACGTGGAATCCGGCCGCCGCAAGCCGGGCGACTTGCTCCTTCCACCCAAACCAGAACTCCGGGTACCCGTGCAGGAGCACCACGGGCGGTCCATCGGCCGGACCGGCCTCGACCACGTGCAGGGCGATGCCATTGGTCGACACCATCGACGAGCGCAGCTCGACGCCAAGCGCTTTGCGGGCGGCCGCCACCTCGTCGAGAGGCGGGTTCTTGCCCGACCAGTAGCCGACCGCGATCAGTGCCACGAGCCCGGCCAGCGCGGCGATCAGGACCACCAGGATGCGCCGCATGGCCCTGCCCTGACACACCGGCCGGAAGGATGTCAAAGCCAGGAGCGCACCGGGCGCGAATTGTTACGGCTGAGGGCTGGCCGGGTCGGCTTTGAACGACGGTCCCGCGACCAGCTTGAAGCCGGCCGGCACCGCCATCGCCTCGGGCGGCGGGACCGCCTCGCGCACATCGGTGACCACGGTAGTGGTCGTCATCGCCTGTTGGCCCATATCGACGGTCATTGTCGTGCGCAGCGGCAGGCCGTTCACCCGGGCCATGGCCTTGGCCAGATCCAGGCCCTTGCCGCCCATGCCGCCCATGGCGTTGCGAAATACTTCGGCGTCTTCGGGGCTGAGCGGCAGCGGCAGCGCGTCGCTCGCCCATACGGCGCCGCGCATCGGTCCGCCCTCGACGGTGTACTCCTTGGCCTCGAAGCCGGCGATCTTCTCGCTCTTGCCGGTCAACTTCAGCTTGATGTTGGCATTCGCTTCGAGCGGGTTGCCCATCTTCTTCAGAAAGGCCCGCGCCTCTGGGGGCATCTGCTCCATCTGCTTCTCGATCGCCGCCTGGACCGCATCGACCTGTTGGCGCACCTCCTCGAAGGTGCGCGTGTGGTACGTCTTCGCTTCCTTGTCGGCCATGGTCACCGTCTTCGCCGCCAGATCGGTGATCACCCGCATCTTGGCGTTGTCGACCACCACTTTGTGGGCGCTCCAGTACTGGGTTCCCTCTTCCGAGCTGTCGGCGCCGCGACCGCTGATCGACGTCTGTTGGTGAACGATGAGGTCCTTCGCGGTCGATGTCGTCGGCGCCAGCAGGGCGGAGGCGACGACCGTCAGCCATAACGCATGTGTCATGCGCTTCCCGTACGCGAAGCGGGCACGGAGCGCAATTGTCAGCTGTAGCCATCGGCCCGCCGCACTCGAGAGGTGCGGCACCGCCGTCGCTCTTTGGCACTTCTCCGGCGATCCGGTAACGCTCGGCTTGGCGGCAAAGCCGAGATTCCCATCGAATTTGCCATAGTGCGCAGGCGATGCGGCATGGAACGAGTCTTGTTTAACCGCAGGACAACGCACCCATGATGACTCGAGTAGTTGTGGCCGATGACCACGAGATGTTTCGCGAGATGCTGCGCATCGCATTGCCCCGCGGCGGCACGATCGAGGTCGTCGGCGAGGCAGCCGACGGGCAGGATCTGGTCGCCATCGTCGATCGCAGTCGCCCCGACGTCGTGTTGCTCGACTACAAGATGCCGCGCGTGCGCAATTTTACAGCCCTGGTCCGCGAGATCCGCGCCCAGCGCTCCGGCACTGAAGTCGTCGTCCTGTCCGGCTTCGGCACCGTCGAAGTGGCCGAACGGGCCGCCGAGGGCGGCGCGCGCGGCTATGTACTCAAGTCGACCCGACTGAGTGCCGTCGCCGACGCGGTGCGCACGGTCGCGGCCGGGGGCATCTGGATCGACCCGGCGCTGCCGCGGCGCGTCTTCGACATCTTCCAGACCCAGGCAGGGGATGCGCCGGACACCAACGGCACCAGCTTGGCCGGATTGACACGTCGCGAGCGCGAAGTGCTGGCCTCTGTCGCGCAGGGGAGCAGCAATCAGGAGATCGCGCAGCGACTGTGCATCAGCGAACAGACGGTGAAGACGCACCTCACGCACATCTTCGCCAAGCTCGACGTCAAGAACCGCCTGGCCGCCGCCCTCGCCTTCTACGGCAAGGTCAATGGCCACGGCAACGACGACGTCGTCCCGCGCTTCGAAGGCTAGGCGGCGCTAGGCGCTCAGCGCCGCCGGGCCGGCGTCGGCCGTGTCGCGTCCGCCGGCCGGCACCAAGGCCCTTACGGTGCGGCGCTCCGGCAGCTCGGCGACGAAGCAGCTGCCCTCCTGGTTGGTCACCACGTCGAGCGTTCCGCCAAAACCCTCTTCGACGAGGTTGCGCGAGATCCACAGACCGAGACCGGTACCGCGTCCCGGCCCCTTGGTCGTATAGGGTTCATCGAACAGACGCCGCAGCACACTGACCGGAATGCCGCCCGCCCAGTCGCGCACCGAGATCGTCACGCCCTGAGGCGTGCGTGCGGCGCGCACCTCGATGCGGGCGTGACCGATGCGGCGCTCTTCGTAGGCATCGATGGCGTTGGTGACCAGGTTGACCAGAACCTGGCCGAGGCCACTCGGATCGCCCATCAGACTCACCGGCTTGGGGCCATCCTCGAAATCGATCCGGCAAGAGGTCGTCTCCAGCCGATGCGCGACCAGCCCGCGCGTTTCGGCGACCACGTCGCGCACCAGAAACAGCTGCGCGGTGGCCCGCGCGTCGCGGCTCTGGACTTTGACGCTGCGAATGAAGCTCGCCGCCTTGTGGGCCCATTCGGCAGCGGCGGTGGCATTGCTCAGGATCTCGGCGGCAATCTCGCGGTGATCGTCGGGCGACACGTCCGGATCGCCAACCGAGCTTTCATACTCGCGACCCAGGTCGCCGATGACCTTCAAGGTGTTGAGCACGGCGCCAAGCGGGGTATTGATCTCGTGCGCGAGGCCGGCCGTCAGCCTCCCGAGGGTCGCCATCCGATCCGCGCGCAGCAGCGACGTCTGGCCCTGCTCCAGTTGCCCATACGCCGCCTGCAATTTGTCGAGGGAGCGATTGAGCTCGGCGTTGCTGGCTTCGAGATCCGCAGTGCGCTCCTTCACCTGCACCTCGAGGTCCTCATTCAAGCGCTCGAGATGGCGATTGAGCGTGCCGAGCTGATCGAAGGCACCCGCATTGCTGAGCGCCAGGGCGATCTGGTTCGCCGCGATCCGCAAGAACACGATGTCCCGGGCCGTATACGGCTGACCGGACACCTTGGCGCCGAGCGCCAGGATTGCAGTGGCGGATCCGTTCAGGCAGATGGGCACGAGCAGCTCGGCGCCCAGCTGCCCCCAGATCGAACGGCCCTTCGAGGCCCCGTCCTCGCACTCCTGCCGCCACACGACGCTCGGGCGTTCGAGCTGCGCGACGAGGTCATTTGCCAGTGGGACCGGTGTGCCGGCCGGCTGCCCCGGGAGCAGCGGCCGAAACCGGCCTTTCGGATCGCGAATCAGGAACAATCGTTGGCGCGGCTTCACGGTCACGGTGAGGAGATTGGCCGTGTGGGCGACGACATGCTCGACCGTGCGGGCCGACGCCAATGCGTGGCTGAGCGTCGAGAGCGCCTCCTCGATGTCGTACGCACGCCTGCTCCAGCGCCCCAACAGCGGACCGCGCGGGCTGGCCAACGGTGCCGCGAACAGAATCAGCGGAAGGCTGGCGGCGAGGCCGAACGCCCAGAGGTCGGTTGGTTGCCAGACGAGCATCCAAGTAGCCCCGCCAGCGAGGAAAAGAACCATGGCGATCCGCAGCAGTCTCATGGTTTTCCAGCCTCCAATCTCAGCCTGCGCTACCTCAAGCCGCGTGTGCCGCCTCGCCCAGCGGCGTGCTCGAGCGCGAGAAGTCCTCGGACGACACCGGTTCTTCCCGCTCCGCGACGGCGTGCACGGGAAGCGTCAAGGTGAAGGTGGAGCCCATTCCAGGCTGGCTGTCGACCGCCAACGCTCCGCCGAGAATGCGCGCCAGCTTGCGCGACAGCGCCAAGCCCAGGCCGATGCCCCGGTGATGCCGGGTCGGTGAACCGTCGAGCTGCCGGAAAGGCTCGAAGATGAGCTCCTGGTGCTCGAGCGCGATACCGATGCCGGAGTCCGTCAGGGCGAATTGCAGGGTGCTGCCAACCTGGGCGATGCGCAGGGCAATGCGGCCACGAGGAGTGAACTTGACGGCGTTGGCAATCAAGTTGCGCAGAATGGTGCGCAGCTTGACCGGGTCGGTCAGGCATCCTTCGGGCGCGAGCTCGAGATCGAGCTCGAAGCGGACCGCGCGGTCGTCGAGCAGCACGCCGCACCAGCGCTCCATTTCTTCAGCCATCTCGGCAGTCGACACCCATTGCATTGCACACTCGTCCACGCCGGATTCCAGCTTGGCGTAGCGCAGCAGGTCGGTCACCAAGTCGGCCAGGCGATTGGTCGCCGTCGCCACCTGTTGCAGTGGCCGGCGGGCCGTTTCCGGCAGGGCCCCGAACTCGTCGTCCAAGAGCAGCTCGGCGTAGCCACCGATGATGTGCAGCGGGGTGCGGAACTCATGCGACACATTCGACACCATGTCGCGCTGCAAGCGCTCGCGCTCGCGCAGCATGGTGATCAGGCGGGCGGCCTTCAACCCGACATCGACCCACATCAGCAGCTTGTCCGGACCCTCCGATTTGTCGTGGTAGCCCTGGACCTCCAGCTCGGCCAGCATCTGGCGGGCCGGCTTCTCGCCGGCGTAGCCCGTCTGGAGAATGATCTGCACATAGGGATCGAAGGTGCGGATCTCGCGAATCAGCTCCTCGCCCGTCATGCCCGGCAGGAAATAGTCGATCAGGAGGAGATGGACTTCGCTCTCCTTGAACAACGCCAGGGCGTCTTCACCGGAGGCAGCGGTCAGCACACGGTGCCCCTCCCGCTCGAGCAGGATGCGCACCGAGTGCAGGACTTCCTCCTGATCGTCCACGACCAGGATGGTGTGTGAGCTTGTGGGTCGCTGGGTCTTGCGCGCCATGTCCGGCCCTCCCTCGTCGTCGAGCGGTCAGTGCAAGGTCTGCTGCGCGCGCGCGTCCAACGGCGCGAAGAAAGCTCCTGGCACCCGCAGGCTGAAGAGCGCGCCATCCTGAGGGGACGCCGCGACGCGCAAGGTCGCGCCGATGACGACGCTCAGGCGCTGGGCGACAGCCAGGCCGACATCCTGACCCCCGACGTAGTCGCTCGACAGCCCCTGGTCGCGCCGCAGCGTCGCCGCAAACGGGGCGGCGTCGCCGGCGCCGAGATCGGGGCCGCGATCGGACACGATGAAGTCGATGTGCCCATCGCCGAACCGGACGGCGAGCTGCACGCCGGCGGTGGGGCGCAGCTGAGAGGCATTGGCCAGCAGCTGATCGAGAATGCAGCAGAGCTTGTCGGCGTCGGTGTACATGAACGCGCCGGGCGCCGCCACGGTGGTGGTCAGCTGCAGGGGGCGGCGATCGCCCGGCTGCGCGGCGCGCGAGCGCAGGTAGTCGAGCAGCTCGTCGATCTCGACGCGCTCGCTCTCGACGGTTTGGCCCGGGGTGTCGAACCGCGCCACGTCGAGATAGTCGTGGATCAACCCGATCGCGACATCGGTTGCTTCGGCCACCCGCTCCAGTACGTCGTAGAACGCCATGCCGGCCGGATCGTCCTGCAGCAACTCCGTGTAGCCGCGCACGACGTGCAGCGGTGAGCGCAGGTTGTGCAGCAGCGTCACCAGCGCCAGGCCGCGGGCGTCCTGCTCGCCCCGCAGCCGTTCGGCGCCGCGCACCGCGGCCATGGCGCTCTCCACCAGCTCGAGCATGCCCTCGGGGCCGGCACCCGGATGGTGGATACCGTTGAGCGACAGGGCACGGATGAGGGCGGGGCGCTCGGATGTTTCAAGCCTGCGGCTGCGCAGGATGATCGGCAAGGCGGGGGCGACCTCGCGCAGACGGCGGATCATGTCGGTGGAATCGGCGCCGACCAGGTCGTAGTCGATCACCGCCAGCGACGCGCGCTCGCGCACGAACGCCTCGAAGGCCATCGAGGTGCTGCTCGTGCGCAGCACGCGGTAGCCCGACGCGCTCAGCTGGTCGGTCATCGCGTTCGACGCGCTCCCGGCCTCCTCGACGACCAGGACGGTAACCACGGGACCCGTAGTTTGGACATGAACCGCCGGGTCCACTGCAACGGCGGTGCTGGCAGGCGAGGTGTCCAGTCGGCCGGAATCGGCCGGGGTTTGATCCGCGGCGGGCGGGGCTTGCGGAGTCAGTTCGAGCGACACGGAACGAGATTTGGTCGACATCGCCTACTCCCCGGCTTTCCGTGACGCCCCAGAACGCTGCGCTTGCGCATTCACCGTCTGACGGGCCGAGTTTGCGGCCACCCACATCGCCCCCAGAAGCATGACTGCCAACGAAATCTCCTGCATGGGACCCCCTGCTCTCTCGGGCAACCGGTGCGGCTGCCGTCAATCGGAGGATGCTCGAAGACACGCCGGCGGAAAATCAGGGGAGAGTATGATTTTCCCCCCGCGATGCGGAGTTTCTACGACCTAGGTCGTAGGGGGCTGCCGGGCCCACAGCAGGTGCTGTGCCGGCCGCGTTGGCCTCGGCGACTTTAGCGCTTGAGCTCGTCGACCGATGAGATGATCTTGCCGACCAGGCCGTACTCCTTGGCCGCTTCCGCGGTCATCCAGAAGTTGCGCTCGGTATCCTTCTCGACCCGTTTGATGTTCTGGCCGGTGCGTTCGGCAATGACGCGATTCAGGCGCGCGCGCATCTTGAGAATTTCTTCGGCCTCGATCTCGAGATCGGTCGCGCGACCGCCGGCGCCACCCGCCGGCTGGTGCAGCATGAACCGCGTGTTGGGCAGGCAGTAACGGTCCTCGCGCGGCACGGCGAGGTAGATGTGCGCGCCGGCGCTCGCCACCCACCCGGTGCCGATGACTTTGATCCGCGGGCGCACGAATTGGAGCATGTCGTAGATCGTATCCGCCGATTCGACGTGCCCGCCCGGCGAGTTGAGGTAAATGGTAATGTCCTCTTCGGACGCCGCGGCCATGGCGAGCAACTGCTCGACGACGGTGCGCGTCAGGTCCTGATCGATCTCGCCGCAGATAACGAGTGTCCGCGCCGCGAACAGTTTCTCCGCCACCGGGGCTCGCCACGGTGTCTCAGGGGTCGGGGTCGATGCCAGCTTGGTTCTCATATGGTTCCTCCCGTGCCCGAAAGAGCGCGTACAGACTACCTTGCTTACTTAGGACTTCGTCCGCGCTGGAGAGCGCGGTACCCGATACTGTGGCGAAGCCGCCGTTCAAGTCAACGACCCGCGCGCGCTTCAGCGCTGCCCCCTCTGCCTGTACCAATAGAGCAGCATGCCGGCGCCGAACACCCCGACGATGGTCGGCAGAATCGGAGCGCGCAGCCAGATCAACGCGATGACGAAGACGAACACCATGCTGAACAGAAGGTATTTGTTGGACCGATCCATCGCCGCACTACCCTAACGCAAACGCGCGCCCGGGTCGACGTGCGGGCTCAGCGCCGCGACCGCCGCCCGCATGCCGTCTTCGACCCACACACGCGGCTCCCATCCCAACTGCCGCCGGGCCTTCTCGTTGGCGAGGCAAAACTGGCGGCCGAAGGCTTTGACGTCGACCGAGAGGAGCGGCGGCGGGCTCTGCAGGCGCAGCCCACGCCACACGAGCTGTAGGACGTGCGCCGCCCCGAGGGCGAGCGGATATGGAATGTAACGCCGCGGCGGCGCCGCGCCGATGGCCGTGGCGATGCGCGCGCACACGTCTTCGAGCGTCGGCCCGTCGGCGCCGTCGTGGACGAGATAGCCGTTGCCGATCGCGACCGGGTCGGCACTGGCCATCAGACACGCGTCGACCAGGTTGTCGATATACGCCCACGCCAGCCGTGCGCCGCGACACCAGAACAGCATCTGCCCGCCGCGGATCGCCGCCGCCAGGCTGGGAAAGAACGCGCGGTCGCCGGGTCCGTAGACCCAGCCGGGATAGATGACCGAGACCGGCAGCCCGGTCTGGCGGTGGAACTGCCAGAGCCACTGCTCACCTTCGATCTTCGAGTCGGCGTAGGGCTCGCTCCAGAGCCGAAACGGCGACTCCTCGTCGAACGTCTCGCCACCCTGAGGGATACCGAAGACGTCGCTGGTGCTGACATGCACGAAGCGGGCGACGCCGTGCGCCAGCGCCGCGCGCGCGACGTTCTGCGTCCCACCTACGTTCACGGCGCGAAAGCGCGCAAACGGCGCCCACGCGTGCACCAGCGCCGCGGTGTGGAAGACGCGCGCGACGCCCGCGAACGCCGGTTCGATGCGATCGAACCCGGTGACGTCCGCCTCGACCACTTCGAGCCCAGGCGGCGCCGCGGCGCGCAGCGCGTCGAGCCCGCGATCGCCCGGCAGAGCCAGCGCCCGCACCGTGTCGCCCTCCGCCAGCAAGCGCCGCACCAACGCCTGGCCGACGAAACCGGCCGCGCCGGTCACCAGCGAGACGCGCGCCGCACCGCTCACGAATGCTCCGCGATCAGTGAAAGCAATGGCCGAGACCGCGGTAGGTCTTGGCGCGGCTCTCGATCCGGTCACCGCGCACGAGCAGGTACTCGCTGAAGTGCTCGGCGATTTCTCCCGCCTTGGCCGGGCGAAAGAAGACGGGATCGCCGGGCTTGAGCTTGCCGCGCAGATGCGGCGGCACGACCAACGGAGTCTGCACCTCGCCGAACCCCTCGCCGCCGGTGGCGCGCAGCCCCGCCGGCAGAAATGGTACCGGCGCCTTGTCGGGCCCGGTCGGCCCGCTGGCGATGAAGCCGCCGCTCTGGCAGGTGACGTGGTCGGGCTGCGAGCTGCGCGTGACCTGCAGCGCGAAGCAGAAGGCCGGCTGGTTCTCGTTGCTGGCGTAGTAGTCGAAGAGATGCGACTGCAGAAATCCCGATCCCGCCGTCACCTCGGTGACCCACGGCTCCTCGCTGGTGGTGCGGATTGACCCGGTGCCGCCGCCGTTGAAGAACTCGAGCGCAATGCCGCGCGTCTTGAGCAACTCGGCCACCGCCTGGCGCTTGTGGGCCACGTCGGGCGTCGACCAGCGCTTGATCTGCTTCTTCGCCGGGTTGAGCAGCGGCGCGAACGGGTTCGCATCGCCCAACCCGGCGATGTGCGCCTCGTAGCCCATGGCGCCGACCAGGCGCAGCTCCGGATGCGCGGCCAATGCGTCGAGCACGCGCGCGCAGTCGGCGGCGCTGCGCACCGGCGAGCGCTGCACGCCGATGTGCAGACCCATCGGACGCCACGACAAATCGAGATCGATGCACACCCGCAACGGCGGGGCGCCGGCATGGGCGCGGCAGAAGGCGGCGAGGATCTCGACGTGCGCCGGGCTGTCGATCATCAACGTCAGCCGCACACCCTGCTGCGTGAGCGCCAGCGCGCGCTCGAGGTCGCTCGCCTGTACCGTGGGATAGGCGACCAGCACATCGTCGAACCCGTACGCGGTCAGCAGTGCGGCCTCCTCGACGGAGAAGCACATCACGCCGCGCAGCGTCGCGCTCTGAGCGCACATGTAGCGCAGCAGGTCGGGCACGCGGACCGACTTCGACGCCGGCCGCAGCGTCTTGTCGTGCGCCGCCGCAATACGTGCCAAGCGCTGCACGTTGGCGTCGAGCGCGTCGAGGTCGACGACCATCAGCGGCAGGCGCTCGCCGCGCACCAATGCGGCCAGACGGTCGTAGTCCCAGAGAGCGGGCATTCCGAAACGCTCGGCGTTACGCGCCGCGGCCCTTCTTCGCCGCTTTGTTGGAGTAGCGCTCGAGCTTGAGGCCGGCGATGGCAAACTTGATGAACGCGCCCAGGCCGTCGCTGAACAAGTTGACCGTCAGGTCGCTGAAGAGCCGGTACTTCTCCTTGGTGTAGGGGTACCAGTTGGCCTCGATCTTGGCGCTGTTCTTGTCGATCAGCACCGACTTGACGTTGCAGAACGCGTGCAGGCCGTGCTCGCCCTTGTAGCGGCCGAAGCCGCTCTGCTTGACGCCGCCGAACGGCAGGCCGGGGTTGGCCTCGGTGGCCATGACGTTGTTGATCGACACGCCGCCGGCTTCCAATGCGCGACTGACCCGCGTCGCACGCGCCGCGTCCTTGGTCCACACGCTGGCAGTCAGGCCGTACTCCGATTCGTTGGCCAGGCGCACGACCTCGTCCTCGGTCTTGAACGGCAGCAGGGGGATCAGCGGCCCGAACGTCTCGGCGTGAGCCAGCAGCATGTCGGGCGTGACGCGGTCGACCACCATCGGCGGCACCAGGCGCGAAGTGCCGTCCCACTCCGCGCCGGTGAGGAACACCGCCCCCTTCGCCTTCGCATCGGCGACGTGATCGGCGACGATCTTCACCTGGAAGTCGGTGGTCATCGCCCCGACATCGGCGTCGCCGTCGCGGTCGACGGCCTGCACCATGCGCGCGACTTCCTTGACCAGCGCGGTCTTGAACGGCTCGTAGATACCTTCCTGGACGTAGAGGCGCTCGACCGACGTGCACGACTGCCCGGTGGTGGTCAGCGCGCCCCACGCCGCGCCCGCCGCGGCGCGCTGAATGTTGGCGTCGTCGAAGACGATCATCGGATCCTTGCCGCCGAGCTCGAGCTCGACGGGGATCAGATGCTCGGCGGCGCGGGCGAGAATCGCCTTGCCGGTGCGCGTGCTGCCGGTGAAGAAGATCTTCTCCGGCTTCTGCGCGATCAGGCGCGTGCCGACGGCGCCGTCGCCGTACACCACCTGTACCCAGTTGGGCGCGAACTGCGCCTCGGCGAGCAGATCCTCGACCAGCCCCTCGAGCGGCGTCCACTCCGACGGCTTGTAGACCACCGTATTGCCGGCGGCGAAGGCGCAGGCGATGGGCACGATGGCCTGATAGAAGGGGTAGTTCCACGGCGAGATGATCAGGATCGTGCCGAGCGGCTCGTACCAGGTCCACGACGTCTTGCCCATCAGCGCCAACGGCGTCGGCTGCTTGCGATCCTTGAGCGCCTTTGGCGCGTATTTCTCCAGCCAGGCGAGGTTATCGAGCACGCCGAAGATCTCGGAGATCAGCGCATCGGAGCGCGATTTGCCGGTGTCGCGCTGGATGCGATCGATGATCTCCTCGCGGCGCCGCAGGATGATGCGGCGCAGCTCCGCAATCGGTTGCAGCCGCTCGGCCACCGAGAGCCGACGCAGCGACTGCGCGCCGGCGCGGGCGCGCGCAAACGCGGCCACCGCCGGCTCTGCGACGGGCAACTCAACCGGCGCGGGTAACGGCGACACGGCGGGGGGCCCACTCTCCTCCGGGCGGGTCTCGACTACTTTCGCATCCCATCCGATGTGCTCGAAGACCGCGCCGGTGCCGACGTCCGAGTAGTAGAGCGTCATCACGACGCCCTTGAGACCGATGTTGATCATGCGCAGCGCGGTGGCGATCGGCTCGGGCGCGGTGCGGTGGCGTTCGGAAAGCGCGAGCAGCCCGCGAACCAGCGGCCGCGGCAGGACGCCGCACAGGGCGAGCAGGAACTGCACGCCGGCGCGGTCGCTGTCGCTCATGTGCGGCAGCATGCGGTCGACCTGCGCGGCGCTGGCGGAAGCGGCAAACGACGGCAGCTCGCCATCACCGGGGATGAGGATGTTGCCGACGCGGCGCAGGCCGGCGATCTGGAGACGGCTCAGCGATGGCGCGCTCATCCGCGCACGTCCTTGATGATGCGGTCAGCCGCCTGCAGCGACAGGGCCATGATGGTGAACGACGGGTTGATGCCCGGCGCGTTGGGAAAGATGCTGGAGTCGGCGGTGTAGATGTTGCGCATGCCGTGCAAGCGGAAGTCGGGCGACGTCACCGAGCGCGTCGGGTCGGTGCCCATGTTGCACCCGCCCATGAGATGCAAGCCGATGGCGATGTTGCCCTCGATGATCTCCTTCACGCCGGTGGACAGGAAGATGTTGTGGATCGCCGCCCGGCCGCGATCGCGCCGGCGCTCGTCCTCGGCGTTGAGCCGCTTCTCGATCGATGCCTGGCCGCGTTTGTTGACCCGGATGCGCCCCGGGTTGGTATCGCGCACGGCGACCTCGATGCAGGCCATGTGCGTGATCTGCTTCATGCGGCGCTGATGCGCGGCGCCGAAGCCCGGCAGCAGCATGCTGATGGCGACCGGCGGGCCGAAGACGTTCTCGAGCTTGAAGCCGGCGCGGCGGAAGCTCGGATCGTTCGACTTGTACGACTGCAGCGGTCCGCGGTGCGCGTTGACCGGCTCGTCGTAGACGCCGAGGATCATGTACTGCGGGTGCGTGTAGAAGTTGTAGCCCAGTGCTGGCAGCTTCTTGTCGAAGCCCGAGGCGAGCAGCAGGCGCGAGTTCCCGATCGCGCCGGCGCCGAGCACGAGAATGCGGCCGCGGTAGCTCGCCGTCGCGCCGCCGGTGGTACCGGTGACGGTGACGACGTCGTCGCGGTGCTCGACGCGCTGCGCCTCGAACTGCGGGACGATCTGCAAGCCGGCTTCGCGCGCGCGTTTGAGCACCGTGACGGCCATGCTCTGCTTGCTGTCGATGCGGCAGCCCATCAGGCACTCGATGCAGCAGTTACCGTCCTCGAAATGGCAATCGGTCTGGCCGCGCACCAGCGGCGCGCAGCGGTAGCCGTTGTTGGCAAAGCCGCGCCGGAAGATCTCGGCATTGCCATTGCGGTACTGCTCGGGCACGGTGCTGATGCTGATCTCGTTCGCCACCCGGTCGTACCACGGGTCGAGGTCGCGGCGGTTCAGGAAGTCGACGCCCGACGCCTCGCGCCAGGCGTCGAACGCCGAGTCATCGAAGCGGTCGAGCAGCGCCTGGTTGACGATCGAGCCGCCGCCGACCGCCTTGGGGCGCAACAGGCCGATGGTGGCGTCCTTGTTCAACTCGATGCCGCCGCCCCAGTACAGCTGCGAGTTGGCGTCGAGCTCGTTGCGCGGGTAGGTCTCCTTGGTGAACGACTGCCCGGCTTCGAGCAGCACGCACTTCATGCCGGCGCGCGTCAGCGCGTCGACGATGAACGACCCCGATACACCCGCACCGACGACGACGGCGTCGTATGTGTCCTGCGAAGCTGTCATGCCGAATCCTTCCGCTAGCGCCGATCCGCGACACCTTTCTGTAGCGCGCGCCCGCAGTCAAGCAAAGGCGGGGCTCGGTGAAGCCCAGAGATGCCCTTCGACGGGCTCAGGGCGAGCGGAAGGTCCTTTTTCAAATTGAGGTGGAGATCCGCTCATGCTGAGCCCGTCGAATCACGGGGGCGGGGTTTTTCAACCGTGCAAAACTAGCCCAACCAGCCGAACCACAGACTGAGCATCGCCGCGCCGACGACGTCGAGCACGACGCCGTAGCGGATCATCTGCCGTTGGGTGACGTAGCCGGTGGAGTAGGCCATGGCGTTGGTCGGCGTCGACACCGGCAGCATGAAGCCGTAGGTGCAGGCGACGGTGGCGGCGAGGCCGAGCTCGACGGCGTTGCCGCCGACCTGCGCGGTAACGGCGATGACGACGGGCACGATGATGTTGGCGCTGGCGGTGTTCGACGTCACCTCCGACACGGCGATGGCCAGCAAGCAGAAGATCATCACCAGCAACGGGCTGCCGCCGGCGGGCACATAGACCGCCAGCGCTTTGCCCAGCGCGGTCGCCAGGCCGCTGCTGATCATGAGCGCGCCGAGGCACATGCCGCCGCCGAACAGGACGATGACCGGCCAGTCGATGGCGCGCAGGTCGCGCAGGTCGAGGATGGGCTCGCTCGCCCCGCGGCGCGCCGTCGGCAGCCAGAACAACGCGCCCGACACCAGCAGTGGCGACACCGCTTCGGGCAGGTGTGTGTCGAAGAAGAGCCCGGTCGGCTCGCGCAGCAGCTTGACCAGCGGCGGGAAGAGCCACAGCGAGATGGTGATCAGCAGCGCCGCCGCGACCCGGCGCTCGACGGTCTGCCAGGGACCCAGGGCGGCGTAGCGCGCCACCATCTGGGCGCGGTCGTAGGTCAGTGCTCCCTTCTCGTTGCGGAAGCGAAACGCCATGTACGCCATCATCACCAGCAACGTTGCCGCGGTGACCGGAAAGACCGTGGCGATCCAGGTGAGGAACGACACCCGCGTGCCGGTAGCCTGCTCGATCAGCCCGAGCCCGATCAGGTTGGGCGGCGTGCCGATCGGCGTGAACAAGCCGCCGATCGAGGCCGAGTACGTGACGACCAGCATCAAGCCGGCCGCATAGGTCGGCGGCACGCCGCGGCTGCCGGCGGGGATCATCGCCAGCAGCACGGCCTGCGCGATGGGCAGCATCATGGCGGTGGTGGCGGTGTTGCTCATCCACGCCGAGAGAAACGCCGTGGTGAGGCCGAGAAAGACGAAGGCGCGAGTCGGATCGTTGCGCAGCACCGCCAATGACAGGACACGGTACGCGATGCGTTCGTTCAGCCGGTACTTGAAGGTCGCGCGCGCCAGCAGGAAGCTGCCGACGAACAGCATGATGATCGGGTTGCCGAAGGCGGCAAAGCACTGCTCGGCAGGCGCCACCCCGACGGCCACGGCGAGGGCGGGACCGAGCAGGGCCGTGACGGCCAGCGGCAGGGCCTCGCCGATCCACAGCGTCGCCACCACCGCCATCACTGCCGCCAGGCGCCGGCCGGGCTCCGAAACGCCGGGAAGCGATACCGCGTAGACCAGCGCCCCCAACCCGATGGCGAGCGACAGTACCAGCAGGCGGCCGCCGCGCCCCGGCGCGTTCGATTCCTCCTCGATCAGCTCCGGGTCGTGCGGCCCGTTCGTCATGCGCCCGCGGTCATATCACCGCAGGCGCATTCCACACACACGTCACGGACAGCTGGGGACCACCGGTCCGTCGAACAGGCCGCTGCTGGTATCCAGCGCGCCACCGGCACTGAGGCCGATGCAGCCGCCATTGGTCGCCGAGAAGCGGCCGTCGGCGATCAGGTTGCCGTTCGACCGGCCCTCGATCACACCGCCGCTGCCGGCGCGGGCGCGGAACAAACCGCTCAGCGTCATGTCGCCGTTGGCCGACAGGCGAATCTCGCCGCCGGCCGAGTCGCCCTCGGCGCGCACTTCCACCGACGGGGTGAAGCTGAGGTCGTCGCCGGAGCTGATGGCGACGCGGCCGCCCATGCCGTCGGTGCCCTGGGCGTTGAGGTCGTCGGTGATCACCACGTCGCCCGTGCGCGTCGAGATCGAGATCGCGCCGCCGTCCGATCCGTCGGCGCGCACGCGCTCGCTGATCGAGACATCCCCCGTGGCGCTGATGGAGAGTGAGCCGCCGGCGGCGGTGCTGCGCACGCGCAGGGAGCCCTGGACGCGGGCGCGGCCGGCGACGATGCCGATCGCGCCGCCGCCGCCGGGACCGTCGGCGTCGACGCGCCGCTCGATCGCCGCTTCGACCGCCGCGACGACGATGAGACGCCCGCCCAGCCCGGTGACGCTCTGGGCGCGCACCTGATCGGCGAGCAGCACCGACCCGGTGCTGCTCAGCGCGCCGATCATGCCCGCGTTCTTACCGCGTGCGTCGAGCGGCGCGCGCACGGTCACACTCGAGTTGCCGATGAGACCGATGACGCCGCCGTCGGTCGTCATCGAGCCGCGCGCATCGATGCGGCCGCGGCCGCCGGCCAACAGCGAGCGGCCTGCCGTCACCGACACCGCGCCGCCCGCGGCAGTGGCGCCGCGGCCCTTGGTGCGGGCGCGCAACACGCCGCTGAGCAGCACGTCGCCGCCAGCATTGAGCACGATGCTGCCCGGGGCAAAACGCGCCGAGACGTCGATGCGTCGGCGCAGGAAGATGTTGCCGGTCGCAATCAAAGAGACATGCGCCCCGTCGCCTTCCGTAGTGCTGGTGTGACGTCCGAGGATCGGGCGCTCGACGCTGATCATTGCCCCGCGCAGCTCGAGCACGCCGCCGTTGGGCACGCGCAGGGGGCCCTCGACGATGACCGTGCGGTTGCCGAAGTCGACCACGCAGGGCGAGGCCACGTCGGTCTCGCCGATCACACACGGGTTGCCCGTGCAAAGATTGTTGGGATTGGCGCAGCTGATCTGCGCCGCGGCACCCCCCGCGGTCAACGCGAGCACTACCGCGCAGGCCAGCATCACGAGCCCGTGCGTCCTGTACATGTCCTTCCCCCTGTCTCCGGCTTGCCACATTGCATATCACCCACGCAAGGAAAATAGGGAGGGGGGGGTCTGGTTTTCGGCGCCGGTTGAACCAGGTATGGTCAGCCCCCCAAAAAGGAGAGCCGATGAGCACCGATCAATATGTGATTCAGAAAGTGGAGTGGTTCCAGTTCCGCGACCCCGACGGCAAGGCATTCTTCGTCATGGTCTCGAGCCTACCGAACGGTTTTTTCACCGCCGTCCCCTGCGATCTAGCCATGGCCCGCCTCGACCACAGCAAGATGGGTCTCGCCGCCACCGCCGACGACGCCCTCGCCCAGCTCGCCAAGGCGCTCGAAGGCAGGAAACGCGACGAGTTGTTCCCGCCGAGCGAGTAGCCTCCCTTCTTCCTCGGGGTCGGAATCGGTATCGGCATCGGGATCGATCAATGCCACGGATCGTTGCCCTTCGATTCCGAT
>CAYVUV010000116.1:0-25956 GCA_964455095.1 uncultured Binatia bacterium (SeqCode)
TGCGACGGTGAACGGCGCCGTGCTCGCCCCGCCGCCGTTCACCATCAGGATGCCGGTGTTCACGTTCACCGTGCCGTTCTGCGTGAACGGCACGTTGCTCCATGTCGTCGTGCCGCCACTCAAGCTCTTGGTCACCGTGGCCCCCATCTGGTTGACGAACTGCGTGGCGCCGCCGCCGAGATTGAAGAAGAAGGCCTGATCGTTCTGGATGTTGAACTGGCCGCCGTTCTGGTTGGTGAATACGGCGCCGTCGCCGCTGTTGATGTTGCCGGTGCCGCTCCACGTGGTGATGCCGGCGTTGCTCACCGGGCGGCGCAGATTCTTGGCCGCGGCACCGCTCAGGTTGAGCGCCGCCAGCGTCGCGATGTTCGTCGCTCCGGTTCCGTCCAGCGTCCCACCGGACCAGTTGAAAGCGCCGTTGACAGTGAGTGCCCCGCCGCCGCCGAGCGTGCCGCCGCTCTGCGTGTAGACGCCGTGGCTGCCGATGGTGCCGGCGCCGCTTAGCGTCAGGACGCGAACCGTGTTCAGCAGGGTCTGCGTTCCGGTGGCGCCCCCGAGGGTCAGCCCACCGACGGTGGCATCGACGTTGAGCGTGACTGTGTATGTGCCCGGCAGAGTGATGAGAGCGTTGTCGCCTGCGCCAGGGACAACCGCGGGATCCCAGTTGGCGGCGTCTCCCCAGTTGCCGCTGAGCGCATTCTTCCAGCTGATGTCGTCGGCCGACGCGGCCACGGGCCACAGCACAACGCGCATCGCTACCGAGACCATCAAGACGAACCCTGTAGGGCTAGAGCGCATGGAGGCCTCCTTCACCAAGGGTGTTAAGGGCACGCGGTCCGTTTGCGAGTCAGGTCATAAGTTGCCGCGGTCGCGGTCGTCAACCAAAATCGTCGACACCGGAGCTTCGCAGGAGGTGACTCAGCGGATGATCTGCCCGTCGGGCGCAATCAGCACGATCGCAGGCTGGCCCTCGCCCGGCGCGGCCAGGTCGGCCCACAGCTCTGCGATCGTATGCCGTGCCGCCACGCGGTGCTCTTCGGAAAGAGCGAGGAACGCCTCCTGCACCTGTACGCACAGCGTCGCCGGGGGGGCGTCGCGGCAGCGGCCGGCGCCTTGAACCAGCGGACGCAGATCGGGCACCTGGGCGATGTGCTCGAGGAAGCGTTCGACGGTTGGGTTGGCGCGCAAGTGCGGCGGGGGAGGCATCAGGTATACGCGGGCGAGGGACAGGACCACGGCGATCACCGTGCCGGCGCCGATGAGCAGGCCGAAGCTGGCCAGCAGGCGGCGCCAGATGGTCCAGGCGCCGCAGCCGGGGCATTGCGGCGTCCCCCAGGGAATGATCGTGCCGCAGTGGGCGCAGACGCGCTTCGCCATGGCTCGCTCAAGAATTCGGAAGGCTCACGCGAAGCTGCGAAGACGCGAAGTAGAAAGTCTTGTCTCGAGCTTCACCTTCGCGGCTTCGCGCCTTCGCGTGAGCAATTCTTTCTCTGGTCACTCGAACACGGCGAAGAGCTCTTCCAACGCTTGAATCTGCCCACCGCGGGTCGACGAGGGGACCAGGATCGGCGTGCTGACGCCGGCGGCCCGCCAGGCGTCGACGCCGTCGCGCACGTGTTGCGCGGTGCCGAACAGCGTCACGTCTTCGAGCCAGCTGTCGCTCATCAGCTCGGGCAAGCGGTCGTATTGTTTGGCGGCGATGGCGCTCTGGATGGCGGTCATCTCGTCGGTGTAGCCGGCTTCGATCCAGTAGCGCTGGTAGTTGGGCAACTGCACGTAGCCGAGCAGCGCCTTGCGCATCACGGCGGCGGCTGCGGCGCGGTCGTCCGACACACAGGTGGGAATCATGTTGCCGACGAAGAACGCGCCACCGCGCTGTTCGGCCGACAGCGTCGAGAGGGAGACGGGCATGTGCGAGCGCGCGGCGTTGGCCCACACGGCGCCCTCGGCGAGCTCGCCGGCCAGGCGCACCATCGGGCGCCGCAACGCCGCGAGCACCAGCGGCGGCAGCGGTCCGGTGCGCGCCGCGCCGGCGCGCAGCTCGCCGACGAAGCGGCGCATGTCGGCCAGCGGCTTGCCGGTGGCGAGGCCGAGCCGATCGTTGGTCGGCGCGTGGCTGACGCCGATGCCGAAGCGGAAACGGCCGCCGCTGACTTCGTGGATGAAGGCGGCGGTCTGCGCGTAGTCGTGCGGGTGGCGCGTGTAGATGTTGGCGATGCTGGTGCCGAACGGGATCTCGCGCGTGGCGAACGCCAGCGCTTCGCACAGCGCCACGCCGTCGCCGAACGTCGGGCAGTACAGGCCGGCGAAACCGCGCCGCTCGATGTCGGCGGCGAGCTCGATGGTGGCGCGGCGGCGGCCGGGGACGGCGGCAAAGCTGAGCGCGGGGAGGTTGGACATGGGTGGGAGGTATCAAGAAAGAGCGTCTCACGCGAAGGCGCGAAGACGCGAAGTTAAGAGGCGTGGACTTGCCCCAGGTCCGCTTCCGTGGCAAAGAAAAGGCGAAAATGAGCGCGCGGCCGCCACTCGATGGCCGGGGGACACGGCGGAACCCGGACAACCGCTACGAGCAGATCCATCTCGCGCCGCTGGCACCCGAGGACGATGCGGGCGAGGCGCCGGAGGCGGCGACGCAGTTCTATCGCGATGCGAGCCGTGGCGTGCTGGCGGAGAACAACAGCCCGGACATCGGCTTCCGTTTCAGCGTCAACCCGTACCGCGGCTGCGAGCACGGCTGCATCTATTGCTACGCGCGGCCGACGCACGAGTACCTGAGCTTCAGCGCCGGGCTCGATTTCGAGCGCCGCATCATGGTGAAGGAGGACGCGCCGGAGCTGCTGCGCCAGGCGCTCGCCGCGCCGCGCTGGGAGCCGCAGGTGGTGGCGATGTCGGGCAATACCGATTGCTATCAACCGGTCGAGCGCCAGCTCGGGCTGACGCGCCGCTGCCTCGAGGTGCTGCGCGACTTTCGCAACCCGGTCGGCGTGATCACCAAGAGCGCGCTGGTGGTGCGCGATGCCGACCTCCTCGCCGAGCTGGCGGCGCACGGGGCGGCGCACGTGTGCGTGTCGATCACCTCGCTCGATGCCGACCTGGCGCGGCGCATGGAACCGCGCGCCGCGACGCCGGAGAAGCGCCTCGAGGCCGTGGCGGCGTTGAGCGCGGCGGGGATTCCGACCGCGGTGATGGTCGCGCCGATCGTGCCCGGCCTCAACGACAGCGAGATCCCGGCGATCCTCGCGCGCGCGGCGGCGGCGGGGGCATGCGGCGCCGGCTGGACGCTGCTGCGCCTGCCGAAGCCGGTCGACCAGCTGTTCGTCGACTGGCTCGAGCGCAACTTCCCCGAGCGCCGCACCCGCATCCTCGGCCGCATTCGCGAGTGCCGCGACGGCGGGCTCAGCGATGCGCAGTACGGCCGCCGCATGCGCGGCGAGGGCGTGTATGCCGAGCACATTCGCACCCTGTTCCGCGCCGCGGCACGGCGGGCCGGGCTCGATCGGGCGTGGCCGCCGTTGAACACGGCCGCGTTTCGTCGGCCGCCGCGGACGGGGGAGCAGTTGACGCTGGGCGGGGTGTGAAGGAAAGAGACCTCCCCTGGCCCCTCCTTGGCAAGGAGGGGACCGGAGGAGAGAAGACACCCGCTCCGCGGCGTAACCGCCGAAGCTAACTGCCTGAAATTTGACGTAGTCTCTGCCGCCGTGGTAGGCGCTGGGGGCCTCGGCCTGAGCGGCGGGAATCCGCTGGTCCGTGTTTCCCCGCCGGCGCGAAGCCGAGCAGTAGAGGCGCCCCGGTACGCAATCGATGCTCATTTCGACGGACAACGGCGCGCACCGGTCTTCGCCCCCGATTCGGGTGCTGTTCGTGACGCCGTATGTGCCCTCGCGCCTGCGCACGCGCCCGTATCACTTCATCAAGCACCTGGCGGCCTGCGGCCACAAGCCGACCGTGTTCGCCCTGGCGCTGTCGCATCGCGATCTCGAGCACGCCGCCGAGCTCGAGCGCTATTGCGAGCGCGTCGAGACGGTGCCCGTGCCGGCCCTGCGCTCGCTGTGGAATTGTGTGCAGGCGCTCGGCACCGGCGCCCCGCTGCAGGCGCGCTACGCCTACACGCCGGCGATGACCGCGCTCTTGCAGCGCGCGCTCGCCGGTGCCGCGCCCTACGACGTCGTGCATGTCGAGCACCTGCGCGCCGCGCTGTTCGGCCTGCAGCTCGGCACCGGCGCGCCCTGCGTCTTCGACGCCGTCGACTGCATCAGCCGCTTGCACGCCGAGACCCTGTGCAACGGCACGACGCCGGGCAGCCGCTTCAACGCCCGCGTCGATCTGCAGCGCACGCGCCGCTTCGAGCGCGGCCTGGTGGATCGCTTCGCCCGCGTGCTGATTTCGTCCGCGGCCGACCGCACCGCACTGGCGCAGCTCGCCGGCAGCGCCAGCACCGCGGCCGGGGCGCGCATCCAGGTGCTGCCCAACGGCGTCGACCTCGAGTATTTCCAGCCCGACGCGGCGCCGCGCGATGCCGCCTCGCTCGTCTTCGTCGGCCGCATGAGCTACCACGCCAATGTCACCGCCGTGCACCATCTGGTAGAGCGCGTCATGCCCCACGTCTGGGCGCGGCACCCCGAGACCACGCTGGCAATCGTCGGCGCCAGCCCGTCGCGTTCGGTGCGCGCGCTCGCCGCCGCGCACAGCCCCCGCGTCAGGGTCACCGGCACCGTCGACGACGTGCGCCCCTACCTCGCCCGCGCCACGGTGTCGGTGAGCCCGCTGGTCTACGCCGTCGGCATCCAGAACAAGGTCCTCGAGGCCATGGCCTGCGCCACGCCGGTAGTGACGACGCCGGTGGCCGCGGCCGCCCTGCAAGCGGTCGACGGTACGCACCTGCTGATCGCCGATGATGCCGCCTCGTTTGCCGAGCGTGTCGTGCAGCTGCTCGACGACGCGACCTTGCGCCAGCGCATCGGCCTGGGCGGCCGGCGCTACGTCGAGACACATCACAGCTGGCACGCCGCTGCACGCGCCCTCGAGCAGACCTACCGCGAAGCCATCGCCGCCGCACGCGCGGGAGCGCCGCGCGCCCTGGCCGCCCAGGCGGCGACGCTATGAACGAGTCTCTGACTTCCCCCTTTGGCAAAGGGGGATTGAGGGGGATTTTTCAGAATGATCCGGTCTTAAAATCCCCCCTAACCCCCCTTTGCCAAAGGGGGGGACTCGGAGCATTCACCAGTCAAGAGGCAAGGGCGTTATGAGCCGCGGCACACCGACCCGCGCCGCCATGCGCTGCAAGGACGCGCTCGATCGCGGCCTCGCGGCGCTGCTGATCGCGCTGCTGCTGCCGCTGCTGATCGTCATCGCCGTGCTCGTGCGCCTCACCTCGCCGGGGCCGGTGCTGCACCGGCGGCGGGTGCTGGGCCTGCACGGTGTCGAGTTCGACGCCTTCAAGTTCCGCACCATGGTCGCCGATGCGGACGAAGTGCTGGCACGCGATCCAGCGCTGCGCCGCCAGTACGAATTGAACGTCAAGCTGCCGCAGGACCCGCGCCTGACTCCCCTCGGCGCCGTGCTGCGCCGCGCCAGCCTCGACGAGCTGCCGCAGCTGTTCAACGTCGTCAGCGGGCGCATGAGTCTGGTCGGCCCGCGCATCATTTCGCCCGCCGAGCAGAGCCGCTTCGGCCCCGCGCTCGCCAAGCGCCTGGCGGTCAAGCCGGGCATGACCGGCCTGTGGCAGGTGAGCGGCCGTCAAGAGCTTGGCTACGACGATCGCATCCGGCTCGATCTTCAGTATATTGACAACTGGTCGCTGTGGCTCGATCTGTCGATCCTGGCGCGTACGATCCCCGCCGTGCTCAGCATGCGCGGGGCCTACTGACCGGGAGCGATCGAATGGGGGCACGAGTGCGGATACGCGAGGACATCGGCGCGGGAGAGACCAGCGGGCGCGGCACGGGCGCCGACGCCGAGGACTTCGCCGCGAGCTATCTGCGCTCTAGCGCCGCGGTGCTGCAGGCCATTCCGGCCGCCGCGACGGCGCACCTCATTGAAGTCCTCAAGGTCGCGCGCGCGTCGAAGCGCCAGGTGTTCATCTGCGGCAACGGCGGCAGCGCCGCGACGGCGTCGCACTTCGCCGCCGGCCTGGGCAAGGACGGCTCGTGGGGGCGCACGCGCAAGTTTCGCGCCCTGGCGCTGACCGACAACGTCGCCTGGATCACCTCGCTGGCCAACGACACCGACTACTCGCAGGTGTTCGTCGAGCAGCTCAAGAACCACGCCGCCGAGAACGACGTGCTGATCGTTTTCAGCGGCAGCGGCAACTCGGCCAACGTCCTGCGCGCCGTCGAGTGGGCGAACGACAACGGCCTGGTCACCGTCGGCATCACCGGCCTGCCCGGCGGCGAGCTGGCGCGCATCGCCCGCCACTGCATCTGCGTCGGCTCCGAGCACCTCGGCCATGTCGAGGAAGGGCACTTCCTCATCCAACACCTCATCACCTACTTCTTCATGCAGGCGGAGGCATGATCGCCCGCGGCCGGCGCGATGCGGACGCGGGCAGAGGCGTCGGCGCATGCGCGGCGGGCGGGACACGGCCGCGGTGAACGGCCTGGCCGCGCACGCGGCACTGTACGTGCGCCGGCAGGCGGCCTCGCCGGGGCGCTACGTCTGGGAGCAGACGCTGCAGGCGCTGGCGGGGTGGATCCCCACCCTGGCCGGCATCGCGGCGCGCGCCGCGCTCTACCGTTTGATGCTGCGCATGGACGGCACCGCCGCGATCGAGCGCGGCGTGCGCCTGCGCTTCGCCAGCAACATCGCGCTCGGCCACGGCAGCTACCTCGACGAGGGCGTGTACATCCACGCCTGCCCCGGCGGCGTCAGCATCGGCGCCGGCTCGCTGGTCATGCACGGCGCCGTGCTGCACGTCTACAACTTCCGCGACCTGCCGCACGCCGGCATCCGCATCGGCCGCGATTGCCTGATCGGCGAGTACAGCGTCATCCGCGGCCAGGGCGGCGTCACCATCGGCGACCGCGTCTACGCCTCGCCGATGACGCAGATCATCGCCGTGAACCATGTCTTCGACGACCCCGACCGCCCCTTCACTGAGCAGGGCATCACGGCGGCGGGCATTCACATCGAGGACGATGTCTGGCTCGGCTCGGGCGCCGTTGTCACCGACGGCGTGCGCATCGGCCGCGGCGCCGTGGTCGCCGCCGGCGCCGTGGTGACGCGCGACGTGCCGCCGCACACCGTGGTCGGCGGCGTGCCGGCGGCCGTAATGCGCAGTGTCGGCGCGGGCGATCGACCCGCACCGGTGGCGCGCCAGGCGGTGCACTTCTGATGTCCCGCACCGCGACATCGCCGCGTGTGGACGGCCGCGCGCTGACCAGCTTCTCGGTGGTGATCCCGGCCTTCAACGAGCAGCACGCGGTGCGCGCCGTCGTCGAGCGCGTGCTGGCGCTGCGCCCACACCTCGCGGCGGCGGGGTTGTCGGGTCCGCACGTGATCGTCGTCGACGACGGCTCGCGCGACGACACCGCGGAGCAGGTGCGCAACCTGCCCGGCGTCGAGCTGCTGTGCCACGACGAGAACCGCGGCTACGGCGCGGCGCTGAAGACCGGTATGCACCACGCCGGCGGCGACCTCATCGCCTTCCTCGACGCCGACGGCACCTATCCGCCCGAGGCGTTTCCGGCCCTGTGGCAAGCGGCGCTCGACGGTGCCGACCTCGTCGTCGGCACGCGCATGGCCGGCGCCGGCAACGGCATGCCCGTGGTGCGCCGCGTCGGCAACCGCCTTTTCGCCGGCCTGGTGACGCTGCTCGGCAGCGGCCGCATCGGCGACAGCGCCAGCGGCATGCGCGTCGTGCGGCGCGACGCGCTGGCGCGCCTGCAGCCGCTGCCCGACGGGCTGCACTTCACGCCGATCATGAGCCTGCGCGCCATGCACGAAGGCTTGAACGTGGTCGAGGTGCCGATTCCGTACGACGAGCGCGTCGGCGACTCCAAGCTCAGCGTCGTGCGCGACGGCCTGCGCTACGTGCGCTCGATCGTGTGGACGGCGCTGAGCTACAACCCGGTGCGCGTGCTGGGCGGCATCGGCGTCGGCGGCGTCGCGGTCGCGATGCTGATCGGCCTCGGGCTCGCCGTCGCGCGCCTGCGCGGCGTCACGGTGCTGGGGCCGTGGGGCGTGGCGGCAATGTTCGGCGCCCTCGTCGCCGGCGTCGGCGGCGTCAGCCTCTTCGCCCTCGGGGCGATGTTCAACTACCTGGTCAGCCTGCAGCGGCGCCGCCCGATCCGGCTCGGCCTGTTCGGCGCGCCGCTCTTCGCCACGCCGCTCGAACGCCACTTCGGCTGGGCCGGTCTCGCCATCGGCAGCGCCGGCACGGTACTCGCGGCCACCGCGCTCGCGCTGGCCAACTACGGCTGGCCCATCGAGCGGCTGTGGCTGTATCTCGTCGGCAGCGCGCTGCTGATCCTCGTCGGCCTGCAACTGGTCGTGTCGTGGGTGGTCATCACCACGCTGCAGGAGATCGCCGACCGCGATGTGAGCTCGCCGCCATGAGCACGCCTTCCGGTCGACCCGACAACCTCGGCACGCATCGCATCGTCAAGCTGCCGATGGCGCGCTTCCCCGATGCGGACGCCGTAGTCGGCGCCGGTTCATCGGCGGCGCAGGTCGACGTGCTGCTGGTCAACCCGCCGGCGCCCGACGGCGGCATCTGGATTCGCAGTCAGCACCGCGTCGGGCGGCGCAGCCGCGAGAACATGATCTGGCCGCAGGTCAGCCTGGCGCAGCTCGCGGCGTTGCTGGTCCCCGACTACACGGTCGAGATCGTCGACGCGATCGCCCTGCGCATGTCGTGGCCGGAGTTCGAGCAACTCCTGCGCGCGCGCCGCCCGCGCTACTATCTGACCCAGGTGACGGCGCCGACGCTCACCAACGACATGTACGGCGCCTTCCTGGCGCGCAGCCTCGGCGCTGCGACGATGGCCTTCGGCACGCACGTCACGCCGCTGGCGCGCGAGACGCTGCGCGCGTTTCCCGCCCTCGACTACGTGCTGCGCGGCGAGCCCGAGCTGACGCTGCGCGAGCTGGTCGACACGCTCGAGGTCGCGCGCGGGCGCTGGCGCGTCACCGAGGGCGGCCATCTCGTCGACGCCGCGACCGGTGCGGGGGCGACTGGCCACGAGCTCATGTGGCGGCTGTGGAGCGAGTCTGATGCGCAATGGCAGCCCGCCTGGACCGCTGCGGAAACCGCGCCACTCGGCGCTGTGTGCGGCATCGCCTGGCGCGACGTCGGCGCAATCACCGTCAACCGCGACCGGCCGTTCTTTCGCAGCCTCGACGATCTGCCGATGCCGCGCCACGACCTGCTGCCGCTCGACCGCTACCGCATGCCGATGATCAAGGGGCCGTACTCGTTCATCGTCACCAGCCGCGGCTGCCCGGCCGGGTGCACCTACTGCATCAAGCACGTCAGCTATCAGTACTCGGTGCGCCTGCGCGCGCCGGAGAAGCTGTGCGAGGAGATGCAGCTGCTGCACCGCCTCGGCGTCGGCCACATCCACATGTACGCCGACCTGTTCACCGTCAACCGCGCACAGGTGGTCGAGCTCTGCCGGCTGCTGATCGAGGCGCGCCTGCCAGTGACGTGGACCTGCAACAGCCGCGTCGACTACGTCGACGAGGAGATGCTCGCGCTCATGGGGCGCGCCGGGTGCAATCTCATCGCCTGGGGCATCGAGAGCGGCAACGAGGTCGTGCTCAAGCGCGCCCACAAGGGCTACAAGATGGAGCAGGCGCACCGCGCGCTGGAATGGGCGCACCGCGCCGGCATCATGAACTGGGGCTACTTCATCATCGGTCTGCCGGGCGAGAGCGTGGCGACGATCCGCGAGACCATCGCGGTGTCGAAGGCGCTGCCGCTCGACATCGCGCTCTTCCACGTCGCCGCGCCGTACCCCGGCACGCCGTTCTTCTTCGACGTCGTCGAGAACGGCTGGTTCCGCCCCGGCACCAACTGGGAAGAGGTCGACATGGACCAGGGCACGGTGCTCGACTACCCCGACCTCAAAGCCGAGGACCTGCTCTACTGGCAGCGCCGCGCCTTTCGCGAATGGGCGCTGCGCCCGGGCCCGATCTGGACCTTCCTCAAGAGCCTCAACTCCTGGCAGGGGTTGAAGAGCGGCGTCGATATCGGGTTGCAAACCCTGGGCTGGGTGCGCGGCTGACGAGCCGCGGCGCGGTGGGGTCCGCTCCGGCTTCCTCCCCCTCGACGGGGGAGGATTGAGGTGGGGGTGATTCAACGGCTCCGCGACCGCTTGTGAAGGACAGGTGAGCCGCTGACGCGGGTCGTTTCACTACCCCCCATCCAAACCTTCCCCCGCAAGGGGGGAAGGCTTCTGAGCGCATCACCTCTCCCACCGGCGCGTCAGCAACACCACCGCCGCGACGGTCGCGAATGCCAACACCACCTGCGCCACACGGCCAATATCGGCGGGGCTCAGGCCCGCCCTCGGTGGCAGTGGCCAGACCACGGGGGCGATGGCCGGCGCGGCGCTGGTGCCGCGCGCGTACCAGACGCCGTAGAGGCCCCCTTCGGTCCGCGATTCGAAACCCGCGTTGCGCTCGAACCACACGACATGCAGCTGGTTGCCGAGGCCGACGGCGATGCGCGGCCATTCGGGAAGGCCGCGCGTGGCGAACAGGCGCTCGGCCGCGCTCCACGATTCGCCATCCCATTCGAGATGATAGACACCGTGCTGGCCGGGGTGTTCAGGGTCGCGCGCGGCGACCACCAGGTGCAGCGTGCGCGCCGCGTCGGAGGCGATGTCGAAGTCGTCGAGGTCGTTGGTTATCGCGCGGCGCTGCAGGTTGCCGACGCGCGCTGGAGCCGACCACGAGCGCGCGCCGTCGGGCGACACCTGGTAGAAGATGCCGTCTCCGACTATCTGCTGCCACACGACGACGACGGCGCCGGTGTTGTCGACACCGACCGCAATGCTCTGCGGCGCATCGCCGGGATCGGTAAAAGTCACCGGCGCTTCCCACGTGCGCCCGCCATCGCGCGAGGCGGCGAGCATCGACGACTGCGCCTGTCCCTTGCCGGCGTAGAAGTCGCCGCCTTCCTCCCACGCGACGTACACGCTGCCGTCGGAGCCGAAGGCGATCTGCGGCTTCTCCGAGCCGAGCGGGGTCTGCGAGACGTTGATCGGCACGGACCACGCCACCCCGCCGTCGGTCGAGCGGCTGTACATAATGTCGCTGCATCCGAAACAGACGGTGTCGTCATCGCGGAACATGCCCTGGCTCCAGACCGCGTGCAGCGTGCCGTCGCGATCGACCGCGATGTTGGTGTGGCGCCCGTCGCCCAAACGGCGGTGCGGCAGCCAGGCGCGATCGGGCACGTCCGGAATGATCGACGCCGCCGAGTAGCAAATCAGCTCTTTGCGCCGCCAGAGCAGATGCAACATGCCGCGGTCGTCGGCAGCAATGGCCGGCCGCGTGACGTAGATCCCGTCGATTGCCGCACGGCGAGCGAGGTCGACGGTCTGCTCGCAGCCGCGCGGGCCGACCGCGCAGTACTCGACGCGATCGTATCCGTTCGGCGTCGTGCCGAACGACGAGGTCCACACGACGTGCACGCCGCCGGCCGCGTCGGCGGCGACGTCGGCAAACCACGCGTAGCGAACCGGCGACGAGAGCTGGATGGCTTCGGACCACTGCGCCGCGCGCGCGCGAGTGGGTGTGACGATGGTGGCACAGACGAGCAGTGTCGCGAGAAGACTGGCAGCACTCAGGTCCCCTCTCCCGGATGGGAGAGGGCTAGGGTGAGGGGGATTCAACACTCTTTTCTTCCGCCGTTCATCCGCCGTCACGGCCGTCGCGCGATCGAAGAGAAGGCCGTGGATCGTGATCCATGCGATCCCCCTCACCCTAACCCTCTCCCATCCGGGAGAGGGAACCGGAGGGCGCTTCTCCAAGAGGGAGCGCATCGACCCGGTAGACCTCGGCGCGCGGCGATGCAAACACGCGGGTGAGAGACCGATCGTCAGCCGGGGCGAAGCCACCCAGCGCGCGCTCGGAGTCACTGAAGAAGACGTAGTCGACGCCGAACCGGCGCACGATGTCGCGGCGATCCGCCGCGTCGGTCTCGGTGGCGAAGAAGCGGCGCACGAGGGCAACCTTGTCGTAGTAGTCGACCGTTTGCGCCCAGTGGGCGAGGAAGGCGTGGGCCCCGGTTGACGACGGGACATACTGCCCGATGCTCTCCGAGCTGAGCACCACGTCGCCCGGTGCGACATGCGCGTCGAGCCACGCCAGCGCGGCGAGCTCGTCGTTGAGCAGGTAGTACGGGCGCTCGTGACGCGCCAGGTCGACGAAGCGCCAGGCATACAGGTACAGATTGGTCGGCACCACGGCGAGCAGCAACAACGCCGCCAGCCGGTGCCGCGCGCCGGCGGTCCAACCCGAAACGCGCGGCGCGAACACCGCCTGCGTGGCCAGAATGCCGAGCGGCACCTGCCAGCCGTTGAGCAAGTGGATCTGCCAGTCGACCGGGAGATAGATCACGGCGAAGTTGCCGAGGAACCAGGCGCGCAGGAACAGCGCGCGATCGTCGAGTGCGCGCAAGTGCCGCGTGCGGGCGGCCTCGAAGACGGCGAGCAGCAACACCGGGCCGAGCAGGATGACCAGGTGGGGCAGGCTGGGCGTGAACACGCCGGCGTTGCCGAACTGACCCAGGACGACCCGCCAGGTCGGCTCCAGACGAGTGAGCAGGACCGAATACAGCCCCGGCCAAAAGGACAGCGCGGCGATGATCGCGCTGCTTTCGATCAGCTGCCGTGGCAGTCGCCGGTCGCGCAGCGCGCGCAGCAGCGCATAGCTGAACAGGATCGCATAGACCGCTGCCAGGTCGTAGGCGTGCTGCCAGCCGAGGCATAGGGTGAGCAGCCCGGCCGCCACGTCCCAGCGCCGCCGCCCGGTCGCTTCCCCGTACAAGAGCAGCTCGAAGACGACGATGTACAGGGCGGCGGCGATGAAGTGCGGCGAGGCCAGCAGACAGTAGAAGGTGTTCCCCTCAGCGATGTGGACATCGAGCGGGAAGTACAGCTCGCCGCCGGCGAGCGTGTACTTGAGCGCGACGAGTACCCAGCCGAACCCCGAGGTCAGCGCGATGACCAGGAACGCGACGCGGCGCAGAAGGCGGTCGTCGAGAAACAGCGCGCACTGGCGATAGACCGCGACCAGGAACAGCGGCGCCGCCACCAGGCGCAGCAACTGCAGGGAGCCGCCGTATCCCAGACCGAGCGCGCGGCCGGCGCGGCCAACGGTCCACCACAGCAGGTTGAAGAACAGCGGTGGGTTGGGCTCCGGGGTCAGCGTGTTGGACATCAGATGCGCGCCGGCCAGGCCGCGCATCCAGGCGAAGTACTGCGCGTGGTCGGGCACGTTGACCAGAATGCCCATGAACTGCCGATCGGGTGGTGCCGACCACCAGGCATAGACGTACGGCGCGCTGGTGATGGCCAGCAGCGCCACCGTGACGCCGGCGACGAAGCGCCACTCCCCGGCGTCGATCGCCGCACTGGTGCGCCCCATCACTCCGCCCCTCGGTCTCCGCGCCAGCTCGCCGCGACCGCGCCGATGAAGCCCAGCAGCGGCAGCAGACTCGACCAACCGCGCAGGCCGACGACCATGCCGAGGTTGCGCGCCAGATCGCCCTGCGCCAGACGCGGCCAGGCGTAGTCGCGCAGCGGGAAGCGCCAGGTTTCCTCCGCATAGTGTTGCCCGGCCAGGCTCAAGCTCCACACGATGGCACCCGAGAGCATCGCCGCGGCGATGACCAACGGGCGGCGCCGTCGTTGCTCGACGATACAGATCAGCGGCCAGGCGAGGAACGGCAGCATCGGCACGAGGTAGCGCGGCCCGATGGTGTAGCCCCCCCACCACATGACCGAGGCGCTGTTGAAGACGAAGAAGGCGAGCACCGCCGCGGCACTGACCGCCGCTTCGGCGCGCAGCGCCGGCCGCCGCCACGCGGCGATCAGGCCGGCCAGCGCGAACAGCAGTACCGGGCTGTGAAAGAACAGCCCGCGGTAGGGGCTGAACGTCAGACCCCAGAATGCGTTCCAGGTCGGCGCGGCGAGGCTGAGGAACCCGACGTGGTGGCGCTCCTGCCACAGCGCCGAGTACTGGTAGCCCACCGGCAGCGGCGTGCCGAAGATGGCGTAGTGATAGGCGCCGGCGAGCGCCAGCGGCGGCAGCGCGCCGAGCAGCAGCCAGCCGATGCGCGCGCTCCATCCGGTGCGCGCCCAGCAGTAGATGCCCAGCGGCGCCGCGACGAGGACGGCGGGGTATTCGCTGATCACGGCATAGCCGAGTAGGGCGCCGATCAGCGCCAGCCGCCATGCGGCCGCCGCGTGCGCGGCGTTCGCGGCGCCGAGCACAAAAGCCATGAACAGCAACGCGGCCGCCAGCTGATGGGCGTAGAAGGCGCCGGCGTACGGAAAGGCGATCGTCCCCAGGCCGTATGCCAGTACAACGATGGCGCGTGGAAGCGCGGCGGCGGTGAGGCCGTGCAGGAAGCGGAACATCACCGCGCCGAGCAGCGCGGCCGGCACGGCGACGATCAAAACGGTGGCGGCGGTGAGCGCCAGCGCGAAGCGCAGCTTGTCGGCGCGCAGGCCAGTGCCGTCGGCGCGCAGCGTCGCGGCCAGCGCATCGCTGTCGGCCATGTGCATCAACCGGCGCTCGATCGGGCCCCAGGCGGTCGCGGTGCGGACCAGCGCGTACACGGGCACGGCGAGAAAGGACAAGCCCGGCGCTTTGTCGCTGTAGGCGTGGCCGTCGTAGTACGCGAAGTCGCCGGTGTTGCTGACGCAGCAGTCGATCGACAGCGTGCCGTGCTCGACGATCGCCACCGTCAGGTCCAAGCGCGAGTTCTGGTTCCAATCGGCCCAGCGCGGGAAGGTGTAGGCGTAGCAGGCGAGCAGAATCAGGAAGATGCGCGCCGCGTGCGCGCGCTCGCCCCGCGGCGGCGCCGCGCTCACCGGCGGTCTCCACCGCCGGCGGGGTACAGCGCGTCGAGCGGGCGGCAGGCGATGCGCAGGTCGTACGTCGACTCGATCAGCGCGCGGCCGTTGCGGCACAGGCGCTCGACAAGGTCGGGTTCGGCGAGCACGCGCAGCACCGCGCGCGCGAAGTCCTCCGGCGCGTCGGCGATAAGCACCTCGCGCTCGTGCTCGACCGCCAGGCCCTCGCAGCCGATGGTGGTGGAGACGACGGGGATGCCCTGGGCGAGCGCGTGCAGGATCTTCACCCGTATGCCGCCGGCGGCGCGCAGCGGGACGACCATGACTCCCGCCTGTTCGAGGTATGGCGTCGGGTCGGCGACGTATCCGGTCACGTTGACGCCGTCCTGCCCGAGGCGCCGCACGGCGCGCGGCGGCCGCGCGCCGACGACGTCGAAAGCCGTGTCGGGTCGCGCGGCGCGAATGATGGGCAATACCGCGTCGGCAAACCAGCGCACGGCGTCGGCGTTGGGCGGCCAG
This sequence comes from uncultured Binatia bacterium (SeqCode), assembly GCA_964455095.1. GTDB lineage: Bacteria > Desulfobacterota > Binatia > HRBIN30 > CADEER01 > CAYVUV01. The sequence continues at coordinate 15,546 of CAYVUV010000116.1, forward strand.
TGCATGGTGCCGACGTGCAGGATGCGCCGCGCCTCGGGCCGCCGCGCCACCAGCGGCACCTCGTCGAGGTCGATGGCGATGGGGACGACGCGGATATCGGCGGCGTCGCCCATGGCGCGGCGCAGCGCCGTGCGATCCGCTTCGCTCACTGCGAGGACGGTATCGAAATGCTTCCCGCACTCGGCTTCATAGCGCCGCAGCTTGTGCCACTCGCGCTCCATCAGCCATCCCACCGGGCCGGCCGGCCGCGTGCGCGCCAGCCGCCGATACACGACATAGAGCGCGTTGTGCGCATCGAGCACGTGCTGTCGGGCCGGCACGCGCAGGGCGTACTGCGCCATGTTGAGCTGATCGGCGTGCACGGCGTCGAAGCGCTGCGCCGCGCCGACCTGGTCGACCATCCGCCGCATCGCGGCGCGGTCGTCGCGCTGCATGAGGAACGGCCGGCCGCTCACCAGGCTGCGCAGCAGGAACCACGCGTCGCGATGCGTGCCGCGCGCCATCGGCACCGTGTGCACGGCGCGGCAGTGGGCGCGCAGCGGCGCGAGCGCCGCCTCCGACTCGCCGCGCGTGAACGACACCAGCGTCACCGCGTGCTGGCGGGCGAGATACTTGATCACGTTCCAGGTCTTGACCTTGGGGCCGCTGTCGGGCGGGTGGGGCAGGACCTGGGTCAGCAACAGTATGTCCACGCCACGCCTCCGCGCCTACGCATCCTGGCCCAAGATGCCGGCCAGCCCATCGACGTACTGCTCAAAGCTCAGCTCGGCCTCGACGCGCTGGCGCGCGCCGTCGCCCAATCGGCGCGCGCGCTCCGGTTCGTTCCACAGCTGCACGATCGCCGCCCGCAGGGCGACCGGGTCGTCGTCGACCATCACCGCCGTCTCGCCGTCGATCGCGTAGTCGCGAATGCCCGCGCTGCGCGTGACCACGGCGGCGCGCGCCATGCACATGGTTTCGAGCAGGGTGGTCGCCCCGGCCGTATGCGGCGCATCGCGCAGCGGCAAGACGACGAAGGCGGCCTGCGCATAGAGCTGCCGCAGCGCGTCGTGCGGCAGCGGCGGACGCAGCGCCACGTTCACCGGTGGGAGATCGGCGAGCTCCCGTCGTGCCTGGCGCGCGTAGGCGAGGCCGGAGGCGAGGACGACGGCGTGGATGTTGGTTCCGGCCAGCGCCGCGAACAGCGTTGCGTAGTGCCGCCCGCGCGGCTCACCGAGGCTGAGCACGAAGCGCTCGCGGGCGCAGTTCGACGGCGGCGCGAAGAAGCGTTGATCGACGGCGTAGGGCAGGAACTGCACGCGCGCCGGATCGGCACCGAGCCGGACCAGACACTCCCGCTGCGCGCTCGAGTGCACAATGATGCGCCCCATGCGCGGCAGCAGACGCAGGCGCGTGACGGCGCCCTCCTGCCGTGCCGACCAGGAAGTGAAGCGTGTCCACCGCCGCCGGGCGGGTCGCGCCGGGCTCAGCGCGGCGATGGGAGTGCCGACCCGTTCCGACATACAGAACAGGCTCGCCCCGGCGCGCTGCTTGAGGAGCCCCAGGGCGGCGAGGAAGAGATCGCTGTGCAGTCGCGTCTCGGCCCAGCCCAGGGCGCGGCCGAGCGTGCCGGACGGGTAGGCGCCGTAGTCGAGCACGTCGACGATGCCGCGGCGTTGCAGCTCGACATACTCGACGCGCGGGAAGCGCCGGTGCTCGGTGTCGCGCACCTCGTCCGCGCCGCGCGCCGCCGTGGCGAGCGCCAGAATCTCAGCCATGATCCTCGCGCAAGGCGGCGCGCAGGGCTTGCGGCGATGTCACGCGGCGTCCGTAGCGCCCGCCGGTCAGCGCGCGCGCCAGGCCATGTGCGCCGGCCTTCAGCGCCGTGAGCATCCAGATGAGCCGCGCCAGGCGCCGCGCCGCCGGCTCGCCGTAGTGCGTGCGGAAGAACCGCACGCGGCTGCGGTACAGCTCGCGTTCGTGCTGCGGCTCCAGCCCGCGCGTGCTGCCGCCGCCGTGGTGGAGCGCGCGCGCCTCGGGCTGGTACCACACCTGCCAGCCGGCCGCGCGCAACCGGTAGCAGAGGTCCGTCTCCTCGGCGTACATGCGGTAGCCTTCGTCGAAGCCGCCGACCGCGTCGAACGCCGCGCGGCGCACCAGCAGGCAGGCGCCGCTCACCCAGTCGACGGCGTGCGGGGCGCCGTCCGCTTCCGCGTCCCGACTCGGATACCACGGCGCGATCAGCAGTCGCCCGAGGCCGGAGAGCATCAGCAGCTCGTGCCACAGCGTCGGAAAGGCGAAATGCGAGGATTGAAATCGCCCATCCGGAAAGGCGAGTTGCGCGCCGACGGCGCCGAGGCGCGGCTCGCGCTCAGCGAGCGCCAGCAGCGCGCTGGCCGCGCCCGGCAAGAGCTGCGCATCGCTGTTGAGCAGCAGCGCGTACGGTGCACTGGTGAGCGCCATGGCCTGGTTGTTGGCGCGGCCGAAGCCGGTGTTGTCGCGGTTGAGCACCAGGCGCACGCCCGGGAAGCGCTCGCGCACCATCGCCGCGCTGCCGTCGCCCGAAGCGTTGTCGATGACGATGGTCTCGCAGTCGCCCGCCGTGGCGGCGACCGAGGCGAGACATGTGGCGAGGAGCTCGCGCGTGTTCCAGCTGACGACGATGACCGCGAGGTTGGGCATCGCCTAGTCCTGCGCCCCGCCCGCGGAGGCTTCCTTCTCATTGATGAGCGGCTCGGCAGGAGCCTCGCCCTCCCGTTCGGAGACGCTCTCGATGCCGAACGAGTGCGAATCCATGCGCAAGCGCTCGCCGGCACGCCAGTCGAATGTGGTGAGCCGCTGGCCGTGGCCGATCGGCCAGATCACCGCGCGCTCGCGGCTATCGTTGAACTGTTCCAGCTCGTCGTCGAACAGGACGACCGTGACGATCCCGTCCGCGTCGGGCGCCACGCCGGCGTCCTGGGGTGTGCCGATCCACACCGCGCGGGGGCGGGGCGCGCCTTCCATCCGCTCCCAGCGCGCGGCGATGTCGTACTTCAGGAACGAAAACGCGGGCAGGTAGACTTCCATGAAGCGCCAGGACGAGGCCAGCACGATCGTGTGGCGCGGATCGAACTGCCGCGGGATGACGGCGAAGCGCGTGGCGAAGTATTCGTCGTGCCGGCGCAGCGTGTCGCGCGTCAGGATCTTCGGATTGTCGCCGCCGAGCGGAAACGTCGGCGCGGCGAGGAGTATCAGTGCGTTGCCCAGCACGACGGCGGCGCTCAACGCGGCGAGTTGGCGCGGCCAGGCGCGCGCGATCGCCCAGGCACTGACCAACAGCAGCGCACACAAGTAGATGAACGTGAGACCCTGTTGTCCCATGTGGACCAGCGCATAGTAGGTCAGGCAGGGGATCACCCACAGGGAGATGACCCGGATCCGCTCATCGCGCCGGACCGTCGTGCCGCGCAACCGTCCGCGGCGCCACAGCACGGCCGCGGCGAGCAGCGCGGGCAGCGCGGCCACCCCCCACCCATAGGGCGTGTACAGCGCCAGCTTGCTCAGATTGCGCCGCAGCCCCCACCAGCCGCCGCCGGAGAAGATCGACGTCGCGGCATTGGTTTCGAGATAGAACGCCTGCACGGTGGCGGCGTAGCGATCGAGGCCGCCGCTCGTTGCGACCAGCGGTACGAACCAGGCAAGGTCGACGGCAACCAGCGCGGCCAGGCTGAGCAGGCGCTGGCGCCAGGAGAGAGACCAGGCGGCGTAGAGCATCAGCGGGGCGAGGAATACCTGTGTCTGCTGGCGCAAGCCGCCGGCGAGGCCGAGCCAGATCGCCGCCGGAATGGCCAGCGCGGTGCGCCCGCGCGCCACGGCGTAGAGCAACCACACGGCGACGGCGACGACGAACGCGTCGACGGCGTGCGGCATGGCGATCGCGCCGTAGAACCAGAACAGCGGGCTGGAGGCGAGAAAGACGGCCGCCGCCAGGCCGACCCGGCGGTCGAACAGCGCGGCGCCGAGGCCGTACAGCGCGGCCACGGCGAGGCCGCTGCTCACCGCGCTGATGCCGACGAAGGTCTGCTGCGGGTCGCGGACGATCGCGTTCACGGCGCGGGCGATCGCGATGTAGATGGGATAGCCCGGCGGGTGAGGTTGGTCTGCGGCGATATCGAAGCGCTCCAGCGCCAGCGCGTAGTTGAGCGAGTCCCAGTGGTACAGCACCGCACCGGCCAACGGCAGGCGCGTGGCAACCACCGCCGCGGCAAGCGCGGCGGCGATGAGCGCGTCGCGAAGGGTTGCAGAGCGCCGGGGCACGGGACCTCAGGTGCCGAACAGCGGCGCGCGGCCAAAGCGGCGGCGAAAGTAGTCGGCGATGGCGCGCAGCATGACCGCGCGCTGGCCGCGCATGCCGCGCCAGCGCGGCAGCAGCGTCCAGGCCGCCAGCGTGCGCGAATAGTCACACAGCAGCGTGCGGACCCATGCCGCGCGCGGCGCCCGCACCGCCTCGAGGAAGAGCAGGCGGTTGCGCGTCATGTAGTAGTGGACGATCGGGGACATCGCCTGCGCCGCCGGCGTGATGGCGTGCCGGGCATGCGCGCCCGGCACGTGCAGGATGCGCAGGCCGGCGCGCCCCATGCGCACGCACCACTCGACCTCTTCGTAGTAGGCGAAGAAACGTTCGTCGAGCCGCCCGGCCCGTTCGATGGCCGCGCGCGTGACCAACAGGCAGCAGCCGGAGACGAAATCGACCGGACGCGGCACGGTGCCGAGCTGGCCGCGGTCGACTTCGTCGAGCGCCAACATGCGTGTGCGCCCCTGGCGCCAGTCGATGGCGCCGCCGGCGGACCAGATGACGTCCGGCCGATCGGCGTAGTGGATCGTCGGCCCGACGGCGCCGACGCTGCCGTCTGCCGCGACGACCTCGACCAGCCGGCGCAGCGCGTCGGGCGCCACGGTGGCGTCGTTGTTGAGCAACAACGCGTAGTCGGCGCCATCGCGCAGCGCGCGCTCGAGTCCGGCATTGCTGCCGGCCGCGAAGCCGAGGTTGCTACCGGCTTCGATGAGCGTGACGGCGGGGTAGGCGGCGCGGATCGCCGCGGCCGAGCCGTCCTGCGAGCCGTTGTCGACGGCGATCACGGCGGCGGGCGCGGAGTCGAGTGCGGCAAGCGAAGCCAGACAGGTGAGCGTCTCGTCGCGGCGGTTCCAGTTGACGACGATCACCGCGACGCGCGGCGCGGGCGCGCTCAAGGCGCGGTCCCCCGCCCGGCGCACACCCGCCGGTAGAGGACCTCGATTTCGTCGACGCCCTCCGCGGCGTGTTTCACCGGCTCGATACTGGCGCGCAACGCGCCGAGTAGCGCCGGCTCGCTGAGCAATGCCTGCAGCTGACGGGCGAGGTCCTCGGCGTCGCCGACGGCGAACAGCAGGCCGTTGCCGCGGTGCCGCACCCATTCGGGCAGCGAGCCCAGGTTGCTGGCGATGACCGGCGTGCGGTGCGCGAGAGCCTCCAGGATCGCCATCGGGCTGTTCTCATACCACAGCGATGGGACGGCGATCACATCGAGCTCGCGCAGCACCGCGCCGACGCCGCCGCGGTACGGTCCGCACAGGGTGATGCGTCGATCGCCGGCGATGCGGCGCCGGAGTTGCGCGGTGTAGGCGGCATCGGCCTCGGTGTCGCCGAAGACGTGCAGTGTCAGCGCGGCGTCGGGGAGCCCCCGCACGGCATCGATCAGCACGTGCACGCCCTTGTGCGGGGTGAGTTGGCCGAGGTAGCCGAGGCGCAAAACGGCGGACGGCGTCTTGTCGGTGGTGACCGGCGGCGCGCTGGTGACGAATTGCGAGACGTCGATGCGGCTGACGTCGAACCCGGTGGCGCCAAGGGTGGTGCGCAGGAACTGCGACGGGCTGATGAACGCATCGACGCGCGCCGCGGTCTCGCGCAGGAAATCGATACGCGCCTGTACGCGCGCGATGCGCGGCCGCTGCCGGCGCCAGTAGGCCGCCATCAGCCGCGGGGCGACGCGGGCGGGCAGCCGATAGCGCCGCTGTTCCTCGCCCAGACAGCGGGCGCACGTGGCGGCCTCGATCGGCGGCGCCGACAGGCGCCCGTCGCTGCGCAGCATGGTGAAGCGGGGGCAGACGAACCAGAAGTCCGCCAGCCGTCCGATGGTGGGAATCCCCAGCGCCTGCGCGGCGCGCAGCGCGCTCCCGGTGATGAGATAGCCGCCGACCAGGTCCAGCACGTCGGCGCGCCACTCCCGCAGCAGGGCGGCCATGTGTGCCCCGACCCATGGATTGTCGTAGCTCCAGCGCCAGCGGTCGGGCGCCCGGCTGAGATCGAACGAGAGACGCCGCACCGCGATGCCGTTCCAGGTTTCGTCCTCCCACGCCACGCCGTCCGGCGGGCCGCGGTCGATGTGCTCGACGCAGACGACGCGCACCTCGTACCCGCGCCGCAGCAGCTCGGCGGCGAGGCAGGCGGTGTAGCGCTCGCTGCCGCCGGTATGGCGGGGTGGAAAGTGGTGCACGGCGAGCACGACGCGCATCTAGTCCGACCCCGTCGCCACCAGCCGATGGCGCAGCGCGTGGGCGGCCGCACGCGCCTCTGCCGGTGTCACCGCGCCGGCGCCCAGCGCCGCTACGGCGAAGCAGACGGCGCCGCCGAGCACCAGCGCGGCGAGCGCGCCGGCGTTGCCGAGCGCGTCGAGCAGGGCGGCGTCGCGCGCCAGCCACAGCGCGGCGGCGAGGATGCCCGAGGCGGCGGCGATGCGCAGCAGCGGCGTACCGCGGGCGCCATCGAACAGCGCCCGGCCGATGATGGCGCCCGTCAACACGACCGCGAGCAGGCGGGAGACGACCATCGCCACGGCCGCGCCCGCGACGCCGTACAGGCGCACGCCGGCGACGATCACGGCGATGTTCAGCAGCGCCGCGACGACGCTGACGCACGCCGCCGCCCGTTCGCGGCCCATCGCACTGACGGCGCGGCCGAGGATCTCGAGCGCGAACGTGGTCGGCAGCGCCCAGACCATGATGCGCATCAGGGTGACGGCTGGCGCGAACGGCGCGCCGTAGAGCGTGAGGATGATGCGCTCGGCGAGCAGCGTGCCGCCGACCGCCATGGGCAGTGACAGCAGCAACAGATAGCGCAGGGCCGCGTGCATCGTCTCGCCGATCGAGCCGCGCCCGCCGTCGTATTCCTTGACCATGGAAGGAAAGATCGCCAGGCCGAGACTCTGCGCCATCAGCAGCATGCTGGTGCAGAGGCCGAGCGGCACGTTGTACCAACCGACGGCGGCAGCGGAGAGGGTAAACGACATGTAGACGGTGGCGAACCGGCGGCCGATCTCGCTGGTCGCGCCCATGACGCCGAAGGGCAGGCTGGAGCGCACGAGCGGCCACCAGCGGCGCGGTCGCGGCGCGCTGAAGCGCAGGTCCATGGCGCGCATGACGGTGACCACGGCGGCCAGCGCCATCGCCGCGACCCCGGCCAGGCCGGCGAGCAGCAGGCCGACGTAGCCCGCGCCGGTGAGCAGCGCGAGGGTCCCGAGCGCGATGAACACGGCCTGGTTGAGCAGGTAGAAGGCCGCGGCGTAGCCGAAGCGCTCGCGCGCGATCAGCGCGGCGTCGAGCGGTCCGTGCACGGCGTAGAGGAGCAGCCCGCAGCCGGCGATGCCGATCGCCTTGACCATCTCCGGCGGCTGGCCGAGCCAGTGTGCCGAGGCGGTGATGCCGACGATGGCGAGCACGGACAGGGCGATGCGCAGCGCGGCGATGTCGGGCACCATCCAGGCGATGGTGGCGCGCGCGCGCGCCATCTCGCGCACCGACAGCGACGACGTGCCGAGATCGGTGAGCATGGCGAACACCGCTACATAGGCCAGTGCCGCGCAGTAGCGGCCGAAGTCGGCGTCGCCCAGGTGGCGCACGACGAAGATGCTGAAGGCAAAGGTCAGCAGCTTGATGAGCAGCTGCGCCACCAGCGTGACGGCGGTGTTGCGCGCCACCACGCGCCCCGGCGATCGACCGGTGTCGTCGTCGGCGGTCGCCGCCAGAGGCGGCGCCGGAAGCGGGTTCGAGTCGGCCATCGGTCGCGCGGCATCCTACGCGAAGGCGGGGAATTGAGCCACGCGGGCTCTACCGGTCATTTCGCGGACGAAGTTCCTCTCCCTCCGGGAGAGGTAAGGTGAGGGGATGAAAATGATGGCTTCGTACCCTGCTTCGTTGAAGAGTTTGTTCGATCCCCTCACCTGGCCTCTCCCGGAGGGAGAGGAACCAGACCCGCGGAGCTCAGCGCTCCGGCGAGACCTCTTCGAGCTCGCGGTTGGCGGTCTCCGGCAGCGTCAGTGCGACGATCAGCGGGGCGATGGGCATGACAACGAGCATGTAGGTGATGGCGGCGCCGTGACTGCCGAGGCGGGTGTAGAGCTCGCCCTGCAGCCAGAGGCCGGAGGAGGCGCCGAGGGTGGCGACGACGCCGCGCAGGCCGGAGGCGGTCGAGCGGTGCGAGGTCGGGAAGAGCTCGCTGCCGAGGGCGCCGAACAGCACCAGGCTCATGGTGAGGGTCATCACCATCAGCCCCCACATCGGCGGCAGCCACCAGCCGGCGGCGTTGTAGAACACGGCGGCGGCGACGGCGTTGAGCGTGATCGAGCCGATCAGCACGCGCTTGCGGCCGAAGCGGTCGCCGAGCGCGCCGGCGACGATGTTGCCGAGCAGGGCCATGACGCCGACGCTGAGATACATGCCGGCGACGTTGGCGGGCGTGTAGCCGTGGACGTCCTGCAACACCTTGGAAGGGAAGAACATCACCGTCTCGACGACGAAGGCGAAGGGAAACACCGCCGCACACAAGGCGATCATGCGGCCGGGGTACATGCGGACGAGGTGTCGCACGGGCTCCCACAGCGAGCCCGGCTCGTGCGGCCGCGCATGGGCATGCTGCGCGAAGCGCTGCGTCTCGGACAGCGAGCGGCGAAACCACGCCAGCAGCAACAGCGGCACGACGCCGAGCACGTACAGCGCCCGCCAGCCGTAGGGCAGCACGCCGACGAAGGAGAAGATCAGTGACGCCAACCCGTGCCCGAGCGCGCCGAGGGCGCCGAGCATGCCGATGCCCCAGCCGCGATTGCCGGCGTCGAACTCCTCGGTGACGACGACGATGGCGAGCATGCCCTCGCCGGCGATGAAGACGCGGGCGAGGAACTGCAGCACGGCGAAGTCGTACGGCGTGCGCGCGAACGCCGTCAGACACGTGCACACGGTGAAGCCGATGATGGTAATCAGCAGCAGGCGGCGGCGCCCGCCGCGGTCGGCGAGGATGGTGAGCAGGATCGCCGGTACGACGCCCAGGCGCACGAAGGCCATCAGGCCGCCGATATCGGCATCGGCGATGCCGATGCCGGCCTGGATCTGCGGCAGCGCCAGGCCGAGCAGCGCGACATCGTAGCTGTCGATCAGGTTGGCGGCGCCGAGCACGCCGAGCACGCGCCACTGCCGCGCCGTCAGCGGTGGGGCCGAGATGGCGCGGCCGAACCAGCCGAGCGGTACACGGCGGTCCGCGGCCCTGGGCGGCTTCTTCGAGGTGCGGCGCATGAGCGTGTCGGGAGTGGCGCATATCAGCGACTGGATGGGCGATTGTCCAGCGCCGCCGGCAACCTTTCCTCCGCCGGGTTCGTTTCCTAGTCTCTGGCGATGGACATCGACCGCATCGGCGAGGACGTTCCCCTGCTCGAAGGCATGCGCACCACGCGCGCCATCCGCCGGCTGAAGCCCGATCCGGTTCCGCCGGAGTTGGTGCGCAAAGTCTGCGAAGCGGGGACCTTCGCGCCCAGCGGCGGCAATCGGCAGCCGTGGTTCTTCATCGCCGTCACCGATCCCGCCCGGCGCGCCTGGGTGGCCGAGCGCTACCGAGCCGTGTTCAACGCCTACATCCAGCCGGCGCTCGCCGCGGCGCGCGATCCCGACTATCCCGCCGCGAAGAGGCGCAACATGCGCGCGGCGATCCATCTCGCCGAGCACCTGCACGAGGCGCCGGTGCACCTGTTCGTCGCCGGTTGGACCCGCCGCGGCGCGCCGCAGGTTCAGGCGCTGTTCCCGGCGATTCAGAACGTCCTGCTCGCCTGCCGCGCGGTCGGGCTCGGCGCCTCGCTCACCACCGTGCACACCGCTTTCGGCCCCGAGGTCGACGCCTGGCTCGGCCTGCCGCCAAACTGCCCGAGCTGCGCGCTGTTGCCGATCGGCTGGCCGCGCGGGTCGTACGGGAGGCCGGTGCGGCGCTCGGTGGATACGTGCCTGTTCTTCGACCACTACGCGCCGCAGACGCGCTGATCTCCGCTCTCCGCTCCCCCTCCTTTCCAAGGAGGGGGCCGGGGGGGAGGTAGTCGACGCGCGATGTACCTCCCCCAAAACCCCACCTTGGTAAGAAGGGGGAACCTGAGGTCAG
>CAYVUV010000117.1:0-4006 GCA_964455095.1 uncultured Binatia bacterium (SeqCode)
GCGAGCCGGTGCTCGACCCGGTGACCCAGAACGAGCGCAAGGTGACGCACAAGGAGAAGGCGACGCAGCTGCTGCAGCTCGACGTGCAGCGGCGAGACTTCGAGCCGCCCAAGCACCCGGAGTTTCTGACCCAGTTCACCAACCACACCGCGCGCATCTCCGCCGCCGGCCGCCGGATCTTCGACCACACCAACGACCACCTGATCGAAGCCACCCGCGTCGCCCGCCTGCGCCTCTTCGAGATGCAATTCGGCGGCGCGGTCCAAGGCCCCATCGACTTCGCCATTCTCCCCAACGCGAAGCGCTCTCACATGGAGTACGAAATCTGATGCACCGCCCAGAGGCATCGCCGGTGAGCGCCGCGGGTAGGGCCCGTCGCGGCGTTCTGCATCCGGTCACCAGGTGGCCTGAAAGGACAGCCATGAAACGCACCAGCCTCTTTGCGCTTCTGGCGATCGCCGTGCTGTCGCTCGTCTCGAGCGCGCCGCTCACGGCATCGCCGCCCGTCGCCGCTGATCAGCCTGGATTGCTCGCGCCGGCCGCTCTGCCTGCTGCCTTCGTCGATCAGTCGCCTCAGCTCGCCGCCCTGGCCAGCGACATCTCGGCGGTCAATGCCCTCTACAAACGTGGCCTCGAGGCCCAAGACCTCGCCTACGCGACCAGCGTGCCCGGATTCAAACGCGTCGGCGCCGAGCCGTCGACCGTTCTCACCCTGACGTCCGCGCCCAGGAGACCTCCGGGTCACCCTCCGGCGCGGGCTGTCCCGCTCGCGGAAGTCTGAAGCGATGAAAACTCCCCGGCCCGCACCGAGACCGCCCGCCATCGGGATCCCCTTCGCGGACCCAGCCGCCCATCGGCAACCGGCCCCGACGCTTTCGGATTCGGGCTGGGGAGTGATGTTCTCGTGAGGCCGAAAGGCGCCTGGCGCGCCGGCTTCATCGCCTGCCTCGCGAATTCCGGCGAGCTCGATCGCTGCGCGCATTTCAACAAGGTGACCGACCGTGCCGTGCGCAAGGCACGGCGCGACGACCCGACCTTCGAAGCCGACGTCCGCCGCGCGCTCGAAGCCTACGAAAGCAGCCGCGTCGAGCAGGCCCTTCGGCGCCAGCACCGCTACGCCGCCGGAAGCTAGCGACGGGGGGCAGCAGAGCGGGAATCTTCGAGTTAGTTCCGGTTAGTTCCGGTTTCGTCGCGATACATAGAGCCGGTGATCCTGTCCACCGACTCCCGGAGCCCGCGATGAAGACCACCAAGCTCAGCCTCGCTCTTGCCATGCTGCTCGTTCCGACCTTGGCCGCGAGCCAGGTCATCAAGCGCCAGCCCGACATCCCGCATGTGCGCGCCCAGTACGCCGGCTGCAGCACATCGAACGAGGGACAGGTCAAGGTGATCGTCGACGCGACGAGCGCCGTCGACTGCGACGTGACGCCGGAAGGCGACGTCGGTGCGTGGGTGAAGGCCTTCTGCTGGTGCAGCGACGGAGCCCTGCAGCCGCTCTACGACATCTACACCGACGCCGACCTGCCTGCCGCCTCGACCACCGTCGATGGAATCGTCGAGCTGGCGACCCACGGCGAGATCGCCGCGAGTCTCGCCGTGCAGTCTGACGATTACCGGGTGAACGGCACCCGCGTCGTGAAGGTCCGCGCCGGCGCCACCGACGTCACCGGCAAGCTTTACAACACGATCAAAGAGGCGGCCGACTACGTCGCGACCCAGACCCACAACGCCTCGAACCGCTGGCAGATCCTCGTCGAGGGCGGCGGTTCCTTCACCGAGTCGCCGTTCACCATCTCCTCGCACACCGACTTGGTCTGCACCGTCGGCGGCGGCATCTACGCCTTCGGCGACGCGACCACGATCACCGCCGAAGTCGAAGCCGACACCTTCATCACACTCGATGGCGGCGGCATCCGAAACTGCGCGATTGAAATGACCGGCGCCGCGACATCCGAGCGCCGCGCGATCGACTGTACCGGCGGGACCGCCGGGAGTGGCGATGGCTGCAACCTCGACCACGTCGGCATCCTTGTCTGGAACCTATCCGGAACTGCAGAGACGCAGGCGTACCGAAACAGCACCGGGACCAGCGAGCTCTACTACGTCTCCATCGCCTTTCTTGGCTTGAACACCTCGTCGGTGGGCGTCAAGAACTTGGCCGGTGGGTCGGGGATCCAGCTCAGCAACGGGTACTTCGCCGACGGCGGCTATAGCCAGGGCAAAGCCATCTGGCAGCTGTCGACCACCAGCGGCGGCGTGATCAACGTCCAGAACGTCCGCATCGGCTCGGTCTACAACGACGGCCTGTTCGCCACCGACATCGTCAACGGCGGCAGCCAGGCGGTGAACTTGGTCGACACCTACTTTCGCACCAACTCCGGCGCTGGAGCCATCAACGTGCGCAGCGCCAGAGACTACGGTCTGCGGTCGGCCCCCCCGAACACCTGCGCCGCCGGTACCGAAGGCTCGACCTACACCGACAGCGACATCCACAAGCGCTGCATCTGCAACGGCACGAACTACGTGCTGATGAACGACGACACCACCACTACCGGCTGCAGCTGATCGGGAGATTCCGCATCGCATGACCGCCGCCGCCGCCCCTTCCCGCCGTTTGCGTCGCACCGCCCCTGCGGTGCTGGCGGGAGCTGCGCGGCGGGCGGCGGAACAACGTGACGCCGACGGCGGGCGCCATCTCCTCGAAACCGTCGCCGTCTCCCGGCGGGCCGACCGCTCTTACGCGCGCGAGCTGGCGAGCGACGAAGAAACCAGCGGCCGCGCCAGCTGGTCGCGGGTCTTCATCGACGGCGACCCGCACCCGTCGAAGATCCTCGCCGAGAAGAGCCGCCCGGGCGATCGCTTGGGCGAGCTCTACGACCACATGTACGAGAGCTCGCTAGAACTCTCTGGCCTCGTCGACAAGCGCATCGATGCGGTCATGAAGCTGCCGAACCGCATCGTGCCGCGCGACGGCTCGGCGCAGGCCAAGGCCGCCGCCGACCACTGCCGCGAGGCGCTCGCCGGCGTGCATGACTCCGCCCTCAATCGCCGCCACCAACTGCTCTCGCGCGCCAAGGGCATCGCCTTCGACGAGATCACTCTGAAGCTCGCCGAGCGCGGCCCCCTCGCTGGCAAGTGGGTGCCGTCGACCATTGTCGATCGCCCGATGTGGCGTTTCAAGTTCGACAAGGGCGCCCTGCAGGTGCGCCAGGGGCCGGGGAAGCCGGCGGTCGCCGCGCCGGCGGGGAAGTTCCTCGTCATGCGCTACGGCACCAAGGACTCGCCCTGGGGTCGCGGCTACTTCGACGACATCTACTGGCACTGGTGGCTGCAGAAGAACGGCTGGAAGTTCTGGACCATCTTCCTCGACAAGTGGGGCCAGCCGCTCACGGTGGCGAAGTACAAGTCGAGCAAGAGCGGCGGCGGCCAGACCGACCAGGAGAAGCAGAACAAGCTGCTGCAGATCCTGAAGGCGATCCAGACCGAGACCGGCATCGTTATCCCCGACGACGTCGAGGTCGACCTCAAGGAAGCGACCCGCTCCGGCACGGTCAGCTACGAGTCGTTCCAGGAAAAGATCCTGCGGGGGATGGCGGTCAAGATCCTCGGCGAGGTCGACACCTCCGGCGCGGGCAAGGGCCCCGGCTCTTACGGCAAGAGCGCCCAGAGCAACGACGTGCGCCTCGAGAAGGTCGTCGGCGACGCTCACGACCTCGACGCCCACTTGAGCGACACCCTGCTGCCGTACCTGACCGCATGGGAGTTCGGCCCCGATTGGCCGTCGCCCCGATGGGTGACCGACGCGATCGACTCCGAAGACCGCGCCCAGCGCGCCGACGGCATCGAGGCCGCGCGCAAGGCCAAGGTCGCCATCGGCGAGCGCTACTTCCGCATGACCCACCGCGTGCCCGAGCCGGACCCAGGTGAGTCGCTCATCGCCGAGCTCGCCGAGCCGGCGCCGCCGATGAATGCGCTCCCGCCCGGTACGCCGCCGCCCGCGATGCCG
>CAYVUV010000118.1:0-1606 GCA_964455095.1 uncultured Binatia bacterium (SeqCode)
CATCGGTGCGGGTTGCGGAAGGTCGACGGCGACGCGGCCGGGGTCGTTCGTGCGCGGCCGGCGCGCCGCCCATTGTCGCAGGAGCGTCGACACCGCGCCTGCGCTGCCGCACAATCGGCGCCGCGTGCAATCCATCGCCATCCCGATGACGACCGCTCCCGACTGCCTCGCCGCCTGGCGACGGCTCGCCGTCAAGGAGCGCGCCTGCCAGGGCGCGCTGGCGGTATCGCGCGGCGACGAGTTCGCCGTCGCGCTCGCGGCGGCGCCGCTCCCCGTGCCCGCCGACGCGGCCGTCGCCGAGCGCGACGCGAACGGGCGGCGTCTCGCCTCGCTCGCGGGTCCCGGCGCGATGCCCGCGACCGACCACGTCGAGCTGCGCCGCCGGCGGGTCGACCTGGGCCTCGTCGAGCGCGACGGGTACGGGCGTGCGTGCCGCCGGCTGGTGGCGCCGCCCGCCTGTCGCGACGCGGCCCCGGGGCTCGTTGCGGTCGACCCCGGCGCCGTGGCGGACGAGGCGCGTCGCGAGCACGCGTTTGCGCGCGCCGAACGGCGCGCGCGGCACGAAGCGCGCGAGGACGGGAAGAGGTGAGCCGCCGCAACATCCCGTCGGGCGCGCCCTGGGAGCCCATCGTCGGCTATTCGCGGGCGGTGGTCGTCGGCGACCGGGTGTTCGTGTCGGGGACCACGGCGACCGGCGCGGAGGGTGGCATCGTCGGCGCCGGCGACGCCTACGCGCAGGCGAAGCAGGCGATCGCGAACATCGAGCGCGCGCTCGGCGAGGCCGGCGCGAGCCTCGCCGACGTCGTGCGCACGCGGATCTACGTCGTCGACATCGGGCGGTGGGAGGCGGTCGGCCGCGCGCACGGCGAGGCGTTCGGCGCGATCCGGCCCGCGTGCACGATGGTCGAGGTGTCGAAGCTGATCGCGCCGGAGATCCTGGTCGAGATCGAGGCCGACGCGGTGATCGGGGCGGGGCTTCGGTGACGGTTCCGCGCTTCGAGCGCAGGCACCAGCAGGTCGCGGCGGCGGGCGTCTTCGCCCGGCGCATGACGGTGTTCGTCGCCATCGCGCTGGCGCTGACGTTCGCGTGGGTCGGCATCGGCACGGTCGTGTTCAGGCAGACGATCGAGGGCGCGAGCTGGGTCGACGCGTTCCGGCACGCTTCGCTGCTGGCGTCCGGCATGGGACCCGCGCCGGACCTCCGGCAGTCCTCCGACGCGGGCAAGATCGCCGAGGCGCTCTATTCGCTGTTCTCGGGCTTCGTGCTGCTCGCCTCCGCGGGCGTGGTCGCCGCGCCGATCGTCCACCGCGTGTTCCACCGCTTCCATGTCGACGACCGCGAGCGCTGACGACGGGCGCTGGATGGACGAGGCGCTCGCACTCGCCCGGGAGGCCGGGGCGCGCGGCGAGGTGCCGGTCGGCGCGGTCGTCGTGAAGGACGGCGCTGTCGTCGGGCGCGGCGGCAACGCGCCGATCGCGGCCTCCGATCCGACCGCGCACGCCGAGATCGCCGCGCTGCGCGAGGCCGCGCGCGCGCTCGGCAACTACCGGCTGCCCGCCTGCTCGCTCTACGTGACGATCGAGCCCTGCGCGATGTGCGCGGGGG
>CAYVUV010000119.1:0-14056 GCA_964455095.1 uncultured Binatia bacterium (SeqCode)
CCATGCGACTCTACTGGCATCCCTTCTCGATCTTCCCACGCCGCGTGCGCGTCGCGCTGCGCGAGAAGGGCCTCGCCTGCGAAGAAGTGCTGGTCGATCTGCCGGGTGGGGCGACGCGCGCGCCCGAGTTTCGGCGCCTGAGCCCCTTCGGTCAGGTGCCGGTGCTCGAAGACGACGGGACCGTCATCTTCGAATCCGTCGCCATCCTCGAGTACCTGGAGGAGCGTGCCCCGCACCCTGCCCTGCTCCCCGCCGACCTCCATGCCCGCGCGCAGGCGCGCCAGCTCATGCTCGCCTCGGGCGACTACTTCGCGCCGGCCTTCAAGCGCTGGATCGCACGGCTCTTCACGCCACCAGAGCAGTGGAACCACGCGGATCAGCAACACGCCAAGCAGGAGATGGCTGCGCATCTCGACGTTCTCGAGCCGCTGCTCGCACAGCACGACTACCTCGTCGGCGACTTCTCGCTCGCCGACGTGTGCTACGTGCCGTTCGTCTGCGAGCTGGCGGCGGCGGGACTCGACCCCCTCCTCGCGTCGCGACCCGCCGTCCAAGGCTGGATCGAACGCCTGCGCGCCCGCCCCTCGGTGTCCGCAACGAGCTTCGCGGAGGCGTAGCAACGAATGCGGGCGCGCCGCGGCGCCGCGAAACAGTGGCCGTATTGCAAGACTTCTTGAAGGCGTCCTCCCCGCGTTGGCTATGTCCGCCTCTAGCTGAGCACCCCGCACGCCTTTTGCTTCGGTCGGCGTTGGGTCCGAGGGGGGCGCAATGCAAATGCAACGGAGGAGAGCACTCGTCACGGTCCTGACCTGGCTGATGGCGACCGCCGGGCCTGTGCGGGCCGACGGCCCGGCGTTTCTGGTCAAGGACATCAACACCACGCAAGCCGTGCGCGAGCCGGTTGAAGACGAGCCCTCCTCGAATCCACACGACTTCACGGTGCTCGACGGAGTCGTCTACTTCGTCGCCGCCGATGTCTTCGACTCGTACGGCGAAGGACCCAACGGCGTCGAGCTGTGGCGCAGTGACGGCACGCCCGGCGGTACCGCGCTGGTCAAGGATATCTGGCCGGGTCCGGGCAGCTCGCAGCCCACCGGACTGCAGGTGTTCGCCGGCGCCCTGTATTTTCTCGGCTCGGACGGCGACCGCGGCGTGTCCCTGTGGCGCAGCGACGGCAGCGCAATTGGCACCGAGCGCGTCGGCACGACCGGCCTGGATGGCAACCCCGCCGGCCTGGTACGCCTCGGGTCGGATTGGCTGGCGCTGATCAGCGATCAGGACGGCACGGCGCTGTGGCGCATCGACGGCGACAGCGGCGCCTTCGAGCGCGTCGCGCTGGTGTCGCCCATCCCCAATCGCCCGCAGCCAAGCGACGTGCGCCTGACCGCCGGCGAGCGCGTCGCCTATTTCGTCATCTCCGACGAACGCCACGGCATCGAGCTGTGGCACAGCGACGGCACCGCGGCCGGCACCGCCGTCGTGGCCGACATCAACCCGGGGCCGAGCGCCTCGTGGCCACACGATCTCCTGGTGCAGGGCGACAGCGTGCTCTTCGCCGCCGATGACGGGGTGCACGGGGAGGCGCTCTGGCGCGCCGACGAGCGCGGCGCGACGCTGGTTGCCGATGTCGCGCCGGGCGATCAGCACGCGTTCCTCGTCGGGCTCACGTCGTTGGACGGAACGGTGATCTTCGCGGCCACCGACTCGTCCAGCGAGACGGCAGCGCTCTGGCGCACCGACGGAACCGCCGATGGCACGCAACGCATCGCCGCCATCCCACCGGTCATCGATCCGGCAAGACCGTTCATCCCTTTCGGCGGCATGCTCTACTTCGGCGCCGGCGCCAAAACGGCAGAGCTCTGGCGCACCGACGGCACGGCGGCCGGCACAGCGCGGGTGCGCCGGTTTGCGAGTCCACGCAACTACTACATCGTGCCCACCCTGGCGGACGCCGGCGACCACCTGATGTTCCTGCTCGGAACGAACAGCGGCGTCGAGCTCTGGCGCAGCGACGGCTCGGCGTCGGGCACCCTTCGCCTGCGCACCTTCGCTTGGATCACCGACCGCTTCGGCGGTCCGTTCGAGGGCGCCGTGACGGGCGATGGGACCTTCGTCTTCGGCGCCGACGACGGCAGCGGTGTCGAGCCCTGGCGCAGCGATGGCACGGCGGAAGGGACGGCGCAGCTGGCCGAGATCAGCCCGGGCGCGACCGACCTGTTCAACGAATACGACGGCCTCTATCAGTCCTTCACCGACCTCGCCGGCACGCTCGCCTTCCTCGCCGACGACCGCCAGGGCAGCGGGTATCTGTGGAAGAGCGACGGCACCGAGAGCGGCACCGTGTCGGTCGCCGACGTCGTTCCGGCGCCGAACTTCTTGCCGCGCCTTCTGGCGGTCGGCCAGCGCCTCTACTTCATGGCCGCCAGCCCGGAGGCAGGCCAGGAGCTGTGGGAACTGCCCGCGCTCGGTGAGCCGCCGCGGCTGCTCGCCGACATCTATCCCGGGCCGTTCGGGTCGCTGCCGACGCTGCTCGGCAACCTCGACGGCGAGCTGATCATCGCGGCGGACGACGGCGTGCACGGCACCGAGCTGTGGGCGCCGTACGGCGACGGCCTCGTCGCCGACATCGCGCCGGGACCCGATTCGTCATGGCCGAGCGAGCCGGTGCTGTTGAACGGCCGCCTTTATTTCCTCGCTGCTCGCGCATTGTGGCGGACGGACGGCACGGCGGAAGGAACCGAGCGTATTGCAGGAGTGCACGCCGGCACCGACGCGAAAATGATCGGCGGCGCGGACCGCCTGGCGATCCTCACGTCGAACGCCGGTACCGCAGAGCTGTGGTACAGCGACGGAAGCCCCGCAGGTACGGCACAGGTCGGGCTGTTCGATCTGCCGCCCGCGCAGGACGACCTCTACGATGTCGCCTGGCCGCGCCTGCTCGCCTTTGAGGGCCGAACCTTGCTGTTCAACGCCAGCGACCCGGCGCACGGCGTCGAGCTGTGGCGCAGCGACGGCACGGCGGCCGGGACCGCACTGCTCGCGGACATCAACCCCGGTCCGGCGAGCTCGACCCCGGAGGCCGCCGCGAGTCGTGGCGATACCGTGCTGTTGTTCGCCGACGATGGCGCCAACGGTTTGGAGCCGTGGATCAGCAACGGCAGTGCGGCCGGCACCATGCTCGTAGCGGACGTGCAAGCGGGACCGCTCGGCTCACGCACGCGCAACGACGAACCGCCGACGGTGATCGGAAACCTGTTCCTCTTTGCGGCAAGCGACGGCGCGCATGGGCTCGAGTTGTGGCGCAGCGACGCCACCGCGGCGAGGACGGTGCCCGTGCAAGACATCGCGCCGGACACGCGCTCGTCGTCACCGAGCCATTTCACCCAGTCGGGCGCGCACCTGTTCTTCACCGCCAACGACAACCAGCACAGTCGCGAGCTCTGGGCCGTGCCGCTGGCCGAGGTCGGCTGCACGCAAAACTGTCCCGACCCGAATGCGCCCACTCCGACACCGCGCCGCACGCCACGGCCCATCTGGACGCCCGTACAGCCGCCGCCGACGTTTACGCCAACCGCTTCTCCGACGACGGCCAGCGGCTCGCCGCAACACTCCGGCGGTGGCGATGGCTGCCAGGTCGGCGCAGAGCGGGGCAGCCGGTCGGCGTGGGCGTGGTTGCCGCTCGTCTTGCTTCTCTTCCTGAAGTTGGGAGGGCGAGGCTCCCGCCGAGCCTCTTCGTCGCGTTGAGGCAAGGCTCGGCGGGAGCCTCGCCCTCCCGTTCGGAGATGCTCTAGGTCGGCAGGCCGAGCAACGTCGCCGCGTTCTGGAACAGCACCTTGCTGCGCAAGTGCTCGCGGCCGACGGTGGCCATCAGCACTTTCGCGATGCCGAGGGCCTGGTGGTAGAAGGGCCAGTCGCTGCCGTAGACGACGCGCTCGGGATCGGCGCGGTCGAGTATGGTGCGCACGTTCGACAGCGATTGCCCCGACATTTCCAGCCACACGTTCGGGTAGCGGCAGGCGAGGTCCAGGGCGCGATCCATCTGCAGCGCGCCGGCGTGGCCGAGCACGAACTTGGTGCCCGGCGTTTCGGCGATCGCTTTCTCGTAGAGCGCGACCTGCGTGCGGCGGCGGCCGGACTCCAGCTCGATGCCCACTGGGCCGCAGTGAATCAGGATCGGCAGGTTGCGCGCCCCGGCGTGGCGAAAGAGCGCCATGGCGCGCGGATGGTCGGGCGCCATGAGCTGCACGGCCGGGTGCACTTTGACGCCGCGCGCGCCCGAATGGGCCTGCTCGTCCAAACGCATGGCGACGCGGTCGACGATCGGGTGCACCGATCCGAACGACAGACACTTGGGCTCGCGCCGCGCCGCCTCGAGGGCGTGGGCGGCGTTGTTCGAGATGTACGGCAGCTCGATCGGCAGGAGTACGGAGTGCACGATGCCGAGCTCGTCCATCTCGCGCACCAGGTTGGGCACCGTGTGCGTCACCCGCATGCCGCCGCGCGTCAGGCTGCACAGCGTCAGGTCGCGCTTGAGCGAGTGCAGCGCGTCGGGCGTGAAGTTCTGGTTTTGGTACACCTCGAAGTCGATGCGGCAGCACGACGGCAGGTAGTGCTCGGTGCGCGGCGTGGCGCGGTACAGGTCGAGCCGCATCGGCAGCAGGTAGGCGAGCGCGATGTGCGAGTGCATGTCGATCACCGGACCGACCGACCGATCGGAAACGACCAGGCGCCCGTTGTGCACATCGAACCAGGGCAGGCGCGCCAGATCGGCGAGGTTGTCGAAAACTTGCGCGGACATCCGTTCTCCATATCCGCGCCCCGCGCGATGGACAAGTAAAGCCTTCCCCCCTTGCGGGGGAAGGTTGGATGGGGGGTGATGAGCAATCCGCGAAAGCGGCTCCGCTGCTTCCGCGCGCGCCAGGGAAGCGCGCAGGTCGCGGAATTATTGAATCACCCCCACCTCAATCCTCCCCCGTCGAGGGGGAGGAGGCCCGGACTCCCTGGCCCACCCCAGCCTCAGCGCGGGCGCCGCATGCCGCGCACCGGTGGGGCGCTGAGCGGGTCCTCTGGCCAGGCGTGCTTCGGGTAGCGGCCGCGCAGCTGCTTGCGCACTTCGGGATAGGTGCGCCGCCAGAAGCTCTCCAGGTCGTCGGTGATCTGCACCGGACGCTGGTTGGGGGCGAGGAGCTGGATGACCAGCGGCACGCGGCCGCCCGCCAGGCGCGGCGTCGCCGTCAGTCCGAAGAGCTCCTGGATGCGCGCCGCCACCGCCGGCGGCTTGTCGCGCTCGTACTGCACCGCCACGGCGCGGCCCGAGGGCAGTGTGTAGTGGGCCGGCGCGTGGCGCTCCAACGCCTGGCGCTGCGCGTGCGTGAGCAGCCCGTGCAGCACGGCGAGGAGGTCCGACCGCCGCAGCTCGGCAAAGCTGCAGCAGCCCTGCGCCAGCGCCTCGACCGCGGCGCCGAGCAGGGCGTTGCCGTCTGCTGGCAGCCACAGCTCCGGCATCCATGTGCGCAGGAAGTCGATGCGCGCCAGCAGGCCGCGCTCGGCGTCGCCGATCGACAGGGCGCGCGCCGGATCGCTCCGCGCCGCTGCGGCCAGGACATTGCCCGCTGCGGCGCGATCGACGTCGAGCCGCACCGATTCGTCGAGCACCAGATCGTCGTAGCGCTCCTGCGTCTGCTCCACCACGCGCTCGCGATCGGCATCGAAGACCAGCCGGCGATCGCGCTGCAGCGCCGCCGGAAACATTTCGCCGAGCCAGGCGGTCTCGATCGCGCTGGCGAGCCGCACGCGCGCCTCGCCGCGCTCGCGCCGGTCGCCGGCCTCGAGCTCCACGGCGACGAACAGCTCGGCCTCGCGCACCACACTGGTCTCGTCGAGCACGACGCCGCTGCCGCCCACCATGACGCCGCGCGCCGATCCGTCGCTGCGCCGCCGCACGACGCGATCGGGAAACCCGGCCAGGACGCAGCGCAGGAGGTCGGCCTCGTTCGCATCGCCGCGCGCAGCCGCGCCGCTTCCCCGCAGCTGGCGGCGGGCTCGATCGACTGTGCGCACGCCGCCCGCGTCGAGCCCCAGCTCGCGGCACACCGCCGGGTCGAAGCGCGCCCGCTCGGCGCGCGCGAACAACTCGGCGCGCAGCAGCAGATCGGACGGACCCGCTCCCCAGCGCCCGGCGCCACCACCGCTGCCGAAGGCGCGCGCGTCGAGGCAGATGTCGCGCTCGCCGGCCAACGCTGCCAGCAATGCCCCGCGCTCGCCGCAGCCGCGGTCGGCCGCCTCGACCACCACGCGCGCCAGGCGCGGCGGCGCGGCCAGGGCGAGCATGCGCTGGCCGATGGCGGTAACCGCGCCGGCCGCATCGACCGCGCCGAGTTGTTCGAGCAGGCGCTCGGCGCGCGCGATGGCGCCGGCGCGCGGCGGGTCGAGCCAGGCGAAGCCGGCGACATCACGCAGGCCCCAGGCACGCAGCTCGAGAATCACGGCGCTCAAATCCAGGCGCAGGATTTCGGGGGGCTCGCGTTCCAGCCGATGCGCGTGCTCGGGTTCGGTCCACAACCGCACGCAGCGCCCCGGCGCCGTGCGGCCGGCGCGCCCGGCGCGCTGCGCTGCCGCGGCGCGGCTGATCGGCGCGACGCCGACGGTGTTGATACCGCGGCGGTTGTCGAAGCGCGCGCGGCGCGCAAGTCCGGAGTCGATCACCGCCGTCACGCCATCGATGGTCAGCGAGGTCTCGGCGACGTTGGTCGCCAGCACCACCTTGCGCTGCGCCCCGCGCCGGATGGCGCGCTGCTGCGCCTCGAGCGGCAGGTCGCCGTGCAGCGGCACGACGGCCAACTTATGCGTTGCGGCGAGCGGTTCCAGCGCCTCGGTGGCGCGGCGGATCTCCGCGGCGCCGGGCAAGAACACCAGCACATCGCCGCCGTCGTCGCCCGCTTCAAACAAGCGCCGCACCGCGCTGGCGACGCGGCCGGCGAGCGGGCGGTCGTCTGCCGCCGGCGCGTAGTCGACGCGCACCGGATAGGCGCGGCCTTCCGAGGTCAGCACGGGACAGTCGCCCAGGTAGGCCGCCAGCGGCCCGGTCTCCAGCGTCGCCGACATCGCCACCAGCTTGAGGTCGGGGCGCACCGTGCCCTGCAGCTCGCGCACGACGGCCAGCGCGACGTCGCCTTGCAAGTGACGCTCGTGAAACTCGTCCAGCACCACCAGGCCGACCGATTCGAGAAACGGATCGCGCGCCAGCAGGCGGGTGAACACACCCTCGGTCAGGAACCACAGGCGGGTCGCGGGTCCGCCGCGCTGCTCGAAGCGCACGCGGTAGCCGACCTCCCCACCGACGGTGCCGCCGCGCTCCGCGGCCACATACGACGCTGCCGCGCTGGCGGCGATGCGGCGCGGCTCGAGCACCAGCACCTCGCGCCCACCCGCCAGGCCGGCGTCGAGCAGCGCCGCCGGCACGCGCGTCGTCTTGCCGGCCCCCGGCGGCGCGCGCAGTACGAGCCGCGTGCCCGCGCGCAGCGCCGCAACGAGATCGGGAAGCAAGGGATCGATCGGCAACGGCTGCACGCCGGCGAGTGAAACCGCCCGCGCCGTCCGAGTCAAATCGGGCGACTCGCAGCCACTGCACCAGAGAGTCACGAAAGCTCGAAGGTACGAAAGCACGAAACTCAGATCTGGAGGGCTTAAAATGACTGAGTCTGTTTTTCGTGGTTTCAGACTTTCGTGGTTTCGTGATTCTCCGAATCATCCGTGGCACCGCCGCTGCTTCCGACAGATCGCCATCCGATCGCTTGGAATTGGAAGCGCCCCAGTGGTAGCCGTACGCTCGACCTACAGAGCACACAGGAGAGGCGACGACATGGGCGCAGAGTCTTCCCCGATGCTGACCACCGATCCGATGCAGGCGCAGCTGGCGCTGTTTGCCGATCCGCACGAGGTGGCGCCCGGCGTGTTGATGAACGCCGCGTTCGTCAACACCTACACCGTGCGCACGCCGGCGGGCCTGCTGTGCATCGACCCCGGCTTCGGGCACACCGCCGGCGCCCTGCACCGCGCCGTGCGGGCGTGGAGCGACGGGCCGCTGCACACGGCGGTCTACACGCACGGCCACGCCGACCACGCCTTCGGCCTGCGCCCGTTCCTCGATGCCGGCGAGCGCCCGCAGATCATCGCCCAGGAGCGCTGCCCGGAGCGCTTTCGCCGCTATCAGCTCACGCACGGTTGGAACGCGCGCATCAACCAGCGCCAGTTCAGCCTGCCGCAGCCGATGTTTCCCGACCAGTTCGACTGGCCGACGCTGACCTTTCGCGACGCGCTCA
Source organism: uncultured Binatia bacterium (SeqCode) (assembly GCA_964455095.1). Classification (GTDB taxonomy): domain Bacteria; phylum Desulfobacterota; class Binatia; order HRBIN30; family CADEER01; genus CAYVUV01. Next base: position 8,322 of record CAYVUV010000119.1, read on the forward strand.
CCGCGCGTCTGGGCGATCTCGATGTCCACTGCCGCGCCGCCAAGGGCGAGACCGACGACGCCTGCTACGTCTGGATCCCGGCGCACGGCTACCTGTTCTGCGGCGACCTGATCATCTGGCAGGCGCCCAACTGCGGCAATCCGCAGAAGGTGCAGCGCTATCCGGCCGAATGGGCCGACGCGCTCGAGGAGATGGCGGCGCTCGACGCCGAATGGCTGTTCCCCGGCCACGGCCTCGCCGTGCGCGGGCGCGACGCCGTACGCCTCGTGTTGACCGAGACGGCGCGCTACCTGCGCGTGTTGATCGCGCAGGTGCTCGAGCGCATGAACGCCGGCCAGACCCCGGAAGAGATCGTCAACGGCGTCGAGCCCGACCCCGAGCTCTCGACGCGGCCGTTCCTGCAAGCGACCTACGACCATCCGAAGTTCATCGTGCACAACCTGCTGCGCCTGTGGGGCGGTTGGTGGAACGGCAACGCGGCGGACCTGCTGCCGGCGCCGACGGCGGCGCAGGCGCGCGAGATCGCGCAGCTCGCCGGCAGCGTCGCGGTGCTGGTCGATCGCGGCCGCGCCCTGCTCGCCGCGGGCGACGCCGTGATGGCCGCGCATGTCGCCGAATGGGCGACGCGCGCCGACCCTGCCGACCGAACCGCGCAGGAGCTCAAGCGCGACGTCTACGAGCGCCGCCTGCTCGACGAGCGCGCGCTGATGGCGCAGGGCATCTACCGCGCCGCGATGAACGACGCGAAGCGCGCGTTGAAGGAAGAACCGGCGGCGGTCGAGCGCAGCCGGCGATTGATCTGATCGAGGAGAATTTTGCCATGAAGGTCAAAGCAGCCATCTGTTGGGAGCCGAAGCTGCCGCTGGCGATCGACGAGATCGAGCTCGGCGGACCCAAAGCCGGCGAGTGCCTGGTGCGTCTGGTCGCGACCGGCGTGTGCCACACCGACGCCTACACGATGAGCGGACGCGATCCGTCGGGGCTCTTCCCCGCCGTGCTCGGCCACGAGGGCGGCGGCATCGTCGAAGAGATCGGCGCCGGCGTGACCAGCATCGCGGTCGGCGACCACGTCATCCCGCTGTACATTCCGGAATGCCGCAACTGCAAGTTCTGCCTCAGCGGCAAGACCAACCTGTGCGGCGCGATCCTGGCGACGCAGGGCAAGGGGCTGATGCCCGACGGCACCAGCCGCCTGTCGCACAAGGGCCGCATGCTGCACCACTACATGGGCACGTCGACCTTCGCCGAGTACACGGTGGTGCCCGAGATCTCGCTCGCCAAGGTGCACCGCGACGCGCCGCTGGAGAAGGTCTGCCTGCTCGGCTGCGGCGTCACGACCGGTATTGGCGCCGTGCTCAACACCGCCAAGGTGCATCCCGGCGCATCGGTCGCCGTCTTCGGCCTCGGCGGCATCGGCCTCTCGGTGGTGCAGGGCGCGGTGATGGCGGGGGCCGGGCGCATCATCGCCATCGACACCAACCCGGCCAAGTTCGCTCTTGCGCAGCAGCTCGGCGCCACCGACGTACTGAACCCGTCCGACGTCGCCAACGTCGCCGAAGCGGTCGTCGAGCTCACCGACGGCGGCGTCGACTTCTCCTTCGAATGCATCGGTCACGTCGAAGTGATGGGCCAGGCACTGGCCTGTGCGCACAAGGGATGGGGCCAATCGATCATCATCGGCGTCGCCGGCGCCGGCGAGGAGATCCACGCCCGCCCCTTCTTGCTCGTCACCGGGCGCAGCTGGCGCGGCACCGCCTTCGGCGGCACCCGCGGGCGCACACAGTTGCCGCAGTACGTCGACTGGTATCAGCGCGGCCGCATCAAGCTCGACGAGTACATCACCCACACCATGCCACTCGACGACATCAACCGCGCCTTCGACCTCATGCACGAGGGGGCTAGCATCCGCAGCGTCGTGCGCTACGGAACCGCGGCGTAGGGGGCCCGCTCGGGGTCGGTATCGGTATCGGGATCGGGATCGATCAAGGCTACGGATCGTTGCTCTTCGATTCCGATAGCGATACCGACCCCGACGCCGATCGGTTTCAAACGCTCGCCCGCCAGCGCGAGCGGAGATGCTGCCGTCTCGCACTTTCCCTCGGGGTCGGCATCGGTATCGGCATCGGAATCGATCCCCACCGCGGTTGTCGTCCCTTCGATTCCGATAGCGATACCGACGCCGATTGGGCTAAACGCTCGCCCGCCAGCGCCGAGCGGAAATGCTGCCGACTCGACCGATCCTCTCGGGGGCGGAGTCGGAATCGGCATCGGAATCGATCCCCACCGCGGTGTACTCCCCCCGTTCCTCGCGGATCACATAACCCCGCCGACCAAGCCTCGTCAGCATCGCCACGATACGGTCGAGCACCGCTTTGGCCTTGGCGTTCTCCTCCGCGGACAGGGCGCCACAGACCTCCAGAACATCCTGGATCGCGCCGCACTCCAACGCCGATCCGCGGGCGATCTCGAAGTACCTGAGCCGATCGCCATCGGTCGCCTTCCCATTGCCTTCGGCGATATTCAGGGGCATCGCCTGAGATGCCCGCAGCAACTGGTCCTTGGCATTTCGATGCCCCTTCAGCGCTTCACAGTAACGGTACGCCCAGCCGACGTACTCGATCGCCGCTCGGTAGACGTGAAGTTGTTCATGGCCGAAACTCATGTCGTTGCCTCTCGATTCCGATAGCGATACCGATTCCGACCCCGACTCCGATTAGGATTATGGGGAAACGTCGCGTGCGGCGGATTGTCAGGTCGGGGGCTCTTGCTCCACATCGTGACACAGCCCTTTGAGGTCAGAGTACCGACGTCGTATCTGTTCCGCCGCGGCGGGGGCATCAACGACGATGGCCACTACCGCATCGCACCCGTCCTCGTACCGTCCCGCCGGCATCGCAACGTATATCGACTCCCAGATTGCCTCGTCCAGATTCTCGTCATCGTGCCAAGTTGTCATCACAACATCGTCCGGACCGGGTTCGTCTTCGGGACGTTGCGCGTCAATCAGATCGTGCACCCGCTGACATCCGGGTCCCCAGGTCGCAAAGTATGCTGCTCCCGCACCGAGAAGGGCGCGAACCAATTCCCGGATTGTCTCGTCGTCCACTCGCGAGGCGTCCATGACGAGGAAGCAGCCGAAGCGGCGCGCTGGTGGTTCGAACTCCCCGACGCGAGGTGTGACCAGCTCGAGGACATAGAGACCGCGTCCGGATACCTCTTCCCGCGCGATACGTATGAGCTGGCTCATTCGTTCCAGCTACCTCACCGCTGGCCAGTGTCCAAGAGCGACATACGCGTGGCCGAATTTTGCCAACTCAGCCGAGTCCGGATCCCTCGGGGTCGGAGTCGGAATCGGTATCGGAATCGATCTCCGTCGCGGTGATCGTTGCCCCTTCGATTCCGATTCCGACCCCGACTCCGACCCCGATAGGGCTGTGCGGAACGCTGGCGGCAAACTCAAGACCCATCGCGCAGCCTAACGTCCCGTTGAGCGGCGCGCGGCAGCGCGTCCGCTCGCACTGGGATTTGGCAACGGCATGATGACCGTCCCAGTCGCGTGTTGATACGCTCTCATCAGGCGCGCAAGTCTTGCCTTCTCCAGGACCAGGCGTTTGGTCAGGCCCCACGGGCTGCGGGCTCTCTGGTACTTGAAATCGATCCAATGCGTCCGCGGACTGGAGTGCCGAAAGGTCTCCCAGAGCATGGGGAGATAGTCGCCATCCGGGGCAAGCCCAACGATGTGTGTGATGCTGATCCTTTCGGGATCTCCGCGTCGAAACCGGTACGTAATGCGCAGCGAGCGGCGTTTGCATTTGCACCTGCGGCACAGAAGGCCCTGGTCCCAGCCGCTTGGCGCCAACTCGTCCCAGATGAAGGCGGCGATGCTGCGTGACTGACAGACCGTCAACCAGGTGGGACGGTCGCCGCACGAAATGCATTGCCACCATTATCTAGCCATGGCACCCGCAACAACTCCGTCTTGCCCTCAAACCTCCGTGCGGCGACGTACGCCGAACCAGGCGAGAATGGTCAGGACGGCAAGGGCCGCCGCCTCTGCTGGCAGCGACATAGCCGGCGCGGTCTGCAGCCCGGTGCAGATGCCGGCGCGGTTGGGTACGACACAAGACTCGTTCGGCCCGTCGCACAATGAGTCGCAGCACACGCCGTCGGTGCAGAACAGGTTGCCGAGGCAGTCGGCAGGCAAGCCGCATGGCTCGCCCAGGGCGACGATGCCGGTAGGCGTGGCTGTACTCGTCTGAGTCGGCGTGGCTGTCGGCGTCGCCGTCGAAGAGACGGTTGGCGTCGACGTGGGCGTCGCCGTGCTGGTGTTTGTCGGGGTCTGCGTCGGTGAGCTGGTAGCTGTGCCGGTCGGTGTCTCAGTCGGTGTGTCGGTCGGTGTCTGAGTCGGCGTGTCCGTCGGTGTCAGAGTCGGTGTGTCCGTCGGTGTCGGAGTCGGCGTGTCCGTCGGTGTCAGGGTCGGCGTGTCCGTCGGTGTCTGAGTCGGCGTATCCGTCGGTGTGTGAGTCGGCGTGTCTGTCGGCGTTTCGGTTGGGGTGGTGGTTGGCGGTTGGAAGGCGATCGCGTCCAGGCGGTCCACGGTTTGGCCCAGGGTGCTGACGACACCGGTACTCGTGGTACTCGTGTCGATGGTCACCAGATAGCTGGTCCCGAGGTTCTCGCCGCTCGCGCTGGTGGTGTCGAGAATGGAGGCGTAGAGAACGCCGTCATCGTCGAACGCGATGGCCGGAATTGAATCGTTCACATCGCCGGGCGCGCCCGTGAGCAACGCCATCGCGGTGGCGACGCCGGTGCCGCTGTTGACGCTGTAGAGCGAGCCGTTCGAGCCGTCTTTGTCGCCGGCAAAGAAGAGCGCTGCCGAAGGGTCGGATGCCAGGGCGTTACCCTTGTTGAAGGGGGGCAGCCCAGAAGCGCCGACGAGCGTCGCCGCGCCGGTGGCCGTGTTGACGGTGTACAGGTCGCCGTTTTGCGTCGCAGAACCGTAGAGCGTTCCGCCCGGCGTGAAGGTCAGATCAGCGAGGGTCTGATCGACGTCATTGAAGCTGATGTTGAAGGGGCCCACGAGCGTACCCGCCCCCGTGCCGAGATTGATGGTCACCAGGCTATTCGGAGAGACCGATTGCTTGCTGGTCGAGCCGTACAGGATCCCGGTCGTCGGATCGAAGGCGAGCCCGGTCACCGCGAAACCGATCCCGCCCACATCCTGCACGACGTCACCGTTCGCCGGATTGAGGATGTAGAGAGACGTGTCCGCATTGCCTATAGCTCCGTTGGCGCCGTAGAGCGGGAGAGAGTGCGCAGGCACGGAGAGCAGGCAGAGGGCAAGGGGCGCCGCGACGACCGTGCAAAGGCGCGCCCACGGCAAGATCGGAGCAGCCGTCGCGTTCAGCGCGGCTCCGGGCGGAATGATATCGGGGACCGGTGCCGCCGCCGATCGACTCGGTCGGTACGAGCTTCGCTCCGCGGGTGTGTACATCGTCAGACTCCTTCGCTCGAGGCAGCGGCGCCGATTCGGATTGTCATCTGTATCGTTCGATAGACACCGTGTTGGCCCTTCGGCGTCGCGTCGAACGCCGAGTCGCTGGTGACCGACACCGTCATGGTGACCGAGGCGCCTCGACGCCCTGAGACGCATTCTACCTACGGCAGGGGTTTCGCGAACCCAGGTGACCGTCGAATCTCAAAACGGCCCCGGCGTCGGCGCCGAGTGCGTGTGC
>CAYVUV010000120.1:0-44486 GCA_964455095.1 uncultured Binatia bacterium (SeqCode)
GGAATTGGTGGCCTTTCGGCATCATCACATCCCCCTCACCTTAGTCCTCTCCCATCCGGGAGAGGAAACTTTCCAGTCGCGTCGGCGCGCGCCGCGGGCCGTTTCTATACCGCCTTTCCCCGGTCGACAAGGGCGCCAGCCCGGCCCGGCGGCTTTCGCCTTGTGATGCGGCTTTCGCCTCTTGTATGGTGACCCTCGAATGCCGATCGAGTCGAAGCGCGTCGTCCTGGCTTGGAACGAGTCAGTGATCGAGCCGCTGTTCGCCCTGTACCTGGGCGGGCTGATGCGCGATCGCGGCGTGCCATGGACCGGGGTCCCGATCCGGAAGTACGACTACACCCGCCTGTTCCGCCGCATCGAGGAGTTCGGCGCCACGGATGTCGGGTTCAACGTCTATTCGGGCAATCACCGGCAGGTGTTCGCCGCCGCGGACCAGCTGCGCGCGCGGGGTGTGCGTGTCCACATCGGCGGACCCCACGCGACCTACTTTGCCCCGACCTGCGCCGAGCATGCCGATTGGGTCTACCGCGGGCAGAGCTTCGACAGTTTTGGCGCGGTGCTCGACGGCGACCCCGCCGGTTTCGTGCGCGAGTCGCTGTTCCACCGCCAGTTTGCCGCCGTGCTCGGCGCCGAGCTGAAACGCCGCAAGCAGGCGCGCGGCCTGCCCGAAACGGCGCTGCTCTCGGAAGCCGAGGCCATCGAGGCCGAAGAGACGGCGCGCGCGCGCCTGGCCGAGCTGGCCGACACCGACGACGGCCGCGATCAGGTCGAGCGCGTGTTGCGTTCGCGCATCCTGTTCCGCGATCATCTGTCGGACACCTTCCCGAAGCCGGACCGGGCCACGTTCTATCGCGACAATCCCGAGTTTGCCGAGAACCCGATCAAGAACACGATCTGCGGCGAGGGCTGCCCGTTCGCCTGCACCTATTGCTACAACGTCGCCTGGAACTCGCCCGAGATGTACGGCCGCTTTCGCCGCCGCGTCGTGCGTGAGATCGACGACGTCATCGACGAGCTGCGCGAGCTGAAGGACTATCCGACGCGGCTGATCTACATCCAGGACGACGTCTTCGGTTTCGAGATGAAATGGCTGCGCGACTTCATGCCGCGCTACCGCGACGAGGTGGGCATTCCGTTCCACGCCCAACTGCGCCTCGAGCTGGCCTACGGCGCCCCGGGTCGCGAGCGCCTGGCGTGGATGAAGCTCGGCGGCTGCACCGGCGTGACCGTGGCGGTGGAGAGCGGCAGCTACGAGGTGCGCAAGGACGTCCTCGACCGCCCGATGCGCGACGCCCACATTTTCGACGGCTGTCGCAACATCCGCGAGGCGGGGCTGACGCTGCGCACCGAGCAGATCCTCGGCCTGCCGACGCGCGAGACGCGGCGCGGCGACAGTGTGCTGCACATCGACTTGCTGACGCTCGAGCTGAACGTGTTGCTGCGTCCGGAAATTTCCTGGAGCGCTATCTTCGCCCCGTACGGCGGCACCGAGCTCGGCAAACTGTGCGCCGAGCTGGGCCTTTATCCGTGGGCGCGTCTCGCCACCAACGACGACGTCTGCGACTCGTTCTTCGACGAGTCGGCGCTCGACTATGCGCCGCTCTACCGCGACCAGGTGCGCGTGCTGCAGCGTCTGTTCAGCCTGCTCGCCCACGTCGACTGGGGACACGTGATCGGCGAGCAATTCCTCCGCGAGGTGCTGCCGCGCTTCAGCCACGAGGAGATCGAGGCCTTCCTGGCGCCGGCCAAGGATCTCGCCAAGCGCACCAAGACCCTGCTTTACGACAGCGAGCTGTACCGCACCAAGGACGAACGCCTCGGCCTGGCGGACGACGCCCGCGCCGGCGTCAGCGGCACCAACGACAAGAGCCGGGAGGATCTGCTGGCGGGAGCAACAACCGCGTCCGACCCGCAGCTCGAGCAGCTCGCCGCGCGGTCGTGGAACCCCGAGCAGCGGGCGGCGCTGGCGGCGTTGTCGCCGCTGTGGCGCCATCTGCCGCGCGGCGAGGTGTTGGCGCTCTATTTCCTCGAGCGGTTTCCGCGCTATGCGCAGGCCGAGCGGGCATCCTTCCTGGCCATCGCAGCGGAGCTCGGCCGCCTGGCGCGCGCCGCGGCAGAGCTGGCGCCGATGGATCGCGCCGCCGAGTTGCAGCGCCGCATCGAGGCCGAGCAATGGCGATTGGCGCACAAGGCGAACGGCGAGGAGACGCCGTTGCTCGGCGCGCAGGAGCAGCTCGTCGAGCCGGTCGCGGCGGTGGAGCGCTTGGCCGCGGATCCGGACGCGCTGCCCTTGCCGCTCGACCGCACGCCGTTTTGAGGCGTCTGCGTGGTGTGGGTGGGGTGCGATGCCTCTGGTCCGCACTCCGAGCCCCTCTCCAGTTCCAGCCCTCTCCCGGATGGGAGAGGGTTGGGTGAGGGGGATATGACACTCTCCAACCTCAACGGCCTTGAATCCTGCTCCAGCATTCAGTCAATGAAAAGCTCTGGAGGCGGAGTTGTGGAATACCCCACACCCAAGCCCAATACCAAAACGGGAGAGGGGACCGGAAAACCCACCCGCGAAGGCTCAGTTGTGAAAGCGCTGCCTCTTCTGCTCCTCGTCCTCGTCGCGGTCCCGGTCCGTGCGGCTGACGAGGTGATTCCGCCCGGCAGCGAAGCGCTGATGGCGGAAATGCTGGGCGCCGGTCAGACGCTGCCCGGCGACTGCAAGTTTGCCGGCGGCTCGATCGAGCGCACGTTCGCTGCGGCGCACTACGACTGCGCGGACGGGCGCAAGTTCCGATTGGATCTGCGCCACTCGTCCGAGGGGCCGGCCGCCGCGATGCGGACGAAGCAGTTCGCCATCGTGCCGCGCGGCGAGGTGCCGCCGGCTCTCCTCGAGGCGGTGGCGCGCAGCGTCGCCGGCGGCGAGGCCCGGTTCCAATGGGCGGGGGCGCCGGCAGCGGCGTCCGACTCGCAACCGCAACAGCCGCCGCCGGCGCAAACGGCCCGACCGCTGGAGTCGATGAACGGCGTGAGCGGGCCGCTCGCGCTGCTGTTCCTGATCCTGGTGCTGGCGGCGCCGCTGGCTGTGATCGCCGGCGTGGTGTGGTTCTATCTGGCGGCACTGCGCACCAGGTCGCCGGCGGGAGAGTCGCTGTGGTCGCCCGCTCGCCTGCGACTCGTCGGCTACCTGGCGGTGTTCCTCGCGACCTTCGCCCTGGGTGCGATCCTCATCGCACCGCACTGGGGTATCCAGATCGACGAGGAGCGCGATTTCATGCTGAGCGCCCTGTGCGCCGACGGCACAGCCTGTCCCGTCTACGGCAACGAGATGAACCAGCTGCGCATCAAGCTCGGCCCGCTCAATCGCTATCTCCTGACGTTGTGTCACCTCGTCACGCCCGACCCGCGCTTCGCGCTGTGGACCATCCTGGCCCTGCACGCGCTGGCGGCCGCATGGCTGGCCGCGGTCGGCGACCGCATGGTGGGCTTTCCCTTCGGGTTGTTTGCCGGCGTGCTGTTCGGCGCCAATCCCATCCTGCTCGATACCGTCGGCGCGGCGAGCAACGGCGCCTGGAGCTCCGTCTTTCTCGCCGGCAGCCTCGCCGGCACGCTGCGCTGGATCAGCGGCGAGCCGCGCGCCCTGCTGCTGGCGGTGACATGTCTGGCGGCCGCCGTTCAGTTGCACGGCACCAACCTCGCGTTGCTGCCCCCGTTTGCCCTCGCAGCCCTCTGGTGGCGCCCGCCCATCTCGGCCCGCGCCGTGCTGCAGTGCGCCCTCATCGTCGGCGCGCTCTACGCCCCCTGGATGTTCTATCAGTGGGAAACCGGCGGCAGCGACTTCTCGCTCATCTCCACGGCGTGGATGGTGAGCGAAGCGCCCGGGCTGCTGGAGCGGGTCGGGCGCGTCGTGTCGACTCTGGGCGGTGTGCTGGTGGCGCCGCTGACGTTCGCGGGCGTGGTGCTGCTGGTCATGGGGCGCGGCGTCGATGCGGCGCAGCGCACGGCCGGACGGGTGGTAGTCTTGCTCCTCGCGGTTCCACTCGTCGCCACGTTGCTGGCGGGCGGAAACTGGGTGGCGCGCTATGGCGTGTCGATGATGGCGCCGGGAGCATTGGCTGCGGCGGTCGCGGTGCGCCGACTGGCCTCGTCGCTCGGCCGCGGCCGGCGATGGCGTGGCGGATACGCTGTCGCTGTCACCGTTGCGGGGTTGGTGCTCGCCGCCACTGCGGCGCTGCTCGGAGACTCACAGCGCGCATTGCTGCGCACGCCGCGCAGCTCCCTGACGCATCTCAACCTGGCTGAACAGATCGAGGCGATTCGCATCCTCGGCGCGCACGGCTTCGGCGCTGCCGATCTCGAGTCGCGTGTGCACGGCGCGGCGTGGAACCGTTGGGACGGCGGGCAGGTGTATCTGGGCCAGTGGCTGATCGGTGCCGCAAGCCGCGCGGCCGCCGGCGAGCATGTCGCGATCGTCGCGTGCACGCATGCGCCGGAAGGGTTTGCGTCGTGGCAGCAGAGGTTCTCGTCACCGGGTGGCACGCCGCTGCTGCTGGTCGGGTACCGCGCCCAGCTCGATCCGGTGCGGGTGGAGCTCGGCGGCCGCAACGGCGTCGTGTGGGCGAGCGACCGCGCGGTGCCGTTCTACGGTTCGATGGCCCACGGCGGCGACGGGCAGCTCCGCCTGCTGTTCGATCCGCGCCTCGGCTTCCCGCCGGACTTCGCCGATATCCAAACCCGCTTGATCCGCGATCCGCCGCAGACGATGAGGCTCTCCACGACACTGGCGGCCGGACGGGACGATCGCATCATCGTCCTCACCTACGACGCCGGCCTCACGGCCCGCGTGTCCTTCGACGGCGCGCCGCCGCGTCACCGCCTGGAATCACTCGGCGCCGTGGTCGACAGCGCGCGCGAGCGCTATCTGGTGCTTGCCGCGGAGCGCGCCGCCCCGGTCGCCATCGAGGTCGCGATCGACCTCCCGGCCCATGCGGAGGTACCGCGACGCGTCGACCTCTACGAGGAGCCGGCGTGTGATGCGGAACTCGGGAGCTGAGAGAAGCCTTTCGTCCGAAAGCGCCAGCCTACGCGGCTTTTCGACCCCGACTCGTCGGGCGAATCAGCACTTCTGCTGAGATGCCGAGCTGCTCGTGCAAGCGGCGGATCATATTGATCGACAGACCGCGCCGGCGATTCAATACCTCCGCCACACGGGTCCGCGAGCCAAGGACACCTTCCAAGTCCTTCCGTGTCAGCCCCTGCTGCTCCATGCGAAACGTGATCGCGTCGATCGGGTCGGGCGGGTCCATTGGGAAGTGTTTCGCCTCGTAGGTGTCCACCAGCGTCGCAAGGATGTCGAGGCGGTCGGCGTCGGGCGTACCGGACTTCGGGCCCCAGAGGCGCTCGATCTCGGCCATGGCCAGCTCGTAGTCCGTACGGGTCCTAATGGGCTTGAGGGCTTTCACAGGTCCACGCTGTTTGATCCGTGCGAGATCGGGGCGTTCGCGTTGGCCAAAGCTCCGATCAAACCACGAGCAACCGATAGAAGCGATTCGCTCCTGCTCCGCCATCCCTACCGATGGCATCGAGGAGCGCGAATACTTCGTCGCCGAACTGGGACGCTTCCTCAAGGAGGTGCCGACTCGTTGTCTTGTCGAGAAAGCGCTCGATCATGTCACTGCCGCTGGCGTCCGTCGCGGCGAGAAACCTCTCGTATTTCTCCAAGAGCCCGTCTACTCGAGCGCCGGATGAGCTCGAGCTGGGGTATGTCCTCAACCATTCCAGGCGCTCCGTCGGACTTCGTCTCACCATCTCCTTGGCGTCCGCCGGTGACACCGTCCGTTGCTCCTTGAACACGGCAAGGAGATAGGCCAGGGCCGAGTAGCAGGTAAGCAGACGGCTGTGCTTGAGCTTGTAATTCTTGAGCTTTCGCTTGGCCTTTTCTTCGGGAGGGTCGGTCTGCGTCCTGGCCTCGTAGTTCACGCAGAAGGTCCGCCAGATTCGCAGGATGTCGTTGGCCAAAAAGGCCGGCATGAAAGACGCGTTGTGGTCAGCGTAGTCTCGCCAATAGGCCGCCAGGACCGCCTCGATGGCGAAGTCATAGGTATCCTCGCCGACGAGTGGCCGGCTCTCCAGCAAGAGGAGCAGCCGGGCCGTGAACGTATTCGTTGCATCGTCATGCGGACTTCCGAGGCTGTTGACGAGCTCGTCGACGATGTAGTGCTGTAGATACTCCCCGTCCCCCGAGAAGTCCCGGATATCGAGCTTTCTCGTCATCCGGATGAGATCGGCCTTGAGGCAAATCTCGTCGAGCTTCGGCAGCTCTCTCTGTTTGACCGATCCGCGCCCTGCGATGAACAAATCGAGGTCGCTGTGCGGGCTGGCTTCCCCGCGTGCGAACGAGCCGGTCGCGTAGACACAGGCCCGCTGGTCTACCAGCTTGGCCGCGTCTTCGAGTTCCCCGCGAAGAAGCTCCAGACGCTGGCCGGTTTCCCGGCGTCTCCGCTCAAGGAGCTCGCCCACCTTCCCCCTTCCACTCGAACAAGTTGGCGAAGATCTCCGCCTGCCCAATAGCGTCGTCGACGGCGTGGTGGGTGTGCACGCGGGTGGACCGGAGCCCGGCGAGCACATTGGAGCGTCCCGCGGCTGAAATCGGAATGTGTGCTTTCAATGCAAAGGCAGTTTTTACGTCGAAGCAGCGCGAGTACGAAAAGGGCGAGCCGAGCGAAGAGAAGCGGACGAAGTACCAGTAAAGCCACGTCCAGTCGAAGCTAAGGGGATAAGCTACCAATACCGGCCCTCCGAGCCCTGCCAGTGACTTGATCCACTCCGCTGCTTCGGTCATCGCAAGTTGCGGTTCTAAGCCTTCGTGCTGGAGTCGATCCCGGTCGAGACCGTTGACACTCAGCGCCTCCGGCTGAAACTCCTCGGAAATCGGCCGAAGCTCGCGGTAGAAGATGTGTTCGAACGTTTGGGGGCGTTCGAAACGCTGACCATCGAACCGGCCCGCATAGACGATGGCGAAAGACAGCATCGAGAAGGGCCCCGGGATCGGCCCGTCGGTTTCGACGTCGGCCGAGAAATAAACGTCCGTCGCCGGCTCCGGATCGGGCAACGAACCTATCGGCGCCATCGCGCCCGAACGACCTGTCATCTGCTGCTCCAGCTCCGCGAACGCTTCACGCCTCGCATTACCAGCCTCCGCGCGCAGGCTACCGCCGATCCGGTGCGTAGTTCAACCCGATCGGCCACCCGATCGGCCCAGGGATGTAGGGACAGCACAATGACGACGAGGAAACAGTCCGAGGGATGAGACCAGCTTCGATCCGGCTCAGCCAACTTCAAGCGGTTGGAAGAGTCTCTGGTAGGGGACGGGTGGCCGCCGATAAAGAAGCGAGGAACCTCATCATTCACCCTGCAGTCGGCTGGCTGTTACTGCGCGGCGGCTTCGAGAATCGCCGGGACGACCGCGCGCGCGAGCAGCAGCGCGCCGGCGGCTGATGGGTGGCCGTCGTTTGGAATCGTGATCGTGCGATCGTCCGGGTCCCAGATGGTGACGACGAAGCGCGCCCCGGCCGCGGCGTACGGGCGCAGCAACGAGCGCGACTCGATTGGCACGACCGTCTCGTCCGTCGGCCGGCGGAGCACCAGGCGGTTGAACACCACCGCGCAGCCCAGGCGGCGCGCCGTCTGCGCCATCAAGGCCGCCGATTCGACCAGTTGCGCGTGTTGTTGCTCGCGTTCGACGGGGAGCTCGCCGGCGAGAATCCGCTCGCCGCGCGCCCGCGCCGCGAGGTAGCGCAGCCAGGCGATCGATTTGCGGACCATGCGATAGAGCGCCAGCCGATTGAGCGCGCGCAGCGGGTCGCGGTCGCGGCGGCGCAGCTCGGTGTTGAGATCGGGTAGGATGTCGTCCGCCTCGCCGACGGTGAAGACCACCACGTGCGGGCGGTAGCGCTCGGCGATCCAGGCAAACCATTCCACCGCGGAGAAGACGTTGGTGCCGGGCTGCCCGGCGTTGAACGCGAACCAGCGATGCGCGGGGTCCTGTTCGCGCAGCAGCGCTTCGGCCTGCACCGGATACGTCTCCTCTCCGTTCAGGCCGATACCGAAGGTGTACGAGTCGCCGAAGAACAGGACGCGGCGCTCGTCCGCCGCCACGGCCACGGCCGGTCGCGGGCGATCGGTGCGCAGGCCGTCCTCGTTGGTGCGCACCTCCCAGCTGTGCCAGCCGGGGTGCGGCTGCGCGACCCACTGCTGGTTGGGCCGCTGCGCGAAGCGGCCCGGCCGATACTCCTCGTACTGACTGTGCGTGACCTGGATCGGCACATCGAAAAAGGTGTAGGCGGCGATCTCGGCCGCGACCCCCGCCAGTGCCAGCGCGCTGACCGCGAGCACGACGATATCGAGGATCGTCCGCTCGACGGACGGCGCCAGTCGCCTGCGCAGCCACATACCGGCGATGCCGACGGCTATCGCCCCCGCCAGGAGCAGCACGACGTTGGTTGCGATGACCAGGAGGTTGCCCATCAGGCCGCGACCGACTGCAGGACGCAGGACTCGACGGGGCCTGCCGGCGGTTTCACAGCACCCTCCACCATGGCGCCGCCAGTACGTCGGGAGCGAGCCATTCGAGTGTGCTGCCCGTGTGTAGCAGCAGGCCCGCGCGTGCCTTCTTGCCGTATTCGGTTCGGAAGGTGCGCAGATGCGTCACGTCGCCCAGCCGTGGGCGCGCGGTGCTTTTCACCTCGATGGGCAAGAGCTGCCCGCCCGCCTCGATGACGAAGTCCACCTCTTCGCCGATCGCCGTGCGCCAGTAGCCCAACTCCGCGCGATCGAGGCGCGCGTCGCGCCAGGCGAGGAGATCGCTGAGGACGAGGTTCTCGAGGTGCGGCCCGCTGGGCTCGTCGCCTTCCGAGAGATGCACGGCGACTCCCGTGTCCCCCCAGTAGAGCTTCGGCGATTTGATGAGGCGCTTGGTGCGATTCACGGCATAGGCCGGGAGCCGTACCAGAAGGTATGAGGTCTCGAGCAAGTTCAGGTATCGGTGCACGCTCGGCTGGGGCAGTGCCACGTCGCGGCCCAGCTCCGTCTGGTTCACGAGCTGGCCGAGGCGCAGACACGCCGCGCGCATCAGGCGGCGAAAGTCGGGCAACGCGGCGATCGAGGACAGGGCCTGCAGATCGCGTTCGAGGTAGGTGCGCACGTAGCCGTCGAACCAGACCGCGCGCTCGCGGGCCGTTCGCATGTGGATCGCCGGGGTCGGGAAGCCGCCGCGTCGCGCCAGGGCACGCCAGTCCTCGGCTTCGCTGGAGTGCGCCGCGAGTAGCGTGAGCCAGTCTTCGTCACGGGCGGCGAGCAACTCCTCCCAGAGGCCGCAGCGTCCCAGTCCCAGCTGCTCGCGCCGCGTCATCGGCCACAGGGTGAGATAGCTTGCGCGGCCGGCCAGTGACTCCGAGACCTGGTGCATCAGGAGCAGGTTGGCCGACCCGGTGAGCAAGAACTGGCCGGGCCGCCGCTGCCGGTCGATCGCGCGTTTCACGGCGCGCAGCAGATCGGGCTCGCGCTGCACCTCGTCGAGGGTCACTGGCTGGTCACCGCCGACGAGGACCCCCGGGTCGCGGCGCGCGGCATCCACCACATCGAGGTCGTCGAGTGAGAAGTAGCGCCGAGCGCCCGGTGCGAGGTCCTGCGCCAGGGTGCTCTTGCCCGTCTGCCGCGCCCCGGTGACCACCACGGCGGGCATGACCGCGAGGCGGTCCGCCAGGCTCTTTGCGACCAGCCGGGGGACAGTGGGTGCACTCACGGCGCGAATGATAATCATTCACGCGACGGATGATCAACCCGCCTAGCCCCGGACACGGGCGTTCGGCGTGAAGAGATCGGCATCGGATGGAAGCGCCAGTGGCGCATGAGAATCTCGAGTCAACCGAATCCCCGGGCGAAGGCAACGGGGGTATGGCTCTTCATAGAGCGTGATGGACGGGAACGTCGTGGCCGTCCGCCGAGCGATGAGCTGGATCGGGACCGCATGGTTCCGGTGGGAAGCCTCGACCAGAAATCGTTCATGGAGGACCTGGTTGCCGTTGAGAATCGCTTCGAACGGCGATGCGGGGGCGCCGTCGATCTCTACCGCCACCGTGGTGCTCGCATCATGTGCGATCACCACTGCGCGGTCTTCGTTTTCCGGCAGCAGGGTCGTCTGGATCTGCAACTCAACCTGAGGGAGATTCAGCCACGAGCGCAGGAGGTGTGCGCCGAGGGAGTCGGAAGCGAGGGGCGTTTCTCCAAGAGCCTGGCGAATGGTCTCCCTGGATGACGGTGCGAAAATGGGAAGCGAGGGGGTGCCGGCCCAAAGGATTGCTTGCCCCCCGACCAACTTCGCGCTCACGGCCGTGAGGTCCGACTGATAGCCGCCCAGAAGATGCGGTCTACCGAGGGGTGCAACAACTTCCTGCCAGCCGGCGAAGCTGTGCGACATCTCCAGACAGTCTTCGATCAAAAGCACCCGGTCGCGCGGCGTGAGCGATCCCGTGGGGGGAAGATCCTGCTGCGCGAAGATGCTCGGGTTGAGCGTGAGGCCCGGCCAGGCGAACCCCCCGACGCGGGTAGCGATGTCATCGGCGCGCAGAGATCGGCGCTCGAGCGCGTGGACCATCGAACCCTCCTCGCGCCAGGCTGGCAGCCCGGACAGTATTGGTGCGCGATGACCGAGTCCGTTTTGGATCAAGATCAAGGTGACAGCGGCGCAAACCAGGTTGGCGCGGGCGACGGGCGAGAAGCGGCGGGATGCGGTCGGACGAACCCACGTGAGCGGGGCGCGCAATGCGTGGATCCAGGCAATGGGCAGAATCAGAAGGAATGGAACCGTGTACTGCCATCTCCACGTCGGGATGCACAGGAACGCCGCGAGCGGCAAAACGAAAGCGCAGAGTAAGGTGCGGGCCACAGCGCGATCGGTCTGGGACGTGCCCCGTCCGAGCGCATCGATCCCGAGTATGAGGAGAGGAATGCCGATGAGCATCCAGGGCGGAACGACCATGCCTCCAAGAAGGGCTGGCTCTCTCCGGGCCATCCCGCGAGAGTCGCCTTGCCGAAGTCTCGGAAGCCGGACTCGAAATTGTAGACGATCCACGGAGCGTAGAGCACGAGCCAAGCGGCACTGCCAGCAAGCCAGCCCCGGCGCGACAGCCGCCGGCGCGAGCCCAACGCCGTGAACAAAAGGCTGGGAAGGAAGACGGCGGTGATCGCATGCAGTTGCGTGGCGGCGGCCAGGCTTGCTGCTGCCACGAAGAACGGGCGATCGCCGCCTCCGCGCGCGAGATACAGGAGGCCCCCGATGAATCCAATCATCGGCAACGGAACGAAGTTGACATGCGTGAGGTAGATGAATCCCCGCGCGAGGCTGGGGCAGAGGGCGAGGAACAGTCCGGCGAGATAGCCCCAGGGGTTGCCGTAGAGACGGTTGCCCAGCAACGCGGCGACCGCGGCCGCAATCGCGTGCGTCCCGAGAACCAGCCCGTAGGGAACGTCGAGATCGTGGCTGAGATACCGGCAGGCCGTCAGGATGACGAAGTACAGTGGGCCAAGGTGGAAACCACCAGAGCTCACTTGTTGACCGGCAAGTGGACATCCAAGCCCCTGCGCACAGTGGTCGGCGAACAAGACGGGCAGCTCGTGCTCTTCGGTGATGGCGCGGAAGTTGATCGTAGTCCCGTAGCTGAACCAGATGGCAATGACGGCGATAGTGAGAAGGCCAATCGCCGTCGCCCATGGATGGCGCGACGATTTTTCTCCCTCCGCGCGCCGGCCGCGCCAGGGTGCGAGCAGTGGCGGAATCAGGAACAGCGCCAACGCAATGACCATATAGACTCGGTAGAGCCAGCCGCCCAAACCATCCAGCGCCACGTTGAGATACGGATTCGGCGAGTAAGCGTTCCAGTTGGCCGCCAGTGTTTCTCGATCTGCAGCAGCAGGGGGTCCGTCCGCCTGTTCCGGCTTCGCGCCCCCGCTCGACGCCCACTCGAAGTCGTTCTCTCGCGAGCGGATGAGCGTGACCAGGGCAGCGGTCAGGATATCTGGCGACGACTCGCTTTGGGGCGTGACGGCGAACTTTGCGGTCAGAACGGCCGCCCGCCCGGCTTTGCTCGGATGCGTGAGCTCGAAAGCGAACTCACCGTCCTTGCACGCATAGACCGCACGAACGGCGCTGTGTTCCACATTGCCGGCGGAGAATCTGCACCCGCCAGGAAGCGCGGCCCCTTGCCCGAGCATGCCGGCTAGTAGCTGCTCCTGCCCGGCTGGAATCGTGGGTTCGCCGGCCGCGCAGACTTTGTCGACCCCGACCATCCACACGCCAAGGAGGAGCACGCACAACAGTGCGCCGCACCCACGGGGGGACCTACCCGTCGCCTCAGTCATGTCGAGCGGACACAATGACCGCATGCGGAAATGCCTTCGATGGTTGGCAGTGGCACTGGCGGTCAGCGTGGCCGCCTGTGGCGATGGCGTGTTCATCGTCAGCTTCAACTCGGGCGTGATCCTCGGCCCGCCGCGTTGTCAGGGAACCGGAGGCGAGTTCAACATGCAAACTCCAGAGGGCCTGACGCTGCTCGTGGTCATAACCAGTGATACCGACATCATCGTCGCGGGCTTTGGCGGCACCTGCGGAGATCTCTTCGCGGACGCGTCCGTCCAGGTCTCCGGCCGCGAGAATGATGATCGCATCGTCGCGAGTTCTATCACCGTCGAGTGAAAGCTGCATGGCCCGGGTAGCGACCGGGCTTGACATGTACGAGGTATCGACGGATCGCTGCAGGGAGTGGCCTTGAACCCTTCCCTCCTGGCTGGCTCGATGCCGGCACCGGCGTCGGCGGAGGCCACTGCCGCGGTGGCCATCGCGATGCTCGTTGGTCCTCTGTGCGCCGGGTGGCTTGCGGGGGCTCTTCGACGCCGCATCGGCGGCGCGCCTGGGCATGCCGAGACCTGGATGACCGTTCCCGTCGCGGCGATCACGGCTGAGCTACTGGGAGTGCTGGCGCTTCGCCTGGGCGCCTGGGACGCCCTGCTTGCGGGCCTACTGGCCGGGGCCGGGTTCGCAGTAGGGGCCGCGGCTGCCACCGCCTTCGGTGGGCTCGCGGATCTCGCCATGGGAACCGCCGGCGTCCTCGTCGGAGTCTTTCTACTGGAGCTCGTCGCCCGCGGGCTCCTTGCGCTGCCTCCCGCCACCGATGCCCCGCGACACGGTGCGATCCTCATGCCCCGCAACAGTTTCGACGCCTGCTCCCTGCTCGTCAGCGGCGTGCGCATCGCCGAGTCGGAGGAACGGCTGGCGCGCACTGGCGAAGTTGCGGTCTTGCACGTGGGCGACTCGATGGTCTTCGGGCAGTCCGTCGAGCCGGCCCAGGCATTTCCCGCCCTCCTCGACGCTCGCGCCGATGGGATGGCCCACCTGAATGCTGGCGTCATCGGCGTGAGCATCGACTACGAGTTGCTCTATCTTCGTCAGTGGCTCGAGCGGATACCCGTGCGGTTCGTGGTCCTCTACCTCTTTAGCGGCAACGACCTGATGGAGATCGATCAAAACATGCCGTGCTGCTCGAGTGGTCCGCTCCTGCGCTACGAAGACGGTCGGGTGTTGCCGCGCTGCCCGGAGTTGCAGGCCGAGCAGGGAATACTCACACGCGTGCGCCATGCGCCCCTTCCCTACGCCCTGCGCGCTGCCACTCGGTCTTCTTCGCTGGCGCGCTACCTGACGGCGCTCTTCAATAGCCGCGGTTCGAGCAGCACGACCTCCGGTGACAAGGCCGCGCGCTTTCGGGAGATCCTGCAGGCCGTGCGCGACGAGCTCGACGGGCGTCAGATCCCGCTGCGGGTGGTGGTCCTCCCCTTGCGCCAAGCGTTGTCCTCTCCGAATCCGCACGAGACCGACGCCTACCGCGATCACCGGCTGATGCTGGAACAGTGCGCATCTCTCGGGATCCCAGCCTATGACGCCTGGGCGTTGTTCGAGCGCCTGGGGCGCGAGGCCACCACCGATCGGCTATTCGCCAACCAAATGGAGAACGACGTGCACCTCAGCCCCGAGGGGCATCGCCGCCTCGCTGAGTGGCTCTTAGGAGAGATCCCGGAGCTCGGCGCGGGTTGATCGACGTCAATGTATTCTTGCCAGCTGAAGTAATTGTGGCTGATCAGGTGACGCTCAAGTACACCGCGCGGTGCAGTGGACCGCCGGCGCAGCGGCAGCTTGCCTTCCCGCAACGCGCCGAACGCCCGACCAGGTCGACGCCTTCGGCACGGGCTCCCCGCTCAGCGACAACCGCGCAGTGATGCGGCGACCGCGCGCACCAGCTCGTCGATACCGGCGGCGCGGTCGCCATTGACGTCGATCTTCGCGCAGGCGTCGATCGAGATCCGACCGAGGCCGATTGCGACGCCGCGCACCAGCTCGCTGACTGCAACCGCGCCGTCCTCGTTGCAGTCGCCGACACACGGTCCGAGCACGGGGCGTTCGGTAGGGGTCCGCGACGCAACCGCAGTGGCGGTTCTGGTCACAGTCGGCGTGCGCGGTGCCGTCGACGTCGCGGTCGGGGTCTGGGTCGGGGCCGGAACGCAGCCCCCACTGACCTCTGCGACGGCGAGGCCGACCGGACCGCCGCCGACAGCGACCGTCGCCGCGACGAGTTGTGTGCGCGAGTCGATCACCGACAGCGTGGCGGTGTGGTAGTCGAGCGCGTACACCTCGCTGCCATCCGCCGACACGGCCACGCCGGTGGCAAAACAACGGGCGGCTTCCGGGCATGTGCCGCCGATGCAGCGGAGCGGATCGTACGGTTCGCACTCGGTGGTGTCGACGGCGCCGCGCACGGCGCGGGTGGCGGGGTCGAGCAACTCCACGGTGCCGCGGCAGAACAGCAGAGCGCCGTTGTACTCACACGCGACCGTGGTTGCGTACACGGTCTGGCTGTCCGGCGCTGCCGCCAGGTCGAAGACCTGCAACTCGTCGAACGGGGTGCTCTGCGACGTCCCGGCGCCGTCGAACACGCGGACCTTGAGGCGCAACCAATCGGATGCGAGCACCAGCGACCCATTCGGCAGCGCCGCGACGCTCCCCGGCAAAGGGCCCGGCGGTTGCGCATCGCCGAACAGGGCGAGGTTGCCGAAATCGAGCAAGAGCAGCGCAAAGTCGTTGATCGCCGTATCGATCACGAACAGTCGGATCTGGTATTGAATCCCGACTTTCCGCGCACTGACGACGAAGGCGTATCGATCATCCGGACCGACGGCGACGCCGTTGAGACCGCAGCGATCGGCGGGAGAGCAACTGCCGGGCGGAATACGGATCACGGTCTCGGTCGACTGCCGCAACGGGTCGATCACCAGGATCGAGTCCGACACGTGATGCGCCACGTACACCGCGGCGCCGTTGCGCCGCACGGCGACGCCGCTCGGAGCGTCCTCCGTATCGATCGTCGCTACGACCGCATTGCGCGCGGTCGAAACCACCGAGACCGTATCGGCGAGAAAATTGGTCACGTAGGCGAACGCCCCATCCGGAGTGACGGCGACGTCCACCGGGCCGTTGCCGACCCGCACCCGGTCGACGACACGCCGCTCGGCGAGATCGACGACCGCGAGCTCGCCGCTGTCGTAGTCGGTCACGTAGGCGCAGCTCGCCGCCGCGGCCGGATCAACCGCGGCGGGGCCGCACGCCAGGAGAAACGACAGCACGCCCAAGACCGAGAGGTGGCTGCTGACATCGGGCATCCCCGCGCGCCCGCTCGCTTGATTCTGTAGCATGAGCACCAGCTCGACTACGTGAACGGCAGAGGCCCTCCGCATAACGCATGGCGCGCGGTGCCCGCAAGCGCGTTCGCGCCCATGGGACTCGCGTGACAGTCGCTTCAGACACCTCGAAAGGGCACAATGACGGCATGCGGAAGCGCCTCCGACAGTTGGCCCTGGCGCTGGCGGTCAGCGGCGCCGCCTGTGGCGACGCCACCTTCATCGTCAGCTTCAACTCGGGCGTGATCCTCGGCCCGCCGCATTGTCAGGGGTCCGGCGGGGACTTCCAACTGCAAACGCAAGAGGGCCTGACGATACTGGTGGTGATCACCAGCGACACGAGCATCTTCATCGCCGGCAGCAGCGCCACCTGCGTGGATCTCTTCGCCAACGCGTCGGTTCAGGTGTCCGGTCGCGACGACGACGATCGCTTCGTCGCCAGCTCCGTTACCGTCGAGTGAGGGCGGCAAGGGCCGGGCGTCGGTGCGGATCGAAGGCGTCACTTGGCGGCTGGCGGTGCGTATCCTCGCGCCAGTCGCCGGGCGGCGATGCGGCCGAGCCAGTAGAGCGCGACCGGGATGTCCTGGAAGATCTTCACCGTCGTCTTCTCCGAGCGCAGCGCGAACGTCACCGGAAGCTCCGCGTGCCGGAGTCCGTGCTCTTTGGCGCTGAGGAAGAGCTCGACGTCGAAGAGGAACCCCGGGCAGATCAACTGCGGCAGCGCCGCGGCGGCAAACGGGCGCGACATGGCCTTGATCCCGCATTGGGTGTCGCGGGTGGACAGGCCGAGCGCGTAGCGCACGGCGCGGTTGCAGGCGAGACTGATGCGGTGGCGTCGGTAGACGAGCGGCAGCAGCGAGATCGGTACCTGGAAGACGCTCTCCGTCAGCCGGCGGTTGCCGGTGACGAAGTGCACGCCGTCGCGCAGCAGCGCCGCCGCGCCGTCGAAGAACGAGAGATCGTACGGCAGGTCGACGTCGGTGAAGAAGATGAAACGCCCGCGCGCCGCCATACCGCCCGCTCGCACCGCCGCGCCTTTTCCATAGGGACCGGCACTGGGAAGGGGCATGACCCTCACTTCTGGAAACGGCGCCCCGATCTCCTCCGCGGCGCGGATGGTGGCGGCCAGCACACCGTCGTCGGTACCGTTCGGAACGACCAGGATCTCGAAACGACCGGGGTAGCGCGCCGCGAGAAAGCGATGCACCTCGACGATCGAGCGCTCCGCCCCTTCGTTCGTGTCGTGCGCGGGGATGACGAACGAGACCTCGAGCGTCGGCTCCGGCAAGGCGGTGGGTTCGCCGGGGGCGAGCGAGCGCAATGACGATCGAGCGCTCACGGCCGCGGCGCTCCTGAGTGTTGAATGCGGATCGGATCTGGCTTCCCCCTTTGGCAGAGGGGGATTAGGGGGGATTTTCCGAATGATCCGAGGTCAAAAATCCCCCCTAACCCCCCTTTGCCAAAGGGGGGGATTCGGAGCCCCCAGACTTTATCGCTCGTCATAGATGTCCAGGAAGTCTGGATAGCAGCCGACGAGGTCGAGCGCGAAGCTCCCGCGCCCAGCATTGCGTGGGAGACGGAAGACCAGGTCCCGGCGCCGCGACGTGGATTCCGATTCGGCAACGAGCAGCGCGCCGTCGAACGCCGCCTGCACCGTACACGGCAACGCCGGATCGAGATGCGGGCCCTCACGCAGCAGGACGCGGACAGCGTCGCCCGCCTCGGCGCCGGCGGGGTCGCGTGGAATCGTTATGCGCAGCAGCGGCGCTCGCTTGTCGACGGGTTGGACCGGTTCGAACAATGCCAGGCCGCGTTCGGGAGCACGCTCTGCCAGCAGGAGCGAAACCCGATACGGCAGCGGCATCGGCGCGGTATCCTGACGCTGCTCCGGAATCATGTACGTGGCGTCGTCGAGCTGCAACGCCGATCCGTACGGCTCCAACAGCAGTGTCGTGCCCGGCACCGGAATCGCCTGCCGATTGCCGCTGCCGTCTGCGGTCGAGCGGAGACGGTAGTGAATGGCGCCATCGCGCGTCGCATCGGGCGCGGCGTCTGCGTGGGTCAGCATCCACACCGTCCACGCCGATTCGGGCTCGCCCCACCAGGTGCCCTCGTCGCCGCCGTGGATGCGCCGCCGCACGTCGCTGCCGAGGCCGAGATCGTCGAAGCCGTAGTCTGCGACGGCTGACGTGACGCGATCGTACGCGAGGTCGCGCGGGTCCCGCGCCTCGAGATCGGCGTGCGGCAGCCGCAGGGCCACCGGGACGACCAGCGCAATCACCGTCAACGGCGAGCGCGGCAGCCGCGCTGCGACGGCGAGCGCGGCGATCAGCGTCGACGGGCCGATCACCGTCGCCCCGAGGACCGCAGCCGCCACGATTGCAGCGATGCTGGCGCCAGTTCCGGTGCGCTGCGGCAGGCGCGCGGCCGCGAAAGTTGCGACGAGCCCGCCGGCGGCGTGCAGACCGTAGGCGATCAGGACAATGATGGGCGGCGCCATGTGGACGAGATACTGCGGCTGGCTCGAGGGCGCGCGCAGGTTCGCATAGATCCCGAAGACACCGGTGACGGCCAGCCAGGCGATCGTGAAGCGCGCGCCGCGGCGTTCGGCAGGAGTCCCGGTCCGTCCCCACCCGGCGCGCAGCACCAGCGCGAGCCCGCCCATGGCGGCCAGTGCGTAGATCCCAGCCGCGGTGTCGAAGATCTGAAAGAACCGCCAGATCCAGCGCGAATCAGTCGCGGCGAACGTCCCCGAATCTTCCAGCAGCACCGGAGGTCGGTGCAACTCGAGGTTGAAGAGCCGCAGCACCGGCACCTCGCCTCTCATCTCCGTCAACGCGAGCATGAAGAGGCCCCAGGCGCCGATGGCGACCAGCAGCAGGCCGAGACCTCGGGCGCTGCGCAGCTGCTTGGGGCGGGCGAGTGCCATCACTGCCAACAGCGAGGGGAAGAGTGCGGTGTTGGCCAGCAACGAGCGCCCGAACGCGGCGACCGCGCCGTGCTCCGCGTGCAGGGCGCGAAAGGAGGCGTCGCCGTAGAACGGCAGCGCCGGGGCCAGGAACGCGAGCCACGCCCACGGCACTTCGAGCCAGGCGAGGTTCGGACCGACGAGGAACGAGGCCGCCGCGGCAAAGACCAGGAGCGGAAAGCTCGAGGCGTGGAACTGGAGCGCGGCGGACAGGGCGAGTAGCATTGC
This sequence comes from uncultured Binatia bacterium (SeqCode), assembly GCA_964455095.1. Taxonomy (GTDB): domain Bacteria; phylum Desulfobacterota; class Binatia; order HRBIN30; family CADEER01; genus CAYVUV01. The sequence continues at coordinate 18,962 of CAYVUV010000120.1, forward strand.
CGCGAGCGCCCAGGGCCGCCCGCGCAGGCGGGCCTCGAGCGCGAGCACACCGACCAGCTCGAAGGGCATCATGAACGCCGAATGCGTGAACAGATGCCCGATCCCGCGCGTCGCGTCGCAACCGACATAGAACGCGGCGGCGATGAGCGCGATCGGTCGTGAGGCCAGGCGCCGCACCAGAACGAAGAAGAGGATCGGCTCCAGGGCGCGCCACCCGCAGATGAAGGCCTCGATCCACTGCAGCGACGGACTCACCGCCAGGATGGCGGCGACGAGGTGGTAGTAGAGCAACCCGAGGTGGAAGCCGAGCTTGCCCGTTTCCGGGCCCTGCGCCGGAAGGTGCCCGTCGAGGATCGCCAGCCCGCCGAAATAGTCGCGGATCGAATCCCCGTTGTAGGCGATGCCCGCGCCGCGCAGAAACGCATAGCTGAAGACCGCGAGGGCGGCCCAGATCGCGACGTAGGTGATCGCCGTCCCGACCGCAGCGCGAGTGCGTCCGACGATCACGGCGTTACCCAACCGAGCTGTGTCAGTTTCTCGCGCAGGGCCTGGGCGGTCATCGCGTGGCCGCGCGCGTTCGGGTGATGGTCGGTGGGGCACACGATCAGCTCATCTTCGTTCTGACCGCGGAAGACTTCGATCAGGTCCAGGTACTCCACGTGACGCTGCGCGAGCGCCGCGCGGATGACGCGGTGCGGCTCTTCGAACGGATAGGCGCGCAGCTTCTCGAAGAGCGGGAAGATCATCACCAGCAAGTGATCGGTCTTCTCGGCCATCCGCGCGATGTCGTCGAAGGCGGCGTCCAGCTCCGGCCGAGGCTGGTACTCGGCGCGGTAGCCCGCTTCCACTCTCCTGCCGATATCCCGCAGCACCTTCTTGCGCAGCAGCCACGAGCCGACGTGCGTGGTGGCGAGCAGTCGCTCGAGCGGTCCGAACTGGCTGGCGTGCTCGTTGAGATACGCCTGAAAATTCCGCGTGCGGAACATGATGTAATCGTCGACCACGCCGGTGGCGTCCGGATGACTCGCGGCGAGCACCGGCGGCTCCGTTTGAGATGCCGGCACATCGTTGAAGTCGTTGAGCACCATCGCGTAGACGGTGATGGCCGGGCGGTAGCGCTGGCTCTGCTCTTCGAAAACGCCGAGAATTCGCCGCAGGTCGTAGCCCTGGACCGCACAGTTGCGGGTGCGAAACCCGGCGAAGCGCAGCTGGTACGAGAAGGACTCCTGCACCAGCCCGCCGGCCCCGGCAGCGAACGAGTCGCCGAGGATCAAGATCTGTTTCTCGGCGGGGTCGAGCGCCGCGTCGCAGCCGAGCAGCCTCCCGTCCCATCCCTCCTTGCCACACCCAGGCTGCTGCGTCAGCAAATCCTCGGGCGCGATCGGTTGCATCAATGGGTCGCGCTCCAGCACGCGGACGACGAATTGCTCGAGCAGCGCGAAGGCGACCGCCATCGACACGAGCAGCAGCGCGACGTTCACAGCGGTGGCGAAGGGGCGTCGCGCCATTATGCGAGAGTATCCTGCGGTCGGAGGAACGGACAAACCGGTAAGGGGCTCTGCTCGGTTATCTTTTTCTGGTTCCTCTCCCTCCGGGAGAGGCTAGGTGAGGGGATCAAAAACTCTTGAACGAATCAGGGCCGAAGCCACTATTTTATCCCCTCACCTTACCTCTCCCGGGGGGAGAGGAATCGCCTTCAGCGCGGCGGTGTCGCGCGCGGGCGCGGAGGTAGTCGCTCAGGCCCGGTTCCAGGTAGGCGCGATGCGCGGGCGATGCCGTGACGGCGCCGGCGCCGAGCGACTCGCAACTGGTCTGCTCGAGCAGCGCGTGGCACGCGTCGCGCGCGGCCAGCGTCACCGGGTGTAGCACGTCGGCGAACGAACCAGTGCCGAGCTGGTCTGGATCGAGGACCCGCTGCGCCAGGATGCGCCCGTTGTCGACGGCGCCCTCGATCAGGTGCAGCGTCACTCCCACCTGGTCGGGGTGCCCCTCGAGCAGCGGCCACAGCCAGCAGAAGCGGCCGCGATAGCGCGGCGCCAGTCCGGTGTGGACGTTCACGACCGGCACACCCAGCTGCATCCACGCGGGTGAGAGGATCGACGTGCCGAGCACCAGGATCAAATCGGGGGCGAGTCGGCGCACGTCGAGCTTCGCCAGCGCCTGATCGATCTGCGCCACCCGCAGATCGCACCCGGGCTCGGGATGCGTACCGAGCTTGGCTCGCAGCGCGTTCTCTTCGCGCGCGCGCAGGACCAACGCGTAGAAGGCGAAGAAGGCCAGCTTGTCGAGACGCGCGAGCAGCGGGTCGCGCCGGCGGCGCAGCACCCGGAGGATGGGTGCGAGCGGCGGCGGCTCTTCTCGCACGATGCAGACCGGAGCGAAGCGCGACAGCGATGCGACGACGAAATCGTTTGCGATCCCGGGCGCGCAAAGCACGAGCGGGCGCAGCATCACAGCACGCGTTTGATCAGCGCCGGCCCCAGGCGCCGCGTGACGGCGACGGGCAGCCGCTGCCAGGCCGCGACGCTGAGCCGGACGCCCAACGAGTGGAAGTCGGGGGGCTGGGCGCCGGGGCGAAGGAAGTACGTGTAGAACAAGGGCACCGGGGTCGCGCCCCAGGACAGCTTGTAGCGATACGTCCCCTGGTCGAGCCGGCTGCGCCCGAGATCGAATCGCTGCAGCCCGCGGCGGCAGCCGTGTTCGATGATCGACCAGTAGAGGACGTTGTTGGCCGACAGCGCGTTGTAGGCGCGCAGCGTCGCCGCATACGGATGGTGGAGCGTGCCGTCGCAGGCGATCAGCAGCGCCGCCGAGATGGGAGCGCCGCGGTGGAAGAGGACGATCAGCCCGGCGCGGTCGCCGAGCGTCGTCAGGATCTGGCGGTAGTAGTCGCGGTGGTGCGAGGGCGTTCCGAGATCGCGCCAGGCAGCGGTGATGACGGTGAAGAACGGATCGAGCAGATCCAGATGGCCGGTGCGCACGTCGAAGCCCTGCTTCTGTCCCTTGCGCACCTGGTTGCGGGTTTTGGAGTGGACCCGGTCGGTCCAGATCTTCTCGGCTCCCTCGGCCAGTGGCAGCACGAACGTGTGCGCCGCCGTGTCGACGTGCACCGCGCCGGGAATCGCCTCGAAGAGCGGCCGGCGGGTGCGCAGCAGCAGATGGCTGGAGCCGGAGTCCTGCAGGCATTGCGTCACTGCCGCCTGCGCCGATGCCGCAGAGAAGCCAGGGCCGATGCGCACGCCACCGTCGGAGAGGTAGGGCGCGGTGGCGAAGGCGCTCTTCGCCAGCGCATCGCGACAGCGGAAGAGCTCGGCGCGGAAGCCGCCGGCCGTGACGACCTCGCGCTCCAGGCCATACGCGCCGCGCACGACGTCGGCCCACTGCGGGAGATCGGCCGGCAGTCCATCGGCCAGCGGTCGCGGAGCGTCGTCGCCGGGTCCGCTCACGATTCCACCTCGCCGTCGACTCGGGCGGCCGCGAGGATCCGTGTCATCTCGTCGCTGCGCAGCGCCGCCGCCTCGCGGCGCTTGCCTTCCGAGTAGTAGAGCGCCTGTAGCTTTGGCTGCCGAGCCCAGAGGCCCTCTTCGCCAATGTCCGGGGTTGCCGGGTGGAAGAGGATCTCCACGACCGCACCCTCACGCCGCGGCGGCAGCCGGCGCAACGCCGCGTCGACCACACCCGCCGACATCCGGCCGGAGAAGAGGACGCCGATGAAGTGATCCGTCGTGGCGATGCCGCGCGCGCGCAGGAGCCGCCGGGCCCTGTGCCCAAGGCCGTTCAAGAGCACGTGCTTGATCAGGTTCGCGCCGAAATAGACAGCGCGGCTGTCGGCGCCGTCGAGGTGGAGGAAGAACGGTTCGACCGGTGTCCGCACATAGTGCAGCGGCAGCTCGCGGTGGAGATCCAGCAGTGCGTCCAGCACGCCGGGAATGAGATGGAAATAGAGATGACTGTCGATCAGTAGGGGCGCGCCGCCGCCGAGCGCGTTGCGCACGCGCATGATCTGGGCGCGCAGCTCCAGGCCGATCTCGGCGCGCAGGGCATCCCGCACCTGTGGCGGCCCCGCCACCAGCCGCCACCACAGCTGCGGGAACGAGTGGCGGAATTCGCCGGAGGGGCGCACCAACAACGGCACGCGCGATGGTGGCAAGAGGGCGAACCCCTCCCAGAGATTGAGGTGGATGCCCAGCCGCAGCCCCGGCCGGCGGCGCACCTCGTCCATGGCCAGCTCGAAGGCGACGCCGTTCGGCACGACGCTGGTGCTGTTGAGCTTTCCCTCGTCGACCAGTTGCAGCGTGGACAGGGTGATGCCGCGGGCCAGACCCAAATCGTCGGCGTGAATGTAGAGGGGCACGGGTGTCGAACACTAGCAGATCGAAGGCGGCCAATTGCCAGCCGCATACTCCAGCCCGCTCGCGACCGTCAAACCGCGCCGGGACAAACTCCCGCGCCGTTGGGGGACGGTCGAGCATCTCCGACCGGGAGGGCGAGGCTCCCGCCGAGCCGTGCCTCAATGTGCCGGGCGGCTCCGCGGGAGCTCGCCCTCCCAGGGGCACAAGATGGGTTCCTTCTCCCGGCTGGGAGAAGGTCAGGATGAGGGGGATTCAATTGATCGGCGAAGCCAACCCCATCTTTGGCGACCCGTTCAAGGCAAATTCAGCCGTGGCCTTCGGCGCAATTGAATCCCCCTCACCTCAATCCTCTCCCATCCGGGAGAGGAAACCGGCGCGGTATACGTTGCCGAACTTAATGAATGGTGAACTAAGTCCGGCCGAGGCCGAGCGCGCGCTCGAGGTAGGCGCGGACGAGCACCAGCTCGCGCGCTTCGAGCTGGGCGTCGATCACCGGGACTGGCGGCACGACGCGCAGGTGTCCTTCGCCGGTGAAGTAGGTCACGCAGGTCGACGAGCGGTTGCCGCGCATCATGGTCAGCATCGTCTCGAAGTAGTCCTGCAGGGCGCCGCGGTCGGGGGCTGTGCCGGTGTCTGCCGCGGCGTCGACGGGCACGCGCGCGCAGCGGGCGGTGTCGTGGACCAGGCACGGCGCGAGCAGGCGCAGCCGCTCGAGCTCGCGCGCCAGAGCGCTGGCGTCGCCGGTCTCGTCGCGGGCGAGCGCGAGGTCAACCCAGGCGCTCAGGCGCGACGGGTTGAGCTGCGTGGCGTGCTCGAGGTCGGCGATCGCTTCATCGAGGCGGCCGAGGCGGCGCAGCGCTTCGCCGCGGTAGACGAACAGCGTCGGGCCGGGCGCGCCGGACAGCGCGGCGCTCTGTTCGAGCAGCGGCAGCGTGCGTTCGGGATGGCCCTCCAACAACTCGACGGCGCCGAGGCCGATGAAGGCCCAGCGGGTGCGCTCGTACAAGGCGAGCGCCTGTTCGAACTGGCGCCGTGCCGCGACGTAGTCGCCGATGTAGAGGTAGAGCTCGCCGTGGTAGCAGTGCGGCTCGGGCGAGCGCGGATAGTCGGCGTGCACACGCTCGAAGGCGCGGCGCGCGCTGGCCACGCCCTCGGTCGTCAGGCGCCAGAGCGCGAGCTTGGCCGGGCCGCGCGGCGACGGCAGGAGCCGCAGCGGCACCAGCTCCGCGGTGGGGTCGTCTGGCCGGACATACGTCGCGGTGAAGCGGCGGTTGCCGCGCATCCACTGCAGGGCGCGTTCGAGCAGCGCGCACAGACCGGCGACATCGCCCGGACCGACCGCCTTGCGCTCGCCGGGGAACATCTGATCCATCGCCTCGGGCACGCCCTGGTCGGGCAGGCCGGGAAACTTGCCGTCCGCTGCCTGCACGAGCAGACGCAGCATCTGCGCCGCGACATAGTCGGCAAACTCGCCTGACATCTCGCCACCGCGGTTGATCGCGGCGAAGGCGTCGTCGAGTTGGCCGCTGCGGTAGAGCGCCTCGCCGCGCCAGATGTGCGCGGCGTAGTCGCGCCCGTCGCGCCGCAGTGCTTCGTCGAGGTCCGCCAGACCTTGCGCGCAATCACCGCTCAGCACCTGCACCGCACCGCGCAGCCGCCAGCCGGCGGGCACCTCGGCGGCGATGACCCGCCCGGCCAGCTCGGTCGCTTCGGTGAGACGGCCGGCCCAAAGCGCCAGCTCGCCGAGCAGCGCCAGTGCCTGGGCGTTGCCCGGATCGACCGCGAGCGCGGCGCGGACCTGCGCCTCGGCATCCGCCGCAGTGCCGAGCTCGATGAAGTGGCGCGCGCCGTCGAGCCGCACCTCCGCCGCGCGCTCGGGCGCGATACGCGGTGACAGCGCGGCCGACGCGGCGACGGCGCGGCGTACGCCGTCGACATCGACCAGCGAGCGGTGCAGCGCCGCCGCGCGCACGTGCAGCCCGACCGACTGCGGATCGATGCCGACGGCGACCTCGATGTGGCGCAGCGCGCCCTCGTAGTTGCTGTTGGAGTGCAGCAACGCGGTGGTCTGCTCGAGGCGGTTGAGGTTGCGCTGGTGATGCCCCTCGTCGAGCGCCAGCGCGCGCGTGGCGGCTTCCAGGCCTTCGCGGTACGCGCCGAGTCGACGGGCGAGCTCGAACTTCCAATCGAGGGCGGACGCCGCCGCGGCGCGGGCGGCCGCCGACGGCGAGGGGGGCAGGGCGGCGGCGCTGTCGAGGTCGGCGAACGCAGCGGTGTAGTCGCGCAGCGCGAAGCGGATGCGCGCCGCGGCCGTGCGCACCAGGACCGATTGCGGTGCCAGCTCGACGGCACGCGCGAGGTCGCGCGCGGCTTCCTGCGGCCGGCGCGACTGGGCCAGTGCCACGGCGCGCAGCAGATAGGCGAAGGGCGCCCCGGCCTCGAGCCAGTGGCGCACGGGTGGCGAGTCGAGACGGCCGGCATCGAGCTCGGCCAGCAGGGCGCGCAACTCGCCGTGCTCGCCGGCGGTCGGCGCCGGGAAATCGCCCCAGATACGCCCCGCAGGGTAGGAGGCCCGGCGACCAGTTGGAGCAGAGACCTGCTTGGGCATCGCGGTATCAGTCTGGTTCCTCTCCCTCCGGGAGAGGCTAGGTGAGGGGATCGAATAAACTCTTCAACAAATCAGGGTTTGAAGCCATCATTTCATCCCCTCACCTTACCTCTCCCGGAGGGAGAGGACTTGGGCTCGGGCGTCGACGATGCGCACGAGCGGCCGTATAGGCCCCGGGCAACGGCCCGTCAATCGCCGCTTGCGCCTGTACCGCGGGGTGCTGCCGGGCGGGGGCGAAAGAGCTTCCGATAGGAATCAAATTGGGCTAAGCGCAGAGGATGTCCGAGAGTCTTCCCGAGTCCGCGCCAGATACGTTGCCGTCGGGTGCCGCCGTCGGATCGGGCCGCGGCGAGCGCAAGCGCGGCGAGGGTGAGGCCATGGCGGGCGCGGTCTTTCGCGATCCGCCCGACTTCGATGCGAAGGTGGCGGCGCTGCGGCTCGAGATCGCCCGCGCGCTGGTCAAAGCGCCGACCCTGCCGATCGAGCTGCGGGCGTTCGATCTGACGCTGCTCTCGGTGGAGGCCGACCGCAATGCGATCGACCTGGTGCTCGGCAAGGGCTCGCCGATCGCCAAGCTGCGGCTCGAGCGCGCGCCGATCGAATTGGCCAACGACGCGTCGACCGTGCGCCGGGCAGTGGAGGTGACGATCATCGAGGTGCACCCGGATGCGAAGCGCTTCCAGCGCCAGCTGGAGTCGATGGCGACGCGCTTGCGCGCGGCGATCACCACCGACAAGTGGCGCTGGGCGCGCGAGCCGGCCCGGTTGCTGGCGGAGATGCCGGTCGGGGTGCCGTTCGCCTTCTACCGCCAGATCGTGCCGGGTGTCGGCGAGCACGGCCTGGTGCGGACGGGATTCAACTGCAACCAGAACTGTGGCATCTGCTGGCAGGACCGCGACTGGGGGCGCTTCGGGCCGGAGCAGACGCTGACCTGGATCGAGGATCTCTACGCGGCGGGCGCGCGCCGGCTGATCATTTCGGGCGGTGAGCCGACGCTCGACAGCAAGCTCGAGAGCTACATCCGCCACGCGCGCGAGCTCGGCTTTCGCGGCGTCACACTGGAGACCAACGCCATCCAATTCTCCAAGCCGGGTCTCGCCGTGCGCTTGCGGGATGCGGGGCTGAGCGACTGTTTCGTCTCCCTGCACAGCGGCGACGCGGAGACCTCCGATGCGATCACCCGCGCGCCCGGAACGTTTGGGCGCACCGTGGCGGGCATTCAAGCCCTGCTCGCGGCCGAGGTGCCGGTGCGGATCAACTGCGTGATGACGCGCGAGGGCATCGATCACCTCGAAGGCGTACCGGACTTCATTCACGCCACGTTCGGCGCTCACCCGTTCCTGCACGGCCTGATGCTCTCGCAGCCGACCGATCCGTACGACCGCGCGCTGCTGCCGTCGATCCTGCCCGAGCCAGGGCGCCTGCGCACCGTGCTGCGCGCGGTGATCGACCGCGCCTTTGCGCTCGGCATCCCGGTGAGCGGGCTCGACGGCCCGTGCGGTCCGCCGCTGTGCGCGTTTGGAGCGGATCGGCGCATCACGGCGCTGACGCCGATCTCCGAGCACCTCGACGGGCGGACCTATCTCGCCGCCTGCGAGCACTGCGCGGTGCGCGCCGCCTGCTTCGGCGTGCGCGTCGCCGACGTACAGCTCTACGGCGAGGCGTGTGCGAGCCCGCTGGCGTCGACACCCAGCCCGTAACGCCCGCATCTCCCGCGCCGGCCGCGTTTGCACACTACCGGTGCCTGTGTAAGGTGCGCGATCGCATGAGCCGCCGCCTGGTCAACCGCTGCCTCGCCGCAGTCTGGTTTGTCGCCGCATGTTGTCTCGGCGGCGCCGCGGCGGCCAGTGGTCCACCGCCGCCGCCTGACGGAATGCCGGTGATCGCGGCGGGGCAGGAGCGCGCCGTCCTCGCGCTGATCCAACCCTGGGCGCTCGGCCAGGAGGTCGTGCCGGGCTGGTTTCTCGAGTCGATCAAGCTCGACGTGACCAAGATCCGCTTCGTGTTCAAAGCCAGCCAGGGCGCCCAGCGCGCGCTGGTGCTCGAGTTTCCCGGGCGCGTGCCGCAGGCGAAGGAGACCACGAAGAGCTTTGCGGTGATCCGCGAAGCGCCCAGCGGCGACCCGCCGCCGGTGCCCGATCCGCTCGATGTGCTCGCCGCGGCGATCAAGAAGAACGACGTCGAGACGTTCTGGTCGACCGAAGTGCCCAACGATCCCATCGTCGGCCCCGGTGGTCAGGCCAGCGCGCCGCCGAGTAGGCGAGACTGGCAAGAAACCTGGCGCGCGCTGCCCAACGACGGCATCGCGCTCTTTCTCGGCGCGCTGATTTTCGTGCTGGCTCACCTGCGTCGCCAGCTGCGCCAGGACCCGCCCTGGGTCGCGCCGGCGCTGCTCGCAGTGGTCGTCGTTGGCGCTGTGCTGCGCGTGCTGTTGCCGCACGAGAACCTCATGGAGGCGTGGGCCTACGAGCGGCTGGCGCCGCTGGCCGGGCGCATCTACGACGGGCCGATCCTGCAGTGGTTCAATGCCATCGCCGGCGGCCATCTGTTTCTCACCGACGTGCTCTTCAAGTCGAACTACGTGCTCGCCGTGGTCATGCCGCTGGTGATGTACGCGCACGCCCGCTACGTCCTCCATGACCATCGCTCGGCCATCGCCGCCGCGGCCCTGCTGGCCGTGCTGCCCGAGCACCTGCGCTTCTCGCGCAGCGACGTGTACATGATCCAATCCCTCGCCACCTCGTCGCTGACCTTCGTCGTACTCTACACCGCGCTCACCGATCGCTCGCGCGCCTGGCGCGTGGCGTCGCTTCTGATCCTGCCGCTGCTCTGTACCGCCACCTATTTCGTGCGGCCCGAGAACATCGTCTTCGTCGTCCTCGACCTCGGTGCCATCTACATCTGCGCGCGCGCCGCGGGCGGTCTCTCGCTGCGTTCCTTCGTTGCCGCGTCCATCGTATTGGCGACGGCGCTGGTGGCGTTCGTCGTCAACCTGCTCACCAACTACAGCGGCAGCCTCGAGCACGGCCTCAGCCTGCAGACGCTGTCGAACGCGCTGCACATCCTGTTCAACGGCCGCCTGAACACCTTGGTCAACCCGTGGATCACGCCGCCCCCCGTCACCATCCTGGCGGTGCTCGGCGCCGTCGGGCTGTGGCGCCGCGACGATCGACGGCGAGCCATTTTCCTCATCACGTGGCTCGGCGGCTTCTTCCTCGTGCACTCGTTCGTGCTGCCCGATCAAGCGGCGATGCAGGCGCGCTACCACATGAACCTGATCACGCCGCTCGTCCTGCTCGCCGCCGCCGCGACGCCTGCCGTGCTCACGTGGCGCCCGCTGGCGCGCTACCTGTTGGTCGCCTACCTCGCCGCCGCACCGCTCATGCACCGCCACTTCATCGGCGACACCGAGTACAACGAGATGCGCGAATTCACCTTCCTGACCGCGCTGCGCGATCGCATTCCACCCGATTGCACGGTGATCGAATACAGCGGCCTGCCAGGCGAGGGGATGCAAACGCGTCAGTTTGCGCCGCGCGTCGGCCGCGTTTCGTCGCTGCTGGCGGGCGGTCGCGCGAGCCAATACTGGAAAGTCGTCGCGGCGGCGGCGGTGGACGCCGGTGGGCCGGCGACCCAACAGAGCGAGAGACTGTCCACCGCGACGAAAGACCTGCTGGATGCGCCGCCCTCGTGCCTGGTCTTCTACGAGGGACTGACCTGTGCCAGCCTGCGCCGCCCCGGCCAGGAGCAGGCGCCGATCTGTCAGACCATCCGCGATCGTCTCGATCTGGTGCCGATCGCCACCGCGAGGTTTGCCTCGCGCATTTACGACCCGGTGATGGCCGGCTACCTCGGCGTCGACGACACCGGCCGCAGCTACTCGAACACCACGCTGCCCGAAGGAGCGCCGGTGACGCTGACCGCGTTTCGCCTGCGCGACCCCTCCGGGCGCGACTGAGCTCGCATCGGCCTGGACCGGGACGAACGTCCTTGACTTGCCGACTGCACGCGCCCTATGTGCCGAACAGGCATGCTAGAGCAGTTTTCAGCCGGGGCTTCCACGGACCGGTCCTTTTCTGTGGTCATCCCCGCCTATCGAGCGGAAGCGACGATTGCGGCGTGTCTGGAGCGTCTGGCCAGGTGTCCGGGCCCGCCGCGCGAGGTGGTCGTGGTCGACGACGCTTCACCCGACGCGACGGCGGAGCTGGCGAGTCGGCCCGATGTGCGGGTGCATCGCCACACGCACAACCTCGGAGCTGGGGCTGCCCGCAATACCGGCGTGCGCTTGACGCAGGGCGACATCGTCGTCTTCGTCGATGCCGACGTGCTGGTCCCGCTCGACACCTTCCGGCACCTCGAACGGCACTTTGCCGGTGTTGATCCCCCGGCCGCCGTGACCTCAACGTTCTCTGTCGACTGCCCTGCGAAGACCTGGTACGCGCGCCACAAGAACCTCTACTCGGTCCACATGCTGAGCAGCCTGTCCGATCGTCTGGGGACGCTCAACACGTCTCTGACGGCGATCCCGCGTGATGTCCTGGCCCGCTGCGGTGGCTTCGACGAACAGGCCGCAGCCGCTGAGGACAACGCCTTGGGTGCGGCGATGGCGGTCGCTGGGGATCGAATCGTGCTCGATCAGGCCCTGGCTGTCGAGCACCTCAAGGAGCTCAGCCTGGGCAAACTGCTCCGCGAGGACTGGACGAAATCGTACTGGATCGCGAGCCAACTCTGGGCGCGCGGCGCCGCGCTGCCGCGCGAGGTCCTGGCCGGTATTGGCCACCACCACCGCCCCTCGGTCATGGCCAGCGTCGCCACCGCCTATCTCGTGGCCGCTGGACTGATCGCCAAGATCCTTGGTCTCGGGCTGCCGGCTGATCTGGTCGTGGGCGCGGCCGGCGCCACCCATCTCATGCTCAATTGGTCCTACTACCAGCTGGTGGCGCGTCAGGAGGGAGTGCCGTCCGCAATCTTGTCGGCGGCGGTGCATTTCGTCGAGATGCTGGTGGGCGGCGCCGCCGTGGCGGCGGCTTTGGTCGATGATGTCCGCAAGCGCTGCTTCACGCTCTCGAGGCTGGCATGAAGCTGGCGCGCCTTGCCAGTCGGATGGTGCGCAAGGATCAACCGGTCCAGGTGATTCTGTTCGTCACCGCGCGGTGCAATCTGCGTTGCCGCATGTGCTTCTATTGGAAGCCGATTGCGGACGCCGATGCGAGCCAGGAGCTGACGCTCGACGAGATTCGAACCGTGTCGCGCTCGATGGCCCCCTTTCCGTGGTTGCTGATCGGGGGCGGTGAGCCGGTCATTCGCCAGGATCTTCCCGATGTGGTCTCCGCGTTCGTCGAGCAGAACGAGGTGGAGCATGTGACGATTCCGTCGAACGGTTGGTTTACCGATCGCACGCTGGAGGTCGTCGAAACGCTGTGCGAGCGACACCGGAACGTCCACTTCAACCTCGATCTCTCGCTGCTTGGACTGCAGGAGTTGCACGATGCCATCGCGCGCCGCTCCGGCGCATTCGAGCGCTGGTGTCAGACCTACGCGGCTCTCGAGCCGCTGCGTCGGCGCTATGCCAATCTCGGCGTCGGGGCGATATTCCCGCTCAGCGCAGACAATCAGCACGCCTGGCGTGAAAGTCTCGATTTCCTGATCAACGACCATCGGTTTGACTCGGTTGTCATCGCGCGGACGCGCGGCGAGCCCGAAGATCCCGCCACCGCCGATCTCGCGCCGGGTGTGTATGCCGAGGCGACGCGGCATCTCGAGCAAGCCGTGCGAGTCGGGCGAGTGCCGGGATTTGCCGGGCTCGTCGGCGCGATCGTACAGGCCAAGGACAACGTCATGCACGGGATTGTCGATCGCGTCGGACGCGGTGGCGGCTTCGAGCTGCCGTGCTACGCGGCACGCCTTTCGGTGGTGATCTCGGAGCGCGGGCTGGTGCGTCCCTGTGAGATCCTCGGCGACGAGCTCGGCGACCTGCGCCAGGCTGGCCTCGACTTCCAGCAGATCTGGGCTAGCGAGGAGGCCGCCCGCATGCGCGCGCGCATCCTGGACACGCACTGCAAGTGCACGCACGAGTGCAACCTCACCACCAACATTCTCTTCAATCCGCGGGCGCTGCCGAGCGTCGCCGGCGAGATGGTCAAGAACGCGTTCGGAAGGCTGCAGGCGGCCCGCAGTTAGCGCTTGGCAACAGCCCTGGTCTCGCGCTGCTCGAGCTGCGGGGCGAGCCAATGCGCCAGCAGCGCATGCCCTGCGGGGCTGAAGTGCACGTCGCCCGGATAGTCGTGGGCGAACCATTTCTCGACGCCCTCGCGGCCGATCGCGTCCTTCAACAAGTCCCACGGGTCGAGCACGTCGATGCCGAGGCGGTGTGCGATGTCGACGACGCGTTGCTGGCCGGCACGTCCTTCCTCGAGTGTCTCCCAGGCATCGTTGGCTGAGGGCTCGAGGCCGTTGGCGCGCTCCAGCGTCTGGCGATACGGCAGCACCACCAGCAGCAGCGGCACGTCGGCCTGGCGGAACTTGTCGCGCAGCGCGGCGAGGATGCGCTCCGTTTTCTCAAACCGCTGCTCGAGGGGCACCACTTTCCAGGTGCCGAAGTTCACGTTGAAGAGCTGCTTGAGGAGGATCCAGCTGTTGAGCTTGTCGAATCCGGTCGTCGCGTGGTTGGCGAACGACGACCAGCCGGAGGCGACGCGCAGCGGGTACGGCGGCGGACTGGCCGAGAGCAGCACGCCGACGGGGAAGGTCCATTCGAGACGCTCGCAGCGCGGCCGCAGCTCGGCGCCCTGCCAGTCGAGCAGCGGTCCCATCGCGCAGCAGCTGTAGGCGCGATCGATGTCGTGCACGTCGTTGCCCATGAAGAAGTAGACGACGGCGAGGTCGATGTGCTTCTGCTCGATCCAGTGGCCGGCCGTAATGAGCTCGCTGTCCGGACCCGCAGCGGGCGAGCCGGAGTTGATGTGCGCGACGCCGGGCTGCAGCGTGGCGAGCAGCGACGGGAACGCCTCCGCGCGCGCCACGCTGTTGCCCCACACCATCGAGTCGCCGATGTGCACGACCGTGATCGGTTGGTCCCCCGCGTCGCGGGCGCGGGCATCGATGAAGCCCGTCGCGTCGGGGAAGATCGCCTCGCACGGCGGGTCGCGGTTGGAGAAGCTGACCACCAGGCGGGCTTCGCGCGCCGGCGGATACGCCTGCGGATCCGTCAGCGCGACGCGCGAGGCGACCTCGAGCATCAGCAGCGTGAGCAACGGGATGACGACCAGCGCGGCGCGCGAATGCGTCGCCGGTGAATGCAGCGACGAGAGCAGCAGTGCCAACGCGATCCAGAAGAACACCAGCACCACGTCCCAGGAGCCGACGACCGGAATCGCGCCCGCGACCGGCAGCGCAATCGACAGCGGCGCCATGGCGAAGAGGACCGCGACGACCGCGCGCTTCCAGCCGGTCAGCCGCTGGACGACGGGCCGCAGCGCCCAGCCTATGGTCCAGCCCAGCAGCAGCGGCACAACGACCAGCAACGCGCCGAGCAGCAGGGCGTCGGCGTTGGTGCCGGTGGGTCTCGAGGGTGGCATCGGAGCCGCGGCCGAATCCTTGGGGATTCCGTTTCCGGAAACTAGCGCTGCCGCGAGCGCAGCGCCGCCTTCGCCATGCTCCAGACCCCGGCGCCGCGCTTGGGCGGGCGTGCGGTGGGCGTCGCCCAGTAGAGGTCGGCCGGCGTCACGGCGGTGAACTCACCGAGCCCGTAGCGCTCGGCGTAGACGCTGTAGTGCTCACCGGGACAGACCGCCGCCAGCGCGCAGGTGGCGATGTGCGGGCACTCGACGACGGCGACGGCGAACGCGTCCGCCTCGCCGGCGGTGCCGCTGGCGTGGACGAACTTGCCGCTCCGGTACTCGGTGCCGGCGAGCGGGACGACGCGGTCGGGGAACTCGGCGCCGAGGACGGGGAGCCCGGTGCTGGCCTCGGCTTGCCAGCGCACACAGGGGTGTCGGAAGGCGCTGGTCACCACGGCCAGCACCCAGGAGCGCTCGTCGGCGCCGAGCGGACGCACATCGACCAGCAATCGCTGCATGAGCTCGGTCTCCCGCATCGCCGAGTCGACGTACGGGTCGCGCGTCGTCGGGCGCATGGGGTAGGGCAGGTGGGCGTGGACGTACTCGTCCAACCCCTCTTTGCGCAGCCAGCGCAGCATCGGCACGATTTCGTGCACGTTCTGCTTGACGAAGATCGTGCTGATCTGCAGCGCATCGGGCGCGGCCTCGGCGCGCAGTCCGGCGATCGCTTCCATCACCTCGCGGTGCGAGCCGGGGCTGCCCGTGACCGTGTCGTGCGTGGCGGCGGTCAGACCGTAGAGCGGAACCGAGACCTTCAACTGCGCCGGGACGCGCTGGAGAAATTCCTTGCGGAAGGCCGCGTCGGCGAGTCGCCGGCCCGGCGAGTACACCGTCAGCTTGGGGAACCCCAGACTGCGAATCGCATCGAGCACATCGAGCACGCGCGAATGCTGCAGCGGGTCGATACCGTTCAAGCGCACTTCCTGCACGCCGAGCCGCTGGGCCCGTTGCAGCTGGCGTTGCACGTCGTCGAGATCGACGGTGCCGGCATCGGTCGGCGTGACGTAGGACTTGACCGAACAGAACACGCAATGTTGGCCGCAGTCGGGGTCGAGCGCGAGATTGAGCGCCGGCGGCGGGCCGGTGTCCTCCGCGACCGCGATCGCGCCGTCGTCATCGATGCGCGCCTCGATCGAATCGTCGCGCAGCGGGTGGGACACGGCGCGCAGCTCGGCCATCGTCTTTGGCACGCGAACCTCGAGCGCCGCCGACGACTTCAGGCGCAGCAGCGCGACCACCCATGAGGCCAGCGACGCAATCTCCGCCGGCACGGCGTCGGTCTCGCCGTCGTGGGCGATGCTGAGCACGAGGTCGCCGCAGCGACCGAACGCCTTGGTCTCGTTGCCGTCGGCGCGCAGCGTGAGCTGCGCCGACTGCTCGCGGTCTTGCCGCGTAAACTCGAGCACGAAGGCGCTGAAGTCGACGCTCTGCCGGCGCGCGACGCTGGGCAGATAGACGCCGCGAAACACCCAGCCGAGCAGCGGCGATCCGTCAACCGCGATCTCCGGCGCGAGAAACTCGGCGATGCCGGGTGGATCGAAGATCAGCAGCGCCGGCAAGGCGCGCTCCGCCAGTTGCGTGGAGCCCGCGCGGCCATCGCTGAGCAGGGCGATGGAGGGCCCCATGCTCTGCGCCAGGCGCAGCCGCACCGCGTCGTCGCCCAGCGCGGCCTCGGCGCCCAGGTGCGGAAAGTAGCGCGCAATCGGCACGACGCCGCGCGCCAGCGACCTGGCGAAGCCGCGCGTCACCTGGGCGGCTTCGCGCTCGTTGAGCCCGGCGGCTTGCCGGTACGAGACGTCGCCCATCGGGGTGGATTGCAAACAGCTCCCCTCGCCGCGCTGGCGGACGAGGATCTGGATCTTCGCCGTGCCGTCGTCGCGCTCCAGCCAGAAGGACACCGACGTCGGAAAGGCGCCAGTGACCCGCGCCACCTGCCAGCCCACCAGGCCGCTGGCGGAGCCGCGCCGCCCTGGCTCGGACGGGCCCTCCGGCCGGTCTTCGGATGTCTCTCTGCTCGCCACGGGAAACCTACTGAAGCAGTTAGCACACGGTATTGCGACAGTCTTGCGGGCGAGGAGTCGGAGGGCTCCCGCGAAGACGCGAAGCCCAGCTCGGTTCCCTCTCCCGAGTTGGGAGAGGGTTAGGGTGAGGGGGATTTAATTGATCTTCTTCCTCAGCTTTCTGAAGGATCAACGGCTCGCGGCACCGCGGGCGAGTGAGGTTGGAAGAGTGTTGAATCCCCCTCACCCAACCCTCTCCCATCCGGGAGAGGGCTCGGAGTTCGCGTCTTCGCGGCTTCGCGCGAGCCTCTTTTTCTTGGAGTAAATGCCCTTTGCGTCAAAGGTCCGCGGCGCAGTATGGTCGACGGATGGCGCGCGTCCTGCTCATCAATCCGCCCGCTCCGGGGCGGCCGGTCCTGCGCGACTACGCGTGCGGCGAGACGACCAAGGCCGACTATCTGTGGGCGCCGATCGACCTGCTCGTCCTGTCGGGGCTGCTCGACGCCGCGCACGAGCTGCACGTCATCGACGCCGTCGCCGAGGAGCTCGGCCCGGCCGAGGCCCTGCAGCGCGCCCGGGCGTTCGGACCCGAGGCGGTGTTCTCGCTCACGGCCGCCGTCTCGCTCGACCATGACGACGGCTTTCTCACTGCGCTGAAGGACAGCACCGGGGCGCGGATCTACGGGCTCGGCGACGTCGCTTCGTTCGCTCCGGTCGAGACGCTGGCGCGCACCCGTTCGTTCGACGGCCTGGTGCAGAACTTCGCCGACCCGACCTTGATCGAGCTCGCCGGCGGCCGCACCGAAGGGGCGCGCAGCGTGGTGTTGCGCAAGGGCAAGGACGCCGACGTGCGTCTGGTCCGCAACGACGGAGCGCTGCAATACGGTCTGCCGCGTCACGACCTCTTTCCGCTGACGCGCTACCGCCTGCCGTTCACGCGCTGGCGCAGCTCGACGACCATCCTGACGCGCTACGGCTGCCCGTTTCCCTGTACGTTCTGCGCCTCGCGTTATCTGCCCGGCCCGGAGCGCGCGCTCGACGACGTCATCGCGGAGCTCGAACGCATACGGCGCCTCGGCATCTCCGAGGTCTACATCCGCGACTTCACCTTCGGCCCGACCCGGCGCCGCGCTCAGGAGCTCTGCCGCCGTATCATCGACGCAGATCTTGGCCTGCGCTGGTCGGCCGAGTGCCGCCTCGACGTGCTCGACGAAGAGACCCTCGAGCTGATGAGTCGCGCCGGCTGCGAGGTGATTCTGGTCGGCATCGAGACCGGCGACGAAGAGGTGGCGTCGCGCCTCGGCAAGACCGTGCGCGCCTCGCGCGTGCATCGCATCCTGCAGAAGGCCCGCGGGCTCGGCATTCGCTCCTGCGGCCACTTCGTCCTCGGCAGCCCCGAGGAGACGCGGGCGCAGATCCAGTCGACCATCCGCCTCGCCCGCGCGCTGCCGCTCGACTACGCCTCGTTCAACCTCTACGCGCCGCGTCTGGCCACCGACATGCGCAAGCGGCTGGTGGAAGAGGGCCGCGTGCGCGACGGCGACTTCTCGGACCAGGACGTCTCGCTGCAGGCCAACAGCTTCGCGCAGATGGATACCGCCGAGCTGCGCCGGCTCTTCCGCTGGGCGGTGGTCTCGTTCTTCCTGCGGCCGCCGCACGTGTTGCGGCTGCTGCAGAGCACGCCGTGGTCGACGCTGGCGCGCCAGGGCGGCGGCGTTCTGCGCGGCGTGCTGGAGGCGCGCCGGTGAGCGACCGCCGTGAAGTCGAGGGCGTGAGCGTCATCATCCCCGCCTACGACGAAGAGCACGGTATCGCCGCCACCGTCGCTGCGGTGCGCGCCGCGTTTGCCGGCAGTGAGACGCCCGTCGAGATCCTGGTCGTCGATGACGGCTCGCAGGACGCAACGGCGGCGCGCGCCGCGGCCGCCGGCGCGCGGGTCATCGCGCACCCGCATCGCGGTGGCTACGGGCGTTCCTTGAAGAGCGGCATCCTGGCGGCCGCGCACGAAACCATCGCCATCACCGACGGCGACGGCACCTACCCGGTGGAGGAGCTGCCGCGTCTGCTCGAACTGGAGCGGACGCATGATCTGGTCATCGGCGCGCGCACCGGGGCCTTGTACCGCGGCACGCTGCTGCGCTCGCCACTGCGCGTGTTCTTCCTCCTGCTGGCCAGCTTCGTCGCCGGACAGTGGATCCCGGATCCGAACTCCGGGCTGCGGATCTTCCGCCGCCGCGACATCGTGCCGCTTTTTCCCGACCTGCCGCGCGGGTTCTCCTTCACCACCACGCAGACGCTGATCATGACGCTGGCCGGAGCCTTCGTCCATTTCCACCCGGTCGACTACCGGCCGCGTGTCGGCGTGTCGAAGATGCGCCTCGTGCGCCAGTCGCTCCAGGTCGGGCAGGGTCTGATCGAGGTAGTGCTGCGCCACAACCCGCTCAAGCTGTTCCTGCTGGCGGCGCTGGTGCCGGTGCTCGCCATGCTGCTGGTGCCGCTTTTCGGCGCCGGGGCGGACGTGGCGCTCCTCGCCTGCGCCATCCTCGCCAGCACCAGCCTGCTGGTCCTCGCGCTGGGGATGCTGGCCGTGGTGGCGCTGCGGCGCGCCCCCGTCGAGCCGAGCGAAAAGAACATCGCGTGTGCGGAATCTGCGGCCTCGTGAATCTCGACGGCGCGCCCGCGGCGCCGGAGCTGATCACGTCGATGGCCGACCGCCTCGCGCATCGCGGCCCGGACGGTGCCGGGCAGCATGTCGCCGGCCCCGCCGGGCTCGGGCATCGGCGTCTCGCCATCGTCGACAAGGAGGGCGGCGCCCAGCCGATGCTGGCGGGTGAGACGTGGCTGGTCGCCAACGCCGAGATCTTCAACCACCGCGAGCTGCGCCGCGAGCTCGAAGCGGCCGGCCATCGGTTCGCAACGCAGTGCGACACTGAAGCGATCCTGCACGGCTACCGCGCCTGGGGTGACGCGGTCGTCGAGCGTCTGGTCGGCATGTTTGCCTTCGCGCTGTGGGACGGCGAGCGCCGCCGCCTCGTCCTCGGCCGCGACCGCTTCGGCCAGAAGCCGCTGTACTACGCCGTCGACGGCCAGCGGTTCCTGTTCGCGTCGGAACCCAAGGCCATTCTCGCGGCGCTCGCCGGTGCGCCCGCGATCGAGCCCGAAGCGCTGGCGCGCTACCTGTTGCTCGACTACCTGCCGAGCCCGTGGTCGATCTATCGCGGGCTGAAACGGCTACCCGCCGGGCACCGCCTCATCGTCGAGAACGGCGCCGTGCGGCTCGAGCGCTACTGGAGCCTGCCAGCGGTGCTGCCGCCGCCCGATGTCGAAACCGCCTGCATTCGCCTGCGCGAAGCGTTCGAGCAGGCGGTGCGCATCCGCTTGATGGGCGACGACCCGGTCGGGATCTTCCTCTCCGGCGGCAACGACTCGCGTCTGATCTTGCAGGCGGCGGCCGGCGTGGCGCCGCCGGCGTGCTTCACCATCGGCTTCGACGACGCGGGCTACGACGAGACCGCTGCCGCCCAGGCGCAAGCGGCCGCGGTCGGCAGCCGCCACTACGTGCGGCGGTTCAGCGCCCACGACCTCGTCGAGGCCCTCGACGGTCTGGTCCAGCATCTCGACGAACCCTTCGCGGACGCCGCCGTGCTGCCGACCTACGTGCTCAGCAAGTTTGCTGCCGAGCACGTCAAAGTGGTGCTCGGCGGCGACGGCGCCGACGAGCTGTTCGCCGGGTACGACTCCTTCATCGCGGATCGCCTCGACGCCGCGACGCGGCCGCTCGATCCGATCAAGCGCTGGGTCGCGGGCCAGCTGGCGGCGCGGTGGCCCGCCAGCGACCGGCATTTCGGAATGGACTTTCGCCTGCGCCAGGCCTCGCGCGCCCTAGCGCAGAGCGCCGACGTGCGCGGGCTCGCCTGGACCATGACCCACACACCGGCGGAGATCCGCGCGCTGTACCCGGCGGCGCCGGCGGGAGATCTCTTTGCCGAGATCCGCAACGTCGCCGCGGCCGACCCCGTCGACCGCGCGCTGCGCATCATGGCGGCCGTCTACCTCGAAGGCGACATTCTGACCAAGCTCGACCGCGCCGGCATGGCGCACGGGCTCGAAGTGCGGAGCCCGTTTCTCGACCATCGCCTGGCCGAGATCGCCGCCGCCCTGCCGTCTTCGCTCAAGTTGCGCGGGTTGCGTCGTAAATGGATCCTGCGGCGGGCCTTCGGCACGCAGGGGTGGGTGGCGAAGCACGGCTTCTGGGTGCCGGTGGCGCGTTGGATCCGCGGCGAGCTGGCGGGGTGGTTCGACGAACTGCTGCTCGATCCTTCGTCGTACCGCGACGGGCTCATCGAACGCCGCGAGGTGGAGCACCTCCTGCAACGCCACCGCGCCGGCGCGACCAATTTGAGTAAGCCGCTGTGGAACCTGGCCATGCTGTTCGCCTGGAAGCGCAGTTGGCTGACCCGGTCTCCGTGAGGACTGCTCAGGCACGTTTGCGCAGCACGAGCAGATATCCGGGCAGCTCCCCGTGCGCGGCACCTGGACCGCCGATGGGCAAGCGCTCGAGTGCTTCGAGCGTCAGCTCGGGCTCGCCCAGTGCGGCGACCTGCTCGGGCGTCGACTGGTTGTAGCCGAGCGGCTTGCCGAAATCAGGCTTCCACTCCGCCGTGTGGACCGCGCGGTTGAAGATCACGATCTTGCCGCCGGGGCGCAGCGCCGCCGCGCAGCGGCGCAGGTAGCGACGCCCTTGCTCGACGCGCGGCTCGCTGAAGAGATGCGCGTCCACGATCAGCACCAGGTCGACGCTCGCCGCCTGCAGACGCGGATTCTTGCGGCCGACCCACCGCACCTTCACATTTCCAAGCTGTCTCGCGCGCTTCTCGTGCCAGAGCTTGAGGCAGGCGTCCAGGTCGGCGTCGATCGCGTACACCCGCCCCGTCGGCCCGACCGCTTCGGCGAGCCGGAAGGTCCAGTAGCCAGCCCCCGCCCCGACGTCGGCGATCAGCAGGCCGGGTCGCAGATCGAGGTAACGCGCGATCAGCACCGTCTCGGGCCAGATGTGGCGACCGGGGTTTTCGCTCAGCCCCCAGGGGAACGACCACTTCTGACCCAGCTTGGTCCGCTTCAGGAACCCGAGGAGACGAGTACGGCCGACGCTCATACCTTACGGTCCTATTTCGACTCAGCCGGCACTCGCAAGTGAAGCTCACGGTGCAGCGGCGGGCAGGACGCGGCGATACGGCACCAAGCGCTCGGCCACCAGCCAATCGAAGGTCGCCTGAGTGAGGACGCGATGCCCGAGCGGCGAGAGGTGGATGTCGTCGAGGCGGAGATCGCTGGTCGGGTAGGCGGCGTAGGCAGGGATCGGGTCGAGCAGCGGGACACGCGCCTGCGATGCCCAGTCGACCAGGGGCTGTAGGTCGCAGCGGTCGGTGGCGGTGAACCGCTCGCTGCGCAGAAACGGGAAGCAGAGCACGGCGAACCCGGCGCCGCGCTGGGCCGTGCGCGCGGCCATGCGCTGCAGCGGCTCGACGATGGCGCGCTGCACGAGGGGCCCGTTTGGTCCATGTGTCAGCTCGATGCCCTGCCACTCGAGCCAGAGCAGGTTGTAGAGGTGCGAGTGCGCGGCGAGGAACCCCAGCGGGCCGCTGACGGGCCGTTGATCGAGCTGGCGCAGGAAGCGAACTTCGAACAGCTGCCCGTCGCGGTAGGCGAATTCCTGGATGTCGTTCGGGGTCACCCCGACGAGCACCAGATCGGGCTCGAGCGGCAGACCATCGCGCAAGAACACCTGCTCCTCCTGGGCGGTGTTCCAGCCGCCCTCGGCGAGATTCACGACTTCGTACGGGCCCGCGTCGAGCCGTTCGTTGAGCTCGCGTTCGAGTAGCCGCGCCGTGCCCTCGCGGTCCTCGACCCGGGCGGGTTGCAGCACCGAGTCGCCGAGCACGACGATGCGGAAGCCCTCCTTCGCGGGCTTGGGCGTCGGCCGATCGGGATGGGCGCGCCGCCAGACCGCGACGCCGCCCAGCTCCTCCAGCGTCACACCGCCGAATTCCTCATGCGGTTCCACGGCGACCGGTCGCCCGTCGACGATGGCGAGGCCGCCGTAGCGGCGCGCGAGCCACTCGCCGGCTGCCAGGCCGGTCAGCCAGAGGAAGACGATGACGAGCCAGCCCATCAGCCAGCGCGTGTACGGCGCGGCGCCGGTCACTTGCGTACCTCGCCCGCGACGCAGGGGACGGGGTCAAGCGCGGATTTGCAGGATGTCGTCCCCATCTTTCGTCGACCAGCCCGCCCTTACTGCCGCCACGACAGCGTTTCAACTCCGCGCCAGCCTTGGTAAGGGTGGGGCAAGGTTCCCTTGCCGCCCACGACCACTCAACGCGCCCGTTTCGTCATCCCCCCGGGGCAGGAAGCGGTGATCGCGCGCATGCTCAACCCGCCCGCCGGCCTCGACGGCGGCTGGCGGTTCACGCGCGCGGCGATCCAGAGCCACGCGATCCACGGCTACTACGAGGGGCCGGGTGGCGAGAAGGCCCACATGACCCTCAAGGCCCGCGCGGATGCGCCGCCAAAATGGGGCCGTACCGAGCGCTTCGCCGTCGGCCTGGCCGCAAACCCGGGGCCCTCCGCGATGGTGCTCTACCGCGCCCTGATGGCGGCGGTGCGCGCCGCCGAGTCGGGCTTTGCGTGGCGCGAAGTGGACACCGCCGCAACGTCCGGCCCCGATCCCGACCTGGCCAGTCGCGAGCGCGCCGCCGAGGACGAGGTCGATCTTCACCTCGACCACACGCCGTTCGTCGACCTCGGCATCGAGTTCGACCACCGCGGCGCTTTTGCCGAGGCGCTGGCGCTGGCCGATCGCTTCGTCGCCTACCAGAGCGACCCCACCTATGGCGTCACCGGCTGGCGCGGCCTGGCGCTGCAGGCGCTCGACGGCGATGCGACTCGCGCCGCGACCACCGATGAAGACGCGGGCGCCTATCAGGACCAGTCGCGCTACCGTCTCACCGACGTCGCGGCGCACTGCCCGATCACGATGGCGCTGCTGCGGCGCGTGCTGGACTTCGACCACTGCCGCACGGTTGCGTTTCTGATGCTCATGCCGGGAGCGAAAATCGCCGTGCACATGGACGGCGTCGGCCCGCCGGTGATGCGCTCGGTCAACGTGGCCCTCAACATGCCGTCCGGTTGTCGCCTGGTGATCGATTGCAACCCCGACGGCAGCCACAACGCCTACACCCACACCGCGCCCTTCCGAGACGGCAGCGTGTTGCTGATGAACGTCGCCAAGCATCACTACGTGGTGAACAATTCGAGCACGCCGCGTATCCACGCCATCGCGCGCGGCGCGCTGCGCATCAACGCCACGAAGGTGCTGGCCCTCGCCGAGGCGCAGGACGGGCTGAGGGGGCCGGCCGCAGTCCGCACCGCGCTGGCGGCGAAGCGCAGTGCGCTCGGCATTCAAGCCCCCGGCGTTCGATCGATGTCCGCTGTGGCCGAGCGGGCGCCGCTGCTGTCGCCATACGTTGCGACATTGCGAGACGCCGCGCGCGACGCGCTCCTGGCGGTCATCGATCTCGGCGACCAGGTCCAGTCGGCGCGCATCAGTACGACCGGCGAAGACTGGCGCGGCGAGATCTTCGTGCGTCTGCCCTCGGGGCGCACCACGCAGCTCGACTTCGCCGGCGGCGGGCCCGAGCGCCAGGCCTGGTTCCGCAGTGCCAACCTGACGTGCTCCTACCGCAACGGCGGCGCCGATCCGTTCGCCGACCGGCGCGACGCCGCGTTTCTCACGGCGGTATGCGAGCGCCTGGCCCGGCTCGACCCGCCACCGCCCGCCGCGACGGCGCCGGCGGTCAGCGCGTTTCTCGCGGCGCTCGAGCGCTACCGGCCCTTTCTGTCGGTCAAAGACGAGGACTACCGCATCGTCTTTCGCGGCGGCGAGCAGCCGGTCGGGATCCTGTGGTTCGGGTTCGATTGCAACCAGGATTGCCGCATGTGCTGGCAGGGCCGCGAATGGCCCGCGCCGCCCGACGACATGTTCGATCGTTGGCTCGAGGAGCTGTGCGACGCCGGTGTGAGCAGCTTGATCTTCAGCGGCGGTGAGCCGACGCTGCATCCGCGGCTGCCGCATTGGCTGCGCCGCGCGGCGCGGGCCGACGTGTACGTCACGCTCGAGACCAACGCCATCCGCTTCACCGAGCCGGGCGTGCTCGAAGAGCTGTGCCAGGCGGGCTTGAAGAATGCGGTGGTGTCGCTACACGCCGGGGAGGCCTCCGTCTCCGATCTGGTGACCATGGCCAACCGGACGTTCGTGCGCACCGTGGCCGGCGCCCGAGCCGCGCTGGCCGCCGGCGTGCGCGTCGGCGTGCACTGCGTCGTCGAGCGCTTGAACGTCGCCGGGCTCGAGGCGCACGCCCGCTTCGTGGCCACCGAGCTCACGGCCGGCGGCAACCGGGTCGCCCAGGTGACCTACAGCTT
The DNA here is from genome assembly GCA_964455095.1 of uncultured Binatia bacterium (SeqCode). Taxonomy (GTDB): domain Bacteria; phylum Desulfobacterota; class Binatia; order HRBIN30; family CADEER01; genus CAYVUV01. The sequence goes on from CAYVUV010000120.1 coordinate 44,019, forward strand.
CCCGATCCCCTACCGCCGGCGCGATCTGTACCAGGGCGCCATCGCGCCGCTCGACGAGGTGCGCCCGCACCTCTCCGCCGCCGTGCGCCTGCTGCGCAGCGAGGGCATCGAGGTGCGCTTCCTCGGCACCAGCGGCTTCACGCCGTGCGCCTTCGACGATCCGGCCTCGGTGGTGCCGCTGCTGCCCGCGGTGGTCACCGAAGAGATGCGCAATGATCGCATGTTCCTCGAGCCCTGTGCGGCCTGTTCCCTGCGGGCTCGCTGCCTCGGTATCCACAAGGCCTACGCCGATGCATACGGAGCGCGGGGAGTGGATCCGGTGGGCCCAGTTCCTCTCCCTCCGGGAGAGGTAACCCATTGGAAGGCTGGTTGCAACTGAGCACACGGCTCCGTTGGCGGCATAGCCGCGTCTTTTGTTTAATCGCCATCCTTTTTTCACGCCCGCACTGCTGATGCGACTCGGGATGC
>CAYVUV010000121.1:0-2236 GCA_964455095.1 uncultured Binatia bacterium (SeqCode)
TCCGCGTGCAGCGCGTGCAGCGGGATGCGCCGCAATGCACCCTGGTCCGGTCCGTTCATTGCGCGCCTCCGTGGTTCGCGTAGTCCGCCACCGGCGGGCAGGTGCACACGAGGTGCCGATCGCCCGCGGCGTTGTCGATCCGCTTCACGCTCGGCCAGAACTTCGCCTCGCGCACCCAGGGCAGCGGGAAGGCCGCCTGCTCGCGGCTGTAGCGGTGTGTCCACTCGCCGGCGATCTCTGCGGCGGTGTGCGGCGCGCCCTTGAGCGGATTGTCTTCGCGGTCGAATTCGCCCGACGCGATGCGCTGCAGCTCGCCGTGGATCGCGATCATCGCCTCGCAGAAGCGGTCGAGTTCGGCCTGAGACTCGGACTCGGTCGGCTCGATCATCAGCGTGTCGGCGACCGGGAACGACAGCGTCGGCGCGTGGAAGCCGTAGTCCATCAATCGCTTGGCGACGTCCTCGGCGCTCACGCCGTAGTCGGCCTTCAGGTTGCGCATGTCGAGAATGCACTCGTGCGCGACCTCGCCGTTGCGGCCGCGATAGAGCACCGGGAAGTACGGTGCGAGCCGCTGCGCGACGTAGTTCGCGTTCAGGATCGCGACTTCGGTGGCCTTGCGGATGCCGCTCGCGCCCATCATGCGGATGTACATCCACGAGATCGTCGTGATCAGCGCGCTGCCGAACGCAGCGGCCGACACCGCGGCGTCGCCGGCGGCGGCGCGCGCCGCCTCGCGTGCGCTCGCGCTCGCCGCCGGCAGCGGAAACGGTTCCGCGGGCAGGAAGGGTGCGAGGTGCGCCGCGACCGCGATCGGGCCCATGCCCGGGCCGCCGCCGCCGTGCGGAATGCAGAAGGTCTTGTGCAGGTTCATGTGGCAGACGTCGGCGCCGATCAGGCCCGGCTTGGCGAGGCCCGCCTGTGCGTTCAGGTTCGCGCCGTCCATGTAGACCTGCCCGCCGGCCGCGTGCACCATCCGGCAGACTTCGGCGATCGAGGACTCGAACACGCCGTGCGTCGACGGATACGTCACCATCAGCGCCGCAAGCGAGTCTCGATGCTCGTCGATCCGGCGGCCGAGGTCGGCGACGTCGATGTTGCCCTGCGGGTCGCAGGCGACGACGACGACGCGCAGACCCATCATGTGCGCCGATGCGGGGTTGGTGCCGTGCGCCGAGGCCGGGATCAGGCAGACGTCGCGGTGCGCCTGCCCCTGCGCCGCCAGGTAGTGGCGGATCGCCAGCAGGCCCGCGTACTCGCCCTGCGCGCCGGAATTCGGCTGGAACGACACCGCCGCGAAGCCGGTGATCTCGGCGAGCCACGCGCCGAGTTGCCCGAGCATCGCGGCGTAACCCGCCGCCTGCTCGCGCGGCGCGAACGGGTGAAGGTTCGCGAACTCGGGCCAGGTCACCGGCGCCATCTCCGAGGCGGCGTTGAGCTTCATCGTGCACGAGCCGAGCGGGATCATCGAGTGCACCAGCGAGATGTCGCGGTTCTCCAGCTTCTTCAGGTAGCGGACGAACTCGGTTTCGCTGTGGTGGCGGTTGAACACCGGATGCGTGAGCACCGCGTCGGCGCGGCGCAGCGCGGGGGCGATCGAGTCGGGTTCGAGCCCGAGCGACGCGGCCGCCGCGTCGAGCGCCGATGCGTCGACGCGGGTGCCGCCGAGCACGAAGGCGAGGTCGGCGACGTCGGCGAGCGTCACCGTCTCGTCGAGCGCGACGCCGACGTGCCTTTGCGCGCCGCACTCGGCCGCGAACTCGCGCAGGTTGATCCGAAGCGCCCGCGCGCGCGCGCGCACCGGTACGGCGTCGGCGCCGAGGTCGAAGACCAGCGTGTCGAAGTAGCTGTCGTGCAGCGGGCGCGGGCCGCCGTCGGTCCGCGCGAGCAACCGGGCGAGCAGTCGCGTCATCGCGTTGACGCGCAGCGCGATCCGCGTCAGCCCCTGAGGGCCGTGGTAGACCGCGTAGAACCCCGCCATGTTCGCCAGCAGTGCCTGAGAGGTGCAGATGTTGCTGGTCGCCTTCTCGCGCCGGATGTGCTGCTCGCGCGTCTGCAGCGCCATCCGCAGCGCCGGGTTGCCGGCCGCGTCGTGCGAGACGCCGATGATCCGGCCCGGCATCGTGCGCAGCAGGTCGTCGCGCGCCGACATGAACGCGGCGTGCGGGCCGCCGTAGCCCATCGGTACGCCGAAGCGCTGCGCCGAGCCGATCGCGATGTCGGCACCGATCGCGCCGGG
>CAYVUV010000122.1:0-1911 GCA_964455095.1 uncultured Binatia bacterium (SeqCode)
GCCGTAGAGCCCGTCTTTTGATCCCTCGAGGATGTACAGCGCCAGGCGCTCGTCGAGCGGCAGCTCGCGGCGTTGCTCGACGGTCTGTTTCGGCGCCTTGGTGCGGAAGTGGGCGCTGAACGCGGCGATCGGATCGTCGCCACGCCACCAAATCAGGTCCTCAGACAAGCGGCGCTCTTCTTCTGGAATCGACGGATAGCGCTCGAGCTTCTCGGAGTTGACGATCGCCATGTCGAGGCCGGCCTGGACGCAGTGGTAGAGGAACACCGAGTTGAGCACCTCGCGCCCGGCGGCGGGCAGGCCGAAGGAGACGTTCGAGACGCCGAGGATCGTCTTGGCGGTCGGCAGGGCCTCCTTGATCAGACGGATGCCTTCGATCGTCTCGACACCGGAGCCGACGTAGTTCTTGTCGCCGGTGCCGACCGGGAACACCAGCGCGTCGAAGAAGATGTCCTCGGCCGGCACGCCGTACTTCTCGGTCAGCAGCTTGAACGAGCGCTGCGCGATCTCGAGCTTGCGCTGGCGCGTGATGGCCTGCGCCTGCTGCTTGTCCTCGTCGATGCAACCGACCACCAACGCCGCCCCGTAACGCCGTGCCAGCGGCACGACGCGCTCGAAGCGCTCCTCGCCGTCCTCCAGGTTGATCGAGTTGATGATCGACTTGCCCTGTGTGCGCTTGAGTGACTCCTCGATCACCGCCGCGTCGGTGGTGTCGATCATCAGCGGCACTTTGACCTTCTTCACCACCATCTCGAGGAAGGCGGTGACGTCGGCCTGCTCGTTGCGGTCGGGGTCCTGCAGGCAGACGTCGAGCACATGCGCGCCGCGGCGCACCTGCACGCGGCCGACCTCGGCCGCTTCCTCGATCTTGCCCTCGGCGATGAGCTGCTTGAACTTGCGGCTGCCGAGCACGTTGGTGCGCTCGCCGACGATGACCGGACGCGTATCCTGATCGATCACCAGCGACTCGATGCCCGACACCACGGAACGGCGCACGATCACCGTCTGACGCGGCTTGTGCTTCGCCGCGACGGCGGCGATGCCGCGAATGTGCTCGGCCGTCGTGCCGCAGCAGCCGCCGATGATGTTGATCCAACCCTCGGCGCAGAAACGCTCGATCTTACGCGCCAGCATCGGCGGCAGCTCGTTGTAGTGCCCGTCCTCGTCGGGCAGGCCGGCGTTGGGGAAGCACGAGATCGGGAAGCGCGAGATCTCGGCCAGCGTGCGCAGGTGGTCGGTCATGAAATCCGGGCCGGTGGCGCAGTTGAGGCCGATGGCGAACAGGTCGCGGTGCTCGACCGAGACGTACAGCGCCTCGATCGGCTGGCCGGCCAGCATGGTGCCCATGGTCTCGATCGACACCGAGAGCACGACCGGCAACACGCGACCCGCCGCGGCAAAGGCGTCGTCGATGCCGAGCAGTGTGGCTTTGACGTTCAGCGTGTCCTGCTGCGTCTCGACGAACAGCACGTCGGCGCCGCCTTCGACGAGCCCGCGCGTCTGTTCGGCGTAGGCTACACGCACCTCGTCGAAGGTCACGCCGCCGGTGACCGAAATCGTCTTGGTGCCGGGACCCATCGAGCCGGCAACGAAGCGCGGGCGATCGGCCGTGGATGCCGCGTCGCAGACCTCGCGCGCCAGGCGGGCCGCGGCGTGGTTGATCTCGTAGACCTTGTCCTGCAGGTCGTACTCGGCCAGCACGATGCGCGTGCCGCCGAAGCTATCGGTTTCGACCAGATCGGCGCCGGCGTCGATGTAGCCCTGGTGGATCTGCTGCACGGCGTCGGGCCGGGTGAGGACCAGGTGCTCGTTGCAGCCCTCCAGCGCCGGTCCGCCGAAGTCGTCGGCGTGCAGGTCGAGCGCCTGGATGGCGGTGCCCATGGCCCCGTCGAGGACGAGAATCCGCTCCGC
>CAYVUV010000123.1:0-4162 GCA_964455095.1 uncultured Binatia bacterium (SeqCode)
GCACCATCCCCGTCATCGACAAGGTCGGCGAGCCCATCCTCGAGTACTAGCGCGGGCCCCCCCCCCCCCCCCCCCCCCCCCCCCCCCCCCCCCCCCCCCCCCCCCCCCGCGGGGGCCCCCCCCCCCCCGCCCCCGCCCCCCCCCCCGACTCTCCAAGCTTGAGGGGGGGAGTGGCGGATATTCGGAAGTTGTTCGGATGCAGGTGCAGCCACCGTGCCACGGCGCCGCGGGCGACTAGAGCAGCGTTGCGCGCTGCGTCAGAGCACATTCGATGATGCCGGTTTGTGCACGTGGGCAGAGCATGTGCAGGCATTTTGCGTTCGCCCCGCCGCTGACGTCATGCGTCATTGATCCCGGAGGCCGGCCTCGCGCTTGCTTCTCCACGCCGCGCCTCATTTCGGGCGCTGCCGCGGGGAGCAGAGTGTGAGGGAGTGGGAGAGCGGCGCGGAGGACTGGCTCTCGGGGGCATTGCGGGCGGCGCTCGATGCGCTGGCGCCGTTGATCGCCGTGCTCGATGCGAGCGGCACGATCATCGCCGTCAATGCCGCGTGGCGTCGCGCCGCGGCGCTCGGCGAACCGCCGGCGGTGGCGGGCCATGTGGGCGCGTCGTACCTTGGTGTCGCTGAGTTGGTCTCCAGCGAGCCGGACACCGCGCCGGCGTTGGCCGCGGGGGTTCGGCAGGTGCTCGGCGGGCGGCGCGATGCATTTCGCATCGAGGCGTGCTGGCCCGGGCGCCAGTGGTTCGTGGTCACGGCGGCGCCGGTGCTCGGCGTCGAGCCCACCGCCGTGCTCGTCTCGCACGAGAGCATTGCGCACCGCAAGCGCACCGAGGAGGCGCTGCGGCAGGCCGAGGCCAAGTATCGCAGCATCTTCGAGAACGCCATCGAGGGCATTTTTCAGAGCAGCGCCGACGGCCGCTATCTGAGCGCCAATCCGTCGTTGGCGCGCATGTATGGCTACGCTTCGCCGGACGAGCTGGTGCGCGAGCTGACGGACATCGGCGGCCGACTGTACGTCGACCCGGGACGCCGCGCCGCATTCGTCCGTCTGTTGCAGGAGCACGACACCGCCTCGCGCTTCGAGTCGGCGATCTACCGGCGCGACGGCAGCGTCATCTGGATCTCGGAGAACGCCCGTGCCGTGCGCGACGGCGAGGGCGCGCTGCTCTACTACGAGGGCACCGTCGAGGACATCACCGAGCTGAAGGACGCCGAGGCAGCCCTGGAAGCCTCGCGACGCCAACTGCAGGAGGAAGCCGAGATCTCGGCGGCGTTGGCGCGCGTCGGGCGCGAGATGATCTCGACGCTCGACCAGCCGGTGCTGCTCGACCGCCTCTGCCAGCTGACGACCGAGGTCTTCGGCTGCGACTGCAGCCACACCTGGCTGTGGAAACCGGAGCAGGAGGCCTATGTCCCCGTGTCGGGCTGGGGCGACAGCTCGGAGCAGTGGGAGTCGATGCGCCTGCTCAACTTGTCACCCGGGGTCGTCAGCAGTCTGCTGGACCGCCTCAGCCTGGAAGGGGTCGTGCAATTGGTCAACGCCGACGAGCCGGCGCATACGCCGGCGCGGCTGGCGGCGCAGTGGGGCATTACGGTGAGCCTCTTCGTCGGGCTGCGGCGCGGCGCGGACGTGATCGGCTTCCACAGCCTTGGCTATCGCGGCCGCACGCAAGCGTTCAGCCCGCTGCACGAGCGCATCGCGAGCGGCATCGCCCAACTCGCTTCCATGGCCCTCGAACACGCGCGCCTGTTCGAAGAGCTGGAGCGCGCCAGCCGCCTGAAGTCGGATTTTGTCGCGACCATGTCCCACGAGCTGCGCACGCCGCTCAACGTGATCATGGGCTACACCGAGCTGTTGCTCGACGGCGACTTCGGTCCGCTCGACGACGTGCAGCGCGATCCGTTGCGGCGCCTGGAGAAGAACGCCCGTCAACTGCACCAGATGATCGATGCCACGCTCGATCTGAGTCGGCTCGATCAAGGCCAGCTGCCGATCGATCTGCGCCCGGTCGCCTTTGGCGATCTGCTCGACGAGATCGCCGCCGAGATGACCGAGGAGCGCGCGGCAAAACCGGACGTCAGCTTCGAGGTCGAGCGCGCGTCGAACCTGCCGCCGTTGATGACCGACCGGCTCAAGCTCAAAGTCGTGCTGAAGAACCTGATCAGCAACGCGATGAAGTTCACGGCCAGGGGCCGCGTGCGGGTCACGGCGCGGCCGAGCGGCGACGGCATCGAGTGCATCGTGCAGGACACCGGCATCGGCATCTCGCCCGCGGCGCTGGAGTTCGTCTTCGAGCCGTTTCGTCAGGCCGACGGCTCGATCAGCCCGCGCTACGGCGGTGTCGGCCTCGGCCTGCACATCGTCCGCCGCCTGCTCGACCGCCTCGGCGGCACCGTCACCGTCACCAGCCAGCTGGGGCAGGGCACGACCTTCCGCGTCTGGATGCGCGGCATGGGCCCGCGCTTCCCGCGCTGAAGACGTCAGTGTGACCTCGCTGCTGTGAGGCAGCGTGAGGTCGGTTGTCGATTTCGCTCATCCACAAACGACTGGAGGATAGTTGCGGTGATTTCTCTCCGCGACCAGACTCGATCGAGGAGGAGCAGCATGCAAATCAGTCGAACGATTACTCCGTGCCTGTGGTTCGATGGTCAGGCGGAAGCGGCGGCTGGGTTCTATACGGCCATTTTTCCCAACTCGAAGATTGTGAACGTGGCTCGATACAGCGACGCGGGTCGTGACGTTCACGGCCAGCCGGCGGGAACGGTCATGACCGTCGAGTTCGAGCTCGACGGCCAGCGGTTTACCGGACTCAACGGCGGTCCGATGTTCCAGTTCACCGAGGCCATCTCGTTTCAGGTGACTTGCGAGACGCAGGAGGACGTGGACCATTTCTGGGACAAGCTCTCGGCCGGCGGCGACGAGAAGGCTCAGCAGTGCGGCTGGCTCAAGGACAAGTACGGCGTGTCCTGGCAGATTGTTCCAAGCGTCCTGGCCGAGATCATCAGCGGACCGGATGCCGAGAAATCCCAACGCGCCATGCAGGCCATGTTGCAGATGAAGAAGCTCGACATCGCCGCGTTGAAGCGCGCCTGGGCGGGCTAGGGGGTGGCGCGTCGTCGGGCCGGCGGTGTATGTAGAAGCACGCGTCGCACCGGAGGTGCGTATGTTTCTCGTTGCCCGTGCGGTCACCTACTCCGCGCTCTTCATCGGCCTTCTGCTCATCTACGTACCGGGCCGCCTGCTGTCGTGGTCGGGCATGGCGCGCCCGGCGGAGATCGATCTGCAACAGATTGCCGGCATGGTTGTCGGCGCCGCCGGTGCGGCCCTCGCACTGTGGTGCATCTCGACCTTCGCATCAGTTGGGAGAGGCACGCCGGCGCCCTTCGATCCGCCGCGCCGACTGGTGATTCGGGGGCCCTACCGCTTCGTCCGCAACCCGATGTATCTCGGTGCCGGACTCGCCCTGGCTGGCGCCGCACTCTTCTATGGCTCGCTGCCGATTCTCGGTTACACGGGCTTGTTCTTCCTCGCACTTCACCCGTTCGTAGTGTGGTACGAGGAGCCCACACTGCGGCGAAGCTTCGGGCCAGAGTATGAAGCGTACCGCAACCGGGTCGGGCGCTGGTGGCCGCGCGCCCGGGCAGACGAGACTTGACCGACCGACGGCTCAGACCTTCGGCGTCTCCCCCTCCTTGCGCTTGCGCGGCCGCTCGATGCGCACTTTGCGCAGGCGGCGGCTGTCGATGGTGACGACGGTCATCTTGATTCCTTCGTGGCGAATCGCTTCGCCGCCCTTGGGGATGCGCTTGAGTCGGGCGAGGACGAAACCCGCCACGGTCTGGTAGTCCTGCGATTCTTCGAGGGGAAGGTCGTAGCGCTCGCGCAGGTCGCTGAGCGGCACGGTGCCGTCGACCAGGAGCGAGCCGTCGGGGAGGTCCTGAATCGGAGCCTCCTCGTCGATGTCGAACTCGTCGCGGATCTCACCGACGATCTCTTCGAGCAGATCCTCGATGGTCGCCAGCCCGATCACGGTGCCGAACTCGTTGAGCACGATGGCCATGTGGACGCGCTTGGCCTGCAGGTCACCGAGCAGGTCGCTGATCTGCATGGAGTCGGGAACGAAGAACGCCGGGTGCATGACCGCTGCCACGCTTTGCACGGA